>CAYZMR010000023.1:25073-26159 GCA_964479515.1 uncultured Hyphomicrobiales bacterium | reverse complement strand
GAGGAGGCGAACAGGAGCTTGTTATCGAAGTCGAAAAACAGCGGTTCGATCTGCTCCTTGAAGTTTGTTGTAATGACCGTCGTGAACGGAGTGTGCTCGTCAGGCCGATGCAGCACGCTGGCATTCACGCCGTCGGTGACGAGCCCAAGCCGGATGCATCCGGTGTGATCCGTGACCCAGCCGGTCACGTTGCCCGGGTTCTCCGCAATGAGCGTGAGCTGCTTGGTGTTGAGATCGACACGGTAGACGTCGAAGACCGTCGGGTCGCGCTTGTTCAGCTCGATGATCAGTTCGTCGTCGTGATCGAAACGCGGGTCAATGATGTTGGCGCGCACCTTCTCGAACGGCGTGAGGTCGACGAGATTCTTGCCGTCGGCGTCGACGACCACCACGTGAACATTCTCGTCGCCCTTGAAGTCTTTCAGATAGACGATGCGGTTTGAGCCCTTCCAGAAATATCCCCACACATCGCGCTCGGTCTCGCTAGTGACGCGAACGGCTTTTCCGCTCGCGCGCGGCTGCACGAACACGTTCATGCGGCTCTGGTAGGGCTGCATGAACGAAATGCTGCCGCCGTCGGGCGAGACCTGAAATCTGGATCGTTCCGGGTTCCTGAAGAAATCGCGCAACGGAATCAGTTTGGCGCGGTGTGTGCTCATCGCTGGGTGTGGGTACCTGACTTGTCGTTTCTCTCGCGCGGACTGAGCTGCACTGGCTGACGACAATATCGGCCACGCGTGCTGGCCTCGCTCGGGCCCGATCCTGGCCGCATCATGGTTCGCCGCCCCGCCGTTCGCAAGTCGCTGGACGCCAGTCGGCGAGGCGCCGATGCCAACGCGCAGGGTCGGCCCGTCTCGGACGCAACGCATGGCGCGCTGTACGCGCGTATCCTGAAAGCATCCCCCGACCAGTTCGACGCGCTGCATCTTTCAGGACTTGCCAAGCGGCAAGGCCGGTGAGGTGCTGCGCCTGATCACGGCCGCGCTGAAGATGGCGCCGCAGTCGGCGGAGGCGCACACGGCGCATGACGACTGCTGTTGAGGGAAGAGCGGACCTGTCGCGAACACCGCTGGATCGGCGCGAGTG
>CAYZMR010000023.1:6245-24973 GCA_964479515.1 uncultured Hyphomicrobiales bacterium | reverse complement strand
CTGCTGTTGAGGGAAGAGCGGACCTGTCGCGAACACCGCTGGATCGGCGCGAGTGACCCGAAGGAGACCTTTGAGCTCGAGGCTAATGATGAGATAGGTTTCCCATCCACCCAACCACCGATCGAGTTGGGATGAGACCTTCGCCAGGCTGCGCAATCACTTGGTTGTGGGGTGCGGACGCGGTGTGGGCCTCGACGGGCGCTCAATAACGGAGTAGTTTTCGAACTGGTTGAGACGCCATCGCAAGGCGTCCAGCCTCCCCCGCGCATCCGTACCGGGACCCTTTGAGCGTCCTGCATTACGTTGCACTCTTAGACGCAACCCGGGGTGTGCCGTGGAAACCAACAACAAAAAGCTTCCGTTCGATCCCCAAGCATTTCTATCGAAAATAAACGGGGGACGAACCATATTCCGAAGCCAGACGGACCAAGTTGTTTTTCGGCAGGGCGATCCTGCGGATGCGGTGTTTTACATTCGAACAGGCAAAGCCAAGGTCACCGTGACGTCCGAACAGGGCAAAGAAGCGGTGGTCGCAGTTCTGGAATCCGGCTGTTTCTTCGGCGAAGGTTGTTTGAGCGGACAGACTCAGCGGTTGGCAACAGTGGCTGCCCTAACGGAATGCGAGATCACACGAATACCGAAGGCAGAGATTGTCAGTGTGATTCACCAGGAGCCGGCGTTTGCCGAGCTGTTTATCTCGTACCTCCTGGCTCGAAACAGCCGTGTTGAGGAGGACCTGGTTGATCAACTGTTTAACTCAAGCGAGAAGCGGCTGGCACGGACACTCCTCCTTCTTGCGAATTTTGGGAAGGAGGCTAAGCCGGAGCTGATCTCGGCGAAAATCACCCAAGAGACACTTGCCGAGATCATCGGCACGACGCGGTCTCGCGTCAGCTTTTTTATGAACAAATTCCGCGAACTGGGGCTCATTAGTTATAATGGCCGCATTGAAGTCCATCAGTCCTTGTTGAATGTGGTTCTGCACGAGAACCCGGAAATCAGAAGTTGAGCAGCGACCGCCCCGCGATCGTATGCGTTGGGCTGATGAGACGAACGATCTTGGCCAGCGCGACACCTTGATCAGCATCGCGCGCGGCATACCGCCAAGCTCTCAATTCTATTCGAGCTATTCGCTCCGACCCTTATTGTCGCCTTGCACCGCTGTTGAAGGTGGGTTCAGGAACGCATCGAAGCGCTCCTTCACGATGGCGTAGCATTCGCACGAGGCCTTCTCCAGTCCGGCGCGATCGAGAACCTGAATCGTCCCGCGCCGGTAGCTGATAAGACCGGCCGTCTGCATCGACTGCGCCGCAAGCGTCACCGATTTCCGATTAGCGCCAAGGATGTGCGAGAGAAATTCGTGCGTGTACGGGAGCGCTTCGCCTCCGGCCCGATCATGCATCATCAGGAGCCATCGGCACATCCTCTCTTCCGTCGTGTGCATCGAGTTGCAGGCGACAGTCTGCTGGACCTGCGAAAGCAGCGTTTCCGAATAGCTCACGAAGAGATCGCGCACGTGCTCGCTGTTCTTGAATTCGGTTTGCAGCAGCTCAATGGGGCATCGAACCGTATGGCCTTCGAGCTGCACGATGCATCGGTTGAAGGAGACGCGACTGTACATGGCGGCGAAGATGCCGAATGCGCCTTCGCGTCCGATGTTGGCGGTTTCGATCGCCGCACCATTCTCAAGAACCGTCAACAGGGAGAGAACCGAACCCTGAGGAAAGTAGGCGTGCTTGAGGAGACCGCCAGCATCGCAGACCATATCACCCAGCTTGAACTCGATCGGCTCCAGATGAGGAGTTAGACGCTCGCGGCTGGCGGGTTCCAAGGCGCCAAGCAATCGATTGGTTCGCAGGTGATGATCCGATGGCACTTTGGGCATTGGCATGTCGATCGAGGCCGGTTGCAATTGGCACATGCAAATCGGGGAAAACCGCAATGAGGTGAGGAGTAGCGCCCTGTCGGCAAGAAATATGAGCAAAATAGCTCAATCGCACTCCTCGAACACGGCTGTACTCAAAGTCCGGGAGAGCCGACCAGCGAATGCAAATCCGCAACCATTGCCTCGATCCCATACGGCTTTGGGAGGAAGCGACTGTTCGGTGGAAGGTCGGGTTGCTGCCGCCAAACTTGGCCTGAAACGACGAGAATTCTTATGCGGGGCCAACGGTCTCGCACGGCATGGGCCAGTGTCAGCCCATCCATACTCCCGGGCATATTGATGCCCGTGAGCAGCAGAGCAATGTCGGTACGGGACTCCAACAGCGCAACTGCTTCGTCCGCATCGGAGGCCTCCAGCGCGACGAAGCCTGTATCCTCGACGAGTTTGACGGCAAGCATCCGCTGCAGCGGGTCGTCCTCCACGATCAGAACGACGGCCGGGGCTTTGGGGAAGGTTTGTGACATCGTGTCAATCAGTTGAGAAAATAGTTCGCGTCGGCGCGAGGAGAGGTCTTTTCCGCCTGATCGGTCCATGCACCGGCCATCCGGAGACAATGTGCCTTCAGACCCGGTTCGAGATCTTCCTTCGCCAATTGCCTGAGGTCGGATGCAAGACGCAGGCACTCAAGCTGACGCTTTCGCTCGTACTCGGGATCAGGCTCAGACATGGCGCACCTCTGCGAAGCAGGGCCGAGCCATCGCACACTGTGGGGGCGCCAGTCGGTGGTCCGGACCACATAGCAGCACTCGTGGCCCGGCGTATTCTGAAGGCCTTCCCCGACCAGTTCGACGCGCTGCATCTCTTTGGGCTTGCCAAGCTGCAAGGCGGCAAGGCCGGCGAGGCGCTGCGTCTGATCACGGCCGCGCTCAAGATCGCGCCGCAGTCGGCCGACGCAGCTCACGGCGCGTGACGACTGCCGTTGGGGGGAGACCGGACATATCGCGGACATCGCGAAACCGACGCGATTGACCCACATGCGGACAACGAATGGTCCTTAATGCGTTCGCGATTTTCAGTCGCTCATGCCTTTCGCGGCTGCGGTCCGCCGGCCGTCGATTTCACGACGTTGCGGGCGCATTCCATGAAGCGTTCGACCACTGGACTCAATGTCCGATTCTTCAGCGTGACCACGACCACGGGCCACGGCCGCACCGGCAAATCGACGGACAACACTTTCTGCGAGTACCGGTTGGCGATGGACTTCGGGAACGCCGAAATGAAGCGGCCATCAGCAAGCAACTGGTTGCGAAGGTGCACGGACAAGGTGACAAAGCTGGCCTTCGGCATGTCGAGCCCCCGTGCTTGGAAAGCTTCGGCCAGACGGATGTAAGCCCAAGTATCTGGCGGCGACAGGACCCACGGCTCATCGATGAGCTCGGCGAGATCGATCTTGCGCCGGCGGACCCACCGAGAGCGGATGTCAGCTGCCACGACCAGTTGGTCGTTGAAGAGGATTTCTACATTGAAATCCTCTTCATCGCTGAGTGGCCGCACGGTGCGGGCGATGATGAGATCATGTTTTCGATCACGCAATAGGGCAAGCGCGGTGGATGGCACGTCGTCCACGCGCACGACCACGCGCGGATATTGTTGACCAAAACGTTGAATGATTGTCGGGAGTACAGCGGCCGCAATTGACTCGGCGCACCCGATCCTCAATTCGCCGACCGTTGGATCGGCCAGGAATTCAATGTCGCGCGTGCTTTGCTTCAACTCATCAAACGCCGCGATGCCGCGTTTGAGGAGGGCGTTGCCGTACATCGTCGGCTCGACACCCTGCGGCCGTCGATCGAGGAGGCGCACGCCGAATGTGTGCTCGAGGTCCGCAATCGACTCCGACACCGTGGGTTGGGAAACCCCGAGCTGGGCCGCCGCCTTCGTCATGCTGCCGCACTGCACGACCGCGAAATAAACGTGCAGATCCCGCAGCTTCAATCGTCGGCCGATCCGGCTTTCCCAGTCGATCTTGTTCGCCATAGGAATAATCCTATAGAGACAGAGGCATATAAGGAGTTCCTCCTATAGGACTGTCGATTTAAGACTGCAACTGAACCTGATCGGGTGAGTACGATCGGGAGCTCGTCGCCTTCCCACGGAGGAGCGCGATCATGCCGCCGCAAATGACGCTTCCGCGCCAACCGTCCCGTCGTCGATTTCTGCAATCGAGCGGGGCGATCCTTGCGGCCCCTGCCGGTCCACGGTTCGCCTGGGCGCAAAATTATCCGACCAAGCCGGTGCGCATCGTCGTCGGCTTTCCTCCCGGTGGCCTGACCGATGTCGTGGCGCGTCTGATTGGCCAATCCCTGTCGGATCGGCTTGGTCAGCAATTCGTCGTCGAGAACCGTTCGGGCGCGGCCACCAATCTCGCAACCGGCGAGGTCATCCGCGCGGCCGCGGACGGCTATACGCTCCTCATGGCTACGGCGACGAACGCGATCAATGCGACGGTCTACGAAAAGCTCAATTTCAATTTCATCCGCGATATCGCGCCGATCGTGGGCATTATCGACGCCGCGCTGGTGATGGAGGTCAACCCGTCATTTCCGGCCAAGACGGTCCCGGAATTCATCGCCTACGCGAAGTCCAATCCCGGCAAGATCAATTACGCATCGGCCGGCATCGGAAGCCCAAATCATGTTGCCGGCGAACTGTTCAAGATGATGGCCGGCGTCGACATGGTTCACGTGGCCTATCGCGGATCCACGGCGGGCGCCCTCACGAATCTCATGCAAGGCCAGGTGCAAGTCCTCTTCGATCCGGTCCTGTCGTCGCTTGAATACATCAGAGCCGGCACGCTGAGAGCCCTGGCGGTAACAACCGCGAGGCCTTCCCAAGCGCTTCCCGGCATTCCGACCATTGGCGATTTCCTGCCGGGCTTCGCGGTCAGCGCCTGGCATGGCCTCGTGGCACCCAAGGGCACGCCGCCCGACATCATCGACGCGCTCAACAGGCAAGTCGCGGCCGCTCTCGCCGAACCTGGATTGCGTGCGCGCTTTGCCGCTCTCGGCACCACCGTGCTTGCGCCGAATTCGCCCGCCGATTTCGGCAAGCTCATCGCCGACGATACCGAGAAGTGGGCCAAGGTCGTCCAGTTCGCCGGGATCAAAGGGGACTGACGTTGCCTTCAGCGTCCGTCTCCCGGTCGTTTTGACCGCGATGTCCTGACGCCCCGGGTCCAGAGGATCATGTCGCATGTTCCGACTTGCGGTTGCCGACGTGGATTCGCCCTCGTATTTCGTCGCGATTGCGGCGGCCGAGCTCGGATTCTTTCGGCAAGAAGGGATCGACATGGAGCTCGTTCTCGATTACGCGGCCGAGAATGGACCCGACCGCCTGCGCGACGGCGCATTGCATTTCCTTGGTGGTCCGGCCTACGCCGCAGCCCGAGCCTTCCCGGCCTGGAACGGCGCCAAGCTCCTGTGCGCGCTCTCGCAATACTCCTACTGGTTCATGGCGGTTCGCGCCGATCTCGACGTCAAGCGGGGCGATGTCGAGGCCGTGAAGGGCCTGCGAATTTCGGCATCAACGCCATGGCCCGCCATGGGTCTTCGCTACATGTTGGCAGAATCGGGCATCGATCCCGAGCGGGACAACGTGCGGATTGTCTCGAGCCCCACGACAAACAAAGCGCAACGGTGGAAGGGCCGCGTCGGTGTCGATGCCATTGAGCAGGGCATTGCGGATGCTTATTGGGGCAACGGCATGCGGGTTGCGGTCGGCGAGAGCCTCGGCATCGCAAAGCTCCACCTCGATCTTCGCCGGGGCGATGGACCGCCGGGAGCGCGGTTCCACAACT
Organism: uncultured Hyphomicrobiales bacterium; assembly: GCA_964479515.1. GTDB lineage: Bacteria > Pseudomonadota > Alphaproteobacteria > Rhizobiales > Xanthobacteraceae > PALSA-894. The sequence continues at coordinate 19,232 of CAYZMR010000023.1, read as the reverse complement.
TTGCGGCACTGACGACGACTGAGCGGCTGATCGAAGAGCAGCCGCAAATCGCTGCCGGTGTGGTGCGCGCGATCGTGAAAACACAGCAGGCGCTCAGACAAGAGCCTTCGCTCGCCGCCCAAATCGGAAATCGTCTGTTCCCGCCGAACGAGGCTCCGCTCATTGCCGATATGATCGCGCGCGACGCGCCTTTCTACGATGCAAACATTTCGCCAGAAGCGATCGAAGGTCTGAACAAATTCGCCATAGCCAGCGGGCTGATTTCCCATCCGGTTGCCTATGACCGGATGGTGGCCTCACGATTCAGCCACCTCTGGAGCGGGTAATCAAATCGACGCCCGCTCCTGGCCCTTCTCGGGCGTAACGCATGGCGCTGCGGACGTCCGCTCACAGCGGCGAAACGGACGGACTATCGGTGACGGCGATGTTGTGAGCTTGCGGTCGAATTGAGTCATGGTCGGCCTGTCGGGCCCGTCGACTGCCGCATTGTGGGTTCGCCGTTCGGGAAAGCAGTCTATAAGGCTGCCGGGATTCAATCCGACCAGGCGAGTCACGGCAGCGTGTCGAAACTCTCACCTCAGCAGGGCGCGGCCGCGCTCGAAGAAGCTGTCGCGCTGCATCGCCAGGGGCGGCTTGCGGAAGCCGAGAAGCTCTATGCGCGTATCCTGAAGGCATTCCCCGACCAGTTCGACGCGCTGCATCTCTCAGGGCTTGCCAAGCTGCAAGGCGGCAAGGCCGGCGAGGCGCTGCGCCTGATCACGGCCGCGCTGAAGATCGCGCCGCAATCGGCCGACGCGCACGCCAATCTCGGCCTCGTGCTCGGCGCGCTCAAGCGGCCCGACGACGCGCTCGCGAGCTTCGACCGCGCGCTCGCGCTCGCGCCCGACCATATCGAGGCGCTGGTCAATCGCGGCAACGTGCTGCTCGATCTCGGGCGCAACGAGGAGGCGCTCGCCTGTTTCGATCGCGTGCTCGCGCGCGAGCCGCGCCATCTGCCGTCGCGCGTCAATCGCGGCAACGCGCTGCTCGCGCTCGGGCGCGCCGAGGAGGCGATCGGCGAGTACGATCTGGCGCTCGCGGCTTATCCGATGGACGCGAGGGCGACGTTCAACCGCGCCAACGCGCTGTTTCGAGCCGGACGCTATGCGGAGTCGCTTGCGGGTTTCGATCGCCTGCTTGCGCTCAGCCCGCAGCATGCCGAAGGCGCGATGACGCGCGGGCTCGCGCTGCAGGCGCTCGGCCGCCACGCGGACGCGCTCGCAGGCTACAATCAAGCGATCGCGTTGCAGAAGGATTATGCCGACGCGCATTTCAACGCGGCGCTCGCGCGCCTCACGCTCGGCGACTATGCGGCCGGCTTTGCCGAGTACGAGTGGCGCTGGAAGCGCGCCGGCATCGCGCGCGCGAGCTACGGCAAGCCGCTCTGGCTCGGCGAATATCCGCTCGGACGCAAGACCATCCTGCTGCACGCCGAGCAGGGATTGGGCGACACGATCCAGTTCGTGCGCTACGCGCCGCTGCTCGCGCGCGCCGGCGCGACCGTTGTGCTGGAGGTGCAGAAGGAATTGAGGGATTTGCTCGGCACGCTCGAAGGCGTGAGCGCGATCGTCGCGCGCGGCGAGACGCTGCCGGGCTTCGACGTGCATTGCCCGCTCGGCAGCCTGCCGCTTGCGTTCAAGACCGGGCTCGGCGCGGTACCGGCCGGCATTCCGTATCTGCACGCGTCGCAGGATCGCATCGCCAAGTGGCGGCCGCGTCTCGACGCGCTGCCGGGCCGGCGCGTCGGGCTCGCCTGGGCCGGCAACCCTTCGCACATCAACGACCGCAACCGCTCGATCGCGTTTTCGCGGCTCGCGCCGCTGTTGTCCACGCCGGGGATAAGCTTCGTCGGCCTGCAGCGCGATCTGCGCGAGGGCGAGCGCGAACAGATCGCAAGTTCGCAGAACATGCTGTCGCTCGGGCCCGAGTTCGGAGATCTTTCTGATTGCTCGGGGGTCACGTCGAGCCTTGATCTGGTCATCTCGGTCGACACCGCGGTCGCGCACCTCGCCGCCGCGATGGGGCGACCCACATGGCTCCTGGTGCCGTTCTGGCCCGATTGGCGCTGGGGATTGAGTGGCGAAACGAGCCCCTGGTATCCGCAGGCGCGGCTGTTCCGCCAGGCGGCCGACGCCGACTGGGACCCGGTCCTCGAAAGGATAAGGGCGGAAATCGCTGCGGAGTTAAAGAGTTAGCGCTTGCTGCTTTTCCACAGCGCCGCGATCCGCTGGCGGAACGCGCGCGGCCGCTCGGCAAGCAGCCGCCCCGCCATGCGCTGCGCGGCCTTGGCGTGCGTGGCTTGACGCGCCTTGATCAGCGGGGTGAGACGCGAGCGCCATGGCGCGAGCGCCTGATGCGGCGCCGTAAAGCCTTGCAATACCGAGAGATCCTGGAACGCGCCGAGCCGATCGCGCAGCCGTTGCGCCTCCGCGACCCACAGCTTGCCGAACTTCGGCCACAGCGGTTCGACGAGCTCCATCTGGTAGCGATGCGCGACGACGCGGCTGCGCAGGTCGTGCAGCACGTCCGGCTCGACGCTGCGCCAGTCCGCGCGCGGCGCGTCATCGCGCATGGCGCGATAGGTTTCGGTCAATTCGCGCGCCAGGTCCGAGAAGCTGATTTCGTCCAACGGCCAAGCACTTACGGAGGCCTCGGCGGCTTGAAGCGCGACCAGGAGCTGCGCGCGCATGGCTTGCGTCAAGGTGGCGGTCTCGGCACCGACCCGGATCGCGTCCAACCGGCCGCGCAGGGAGGCGATTGTCCGCGGCGACAATGGCGTGGTCTTGTCCTCGACGAAATCGCCCAACGCCTCGATTGCCGATTGTGCATCGCGCGCGCCTGAAAGCTCCCGCGCAAGATCGCGCGCCTGCGCGCGCAGCCGCCTTGCGTCCTCGCCGAGAAACGGCTCGAGCAAGCGTAGCAGCGCGCGCCAGCGCTTCATGGCCTTGCGGAAGTCATGAACCGCCTCCGCGTCGCCGCGCGCCTGATCTTCGATGACCGCGCGTGCCTCCGACAGGACGTCGCGCGCAACGGCGCGGAGACCGTCGCCGACCGCAACATCTGGACGCACGGCGGGTTTCTCGGCCATGTGTGGGTTTTATGACGCTCCTTTGTCACAATCTAACGAATCCTCGTGCCGGTCGACGCCCCGTTTGGTTGGTGCCGCGAGCGCGGCGTGACGGCGCGACGATTTCATGACCGGGCGCGCGCTGCGCCCTTCCCAAGCGCGGAAGGCCTTGCTACATAAGCCGCGCCGCGCGGACGCCCCCGCGCCGTAACGGTTTCCGCGGGGTGGAGCAGCCCGGTAGCTCGTCAGGCTCATAACCTGAAGGTCGCAGGTTCAAATCCTGCCCCCGCAACCAAAATTAGCCCGGCAGATCAGCCACTTACGGCTCGACTGCCGGGCTTTTCATTGTCTGACAGAGCCTTTCTGTCTGTTCCCGATGCGAACCGGTCTCAACCGCAATCACCCTGCTAACGCGGAAGAGAACAGGGATTTTTCGATCACGCCCGTTTCCTGCTTGACCGCTCGACTTCACGCGGATTGGCTGGGCCTTTACGAGCGCTTCTTGCGACGTACGCATGCCCAGTCGCCGAAGGGCGATGCCATTCATCGACCAAGAATGATTCCTCACGCAGGGAACGGAGACGCATTTGGGCCGTTTCCGGATGACCGCTCCTTAGCTTCACCGATGTGCTTTGAACCGCACATCGACCCCCTAGCCAACTCTGCGAAGCCCGGACCAGCGATCAGCCTTAACAAAGCGCTCCGTTGCGCGACGTCAACCATCGGCGCTGGGCCGAGCGATGCGGCAGTCCACCCGGCTCGACGCTCTGCGAGATGCAGTGCTTGAGCTACGCCTTGCATCGGCCAAAGCTGATTTCGTGCGCAAGCATCTGAGGCGCTTTTCGAGGTCGCGAAAACTATTCGTCACAACGCTTCTAACCCATTGGTCGACCAGTTGACCTGAAAGATGAAAGATCATGAGCGTCACAACGCTGCCAAAGCCAGCAACGCGCGCCCGAGTCCCAGCAACAGGAACGATGAAAGCTCTCGTTTATCGCGGTCCGGGCAAGAAAGCCCTGGAAGATCATCCAAAGCCGGAAATTACGGCGCCCACGGATGCGATCGTCAAGATTACGAAAACGACGATCTGCGGAACCGATCTGCACATCCTCAAGGGTGACGTCCCGACTTGCGAGCCTGGCCGCATCCTCGGTCATGAGGGCGTCGGCATCATCGACAAGGTTGGGTCGGCAGTCACGGCGTTCAAGCCGGGAGACCGCGTGCTGATCTCCTGCATCAGCGCCTGTGGCAAATGCGAATATTGCCGCAAGCAAATGTTCTCCCATTGCACCACCGGCGGCTGGATCCTCGGCAACAAGATCGACGGTACACAGGCCGAGTTCGTCCGCATTCCCTACGCGGAGACGAGCCTCTACCCCATTCCCGACGGCGCTGACGAAGAGGCGCTGGTGATGCTGAGCGATATCTTGCCGACCGGCTTCGAGTGCGGCGTGCTCAACGGCAAGGTTGAGCCGGGAAGCACGGTGGCGATCGTCGGCGCCGGGCCGATTGGTCTCGCAGCCCTGCTCACCGCGCAGTTCTATTCGCCCGCCGAGATCATCATGATCGATCTCGACGACAATCGCCTTGCAATCGCCAAGCGCTTTGGCGCCACGACGGCCATCAATAGCGCCGACGGCAAAGCCGTCGAGAAGGTCATGAAGATGACCGGCAAGCGCGGGGTCGACACCGCGATCGAGGCGGTGGGTGTTCCGGCTACATTCGAACTCTGCGAGCAGCTCGTCGCGCCTGGCGGCACCATCGCCAATATCGGAGTGCATGGAAAGAAGGTCGATCTCCATCTGGAGAGCCTGTGGGACCGCAACATTTCCATCACGACGCGGCTGGTCGACACAGCCAGCACTCCCATGCTGCTGAATATTCTGCGCTCTCACAAGATCGACCCGAAGCTGCTGATCACGCATCGCTTCAAGCTCGACAAAATCCTCGATGCCTATGAGACCTTCGGCAACGCCGCCAAGACAAAGGCGCTCAAGGTGATCATCGAGGCCTAGCGCAACCGCACCGGCATCATCCGTCTCGTACGGCAACATTTGAAAAGAAGAACCAAGCCATGACCTATCAAAGCCTCAACCCCGCCACTGGCAAGCTCCTGAAGAACTTCAAGGAGCTGACCGACAAGGAGCTCGAGACCAAGCTCGCGACCGCCGCAAAATGCTTCGAGACATGGAAGCACAAGACCTATGCGGAGCGGGCAGTCATCGTCGCCAAAGCAGCCGCGATCCTGCATGCGAAGGCCGACGAGTTCGCGCACACGATGACGCTCGAAATGGGCAAGCGCATCAGCGAGGCGAGAGGGGAAGTAGAGTTCAGCTCAAACATCCTCGCCTACTACGCCAAGAACGCCGAGCGCTTCCTCGCGGACGTGGAACTCCACCCCAGCCTTGGCGAAGGCCACATGGAGAGTAGCCCGATCGGCGTCGTCTTCTGCGTGGAGCCCTGGAACTTTCCCTACTACCAGCTTGCCCGGGTTGCCGGTCCGCATTTGATGGCGGGCAACGTCGTGCTGGTGAAGCACGCAGGCATCGTGCCGCAATGCGCGATCGCCTTCGAGCAGCTTTTGATCGAGGCGGGCGCGCCTGCCGGTCTGTACACCAATCTGCTGATCTCGCACGTTCAGGCTGAGCGCATTGTCGATGACCCGAGGATCAAAGGCGTGGCGCTGACCGGCAGCGTCGCCGCCGGACGGAGCATTGCGGCACGCGCTGGAAAGAACCTCAAGCCGTCCTCGATGGAGCTCGGCGGCAGCGATGCGTTCATCGTCCTCGAAGACGCCGATCTCGAACACACCATCAAGTGGGCGGTGTGGGGACGGATGTACAATACCGGCCAAACCTGCTGCGCCGCGAAGCGGTTCATCGTCGTCGAAAAGCTCGCCGACAAGTTCCTGGAGAAGTTCAAGGCCGCGCTTGCGGCTCTCAAGCCGGGAGACCCCTTGGACGAGAAGACGACGCTTGGCCCCCTGTCCTCGGAGCAGGCCCTGCTCGACCTTTTGAAGCAGGTCGATGGCGCAGTCTCCCACGGCGCCAAGGTGATCATGGGTGGCAAGCGTATCGATCGCCCGGGATCGTTCATGGAGCCCACGATCATGACCGAAATCAAACCTAGCAATCCAGCCTTCAGAGAAGAATTCTTTGGCCCGGTCGCGCTGTTCTTCCGCGTCAGGGACGAAGATGCGGCGATCGCGCTCGCCAACGACTCCGACTTCGGATTGGGCGGCTCGGTCTTCACCCAGGACCTCGCGCGAGGCAAGCGGGTCGCGAGCCGCGTCGAGACCGGCATGATGTTCATCAACAACATCAGCTGGTCGGACGCCGAGTTGCCATTCGGCGGCATCAAGGATTCCGGCTACGGCCGCGAGCTTGGCGACATGGGCATCCAGGAATTCGTGAACAAAAAGCTGGTTCGCTACGCGGCGGTCGAAGCGCCGGCCTAATTGATCTCGATCAGCACATCGGTACAGGCGTCGATGGGGAGGCCATAGTGTCGGCCTCCTCATTCCCTCGTCACAGCGCCGCCCCATCGTTTGGCTGCGGTTTCGCGCTCCGCCAAAACCTAGGTCGAGCGGCTCACGAATAGAGAACCGACACCTGGACTTCTCCGCGGCTGCGGATCAGTTGCAGCGAAACGTCCTCGCCATGACGTCGCACGGACAAGTCGACGGTTGTTTCGCCGAGTCTTAGATCCGAGATCAACACTTCGTTCAGAAACTCAGGCAGGCGTGGATTGCGTAAGCGGATTTCCCGTGCGTCAGGCTCGAACTCGAGTCCGAGGGATGCCGCGATCAGGGCGAACGGAGTGACGCAGGACCACGCCTGCGGCGAGCAGGCGACGGGATAGAGCGTCGGTCCTTGCCCGCGACTGCGCCGAAAGCCGCAGAACAGCTCCGGCAGCCGATGGAAATCCATATAGGTTGCGGCATCGAACAAGCCGGTAAAGATCTGCGTCACCGCATGCTTCTGCCCATAGCGGGCGAACCCGAGCGCGATCAAGGCATTGTCGTGCGGCCAAATCGAACCGTTGTGGTAGGACATCGGATTGTAGTGCGGCTCGCGGCTCCCGACTGTGCGGATGCCCCAACCTGAGAAGAAGGACGGTCGCAGCAGTTCCTGCGCGACGGTCGCGGCACGATCGGCCCGCGCAATTCCGGTGAACAGGACCTGGCCGGCGTTCGACGTCCGTACCGCGCAGGGACGCTTATGCCCGTCGAGCGCGAGCGCGTAGCTGTCGATCGCGGGGCACCAGAACGCCTCGTCGAAGCGCGCCGCGAGGCTCGAGGCTTGCTCGTCCAATACGCCAGCCAGCACGACGTGCCCAAGGTCGCGCGCGCAATACGCCGCAAGACGCTTGGCCGCGTAAACGTAGCCTTGCACCTCAACGAGCGCGATCGGACCTTCGGCGAGGCGGCCGTCGGCGTGAAAGACAGCGTCGTGAGAGTCCTTCCAGCCCTGATTCGCCAGCCCCTGCTCGGTCGCGCGATAATATTCGACGAAGCCGTCGCCGTCCGCGTCACCAGGCCCGTCGATCCATTGCAATGCGGCGTCGATGTGAGGCCACAAAACGCCGAGCGTCTCCATATCACCGGTTCGTTTGTAGTAGAGACCCGCGAGCATCACGAACAGCGGCGTCGCGTCGACGCTGCCGTAATACAATCCGAACGGAACCTCGCCCAGGGCCGCCATCTCGCCGCCGCGCATCTCGTGCAGGATTTTGCCGGGTTGAGCGTCGGAGGTTGAATCGTTCTTGACGGATTGATAGGCAGCAAGCCGTCGCAGCACGCCGAGTGCGATGCCGGGATCACACCACAGCATTTGCAGCGCCGTGATCAGGCCATCCCGTCCGAACGTTGTCGAATACCACGGTATGCCGGCGTATGGATAAAAGCCCTGGGGCGTCTCGGTCGTGAGCATCGACAAGTCAGCCATGGAGCGGCACAGGATGCTGTTGAAGAGGTCATTCGATGTGCGGATCGTGGTCGCACCTTGCGCCGCGACCTTGCGCTCGCGGAAAGCGGCGTGCATGCCAAGCAGGAACGGCTTCGTCGGCGAGGCATTGTCGGCATTGCATTCCACGATCAAGAATATCGAGCGCCGCTCGCCGGGTGGAAGATCGAGAGCGTAGGTGCCGACGCCGCGATCGAGGCGGTTCGGCGCCGGATCGAAGCTCAACGAGGTACGGCGTGTCACGCCATCAAGGCCGGCATAGTCCAGCATGACCGTCGCGGTTTCGACCTTCACGTCGGACGTGCCGCGACGGGGGCGGCTCATCCCTCGAACCTCGAAGACGTCCGCAAAGTCGCTGCCAAACGAAAGCGACAGGTTCATCCGGAGCCGCCGATCTCCGTGATTACGGATGCCAAGCCGTTGATACGCCGTTCCCCGCCACAGGAAGATGGTGCGGATGATATGCACCGTGTCCTTCTGCACAACGAGGCGGTTCTCGAAATAAACGTCAGGATTGGTCAGATCGACGGTCAGAACCGCGTTGTCGTCGCGCAGGTTGGATCCCAACAACAGGGGCTGCATGCCATTCAGAAGAAGCTCGAGGCGGGAGAGATAGCGGGTATCCTTGTCGAAAATTCCGTCCGGCTCGCCAGCCGATATTCCGATATCGCCATGCGAATCGAGCACCGCGAAGGTGTCGCCGTGCTTCAGTGTGCGCCGGGGCCGCGTCGGGGAGCCGGTTACCGGGATGTAGAAAGGCTGTTGCTCCCGGGGCTCGCTGGCGGCCGGCGTTTGCGCCTGATGGCTGATCAACTCAGGTCCTCGGATCGTTCTGCGGATCGAAACCTAGGGCCATTTCGACGCCCGGGCTGCTTGTGATCTCGGGAGCGAGCGTGAGCGCGCCCGTCGCCTCACGCCGCTTGTCGGGCAAGCGACGCAGCAACGCCTCGTAGACCGAGACGTAATCCCGCGCCATGCGTGTCGCCGAAAAACGCTCCTCGAAGCGCCGTCGAACGGCTTTGCGATCGAGGGACAGGACACGCGGCATCGCCGCCACGGCCGCCTCGACCGACCTCACAATCAGGCCGGTGACGCCCTCATCAATGATCTCGGGCACCGAACCCACGCCGAATGCAAGCACCGGCGTTCCGCATGCCATGGCTTCGATCATGACCAGGCCGAACGGCTCCGGCCAGTCGATCGGAAACAGCAGCGCGCTCGCTTCGCCCAGGAAGTCGCTCTTTTGCCGCTCGTTGATCTCGCCGATGAACTCGACTCCGGGTCCATCCAAGAGGGGAGCTATCTTCTCGCGAAAATAGGCTTCGTCGACCCGATCGACCTTTGCAGCAATCTTCAGCGGAATTCCGAGGGACCGCGCAATCGCGATGGCACGGTCGGGCCGCTTCTCCGCTGCGAGGCGTCCGAGAAAGGCGACATAGCCTCCGCGCGGGTGAGTGATCGGCGGATGGAGGTTGGTCGGAATGCCGTGCAATACAGTTGCCGCAAAGTTGGCACTTGCGACAGGCGCGCGCTGCGCGTTGGAAATTGACACGAGCGGCATGTCGTCGAAGCCGAGATAGAGCGGTTTGAGGTCCGACAAATCTTGACGGCCGTGCAGCGTCGTGACGGTGCGGCCCGCCATTGGACGGAAAATGGGAAAATGGAATTGGTCAATGTGAAAGTGGATGATGTCGAACTTGTCGGCTTGTGCGCGCACCCGGTCGAGCATCAACATGTAATAAGGAATCGGATCACGCACCTTTGTCTCGAGCCGCAGCGCCACGGGCGCACAGCCGACGAGCTCCGCTGCGGTGACCGAGTCCGCGCTCGCGAACAGCGTCACGTCATGACCGAGCTGCACGAGTTCCTCGGTCAAGTAGGACACGATCCGCTCGGTCCCGCCGTAGAGCCTCGGAGGCACGCTCTCCATCAGCGGAGCGACTTGGGCGATTCTCATGCGGCAGGACTCCATCAACACGCGTCCCGTTGACGCGCGACATTACGGGGATCGGCTATCGCAATGCCGCCGAGATTGCTGCAACGCACAATATCGCCAATAAGTTCCAAGCAGTCGCGAACCGCTGAGATATGCGAACCGCCATGCCGAGGAGCAGCACTCATGCGACCGCCGGGCGCTGCATCGCCGGCTTTTCCGCCTCGTTCAGATTGAAAGCAGAGTTGATCAGAGCGATATGAGATAGCGCTTGCGGGAAATTGCCCAGAAGGCGGCCACTTCCTGGGTCATACTCCTCGCTCAGCAATCCGACATCGTTGCACAAGGTCAGGAGGCGTTCGAACAATCGGCGAGCGTCGTCTTTACGACCTAGCAGGGCGTAGGCGTCCACAAGCCAGAAGCTGCAGGCGAGAAATACGCCCTCGCCAGTCGACAAGCCGTCTTCGGATTCTGCCGTGTCGTAGCGCCTGACGAGCCCGTCCATGAGAAGTCTTCGCTCGATCGCTTCGACTGTGCCTCGAACGCGCGGATCCGTCGGCGGAAGGAAGCCGACGGTCGGCAGAAGCAGCAGGCTGGCGTCGAGGTCTTTGGACCCGTAGGAGCGCACGAAACTGCCCAATTCCGCGTCAAAGCCGCGGTCGCAGACCTCCTTATGAATCTCATGGCAGTGCTGGCGCCACCGGTCGATCGGGCCCTCGAGGTTGAACGCTTGGGCGGTCTTAATGGCTCGATCGAAGGCGACCCAGGCCATGATCTTCGAAAAGGTGAAGTGACGATCGCCGCTGCGCACCTCCCAAATGCCCGCATCCATCTTCGGCCAGACTTCTTCCAGATGTTCGAGCACGGCGCGCTGCAACGTCCAGTCGGAGTCGCTCGACGCCACTCCGCCCTGCCTCGCGTGATGCAGCGCGTCCATGAGCTCGCCATAGACGTCAAGCTGAAGCTGGGTGTGGGCGGCGTTGCCGACACGTACCGGGCTCGACCCGTGATAGCCGGGGAGCCAGGGAATCTCCCACTCGGTCAAGCGCCGTTCGCCCGCGATCCCGTACATGATTTGTAACTGGCTCGGCTTTCCGGCCGCCGCGCGCGACAACCACTCCCGCCATGCTTTCGCTTCTTCCAGATAACCGGCGTTCATGAGCGCGAGTAACGTCAGCGTCGCGTCGCGCAGCCAGCAAAAGCGGTAGTCCCAGTTGCGAGGACCTCCAACGTGTTCGGGCAATGAAGTCGTCGGCGCGGCGACCATTCCTCCCGTGCGCGCATAGGTCAGTGCCTTCAGTGTGATGAGCGAGCGGTTGACGGTCTCCGCCCACGGGCCGGAGACTCGGCTCCTGGCGGTCCAGGTGAGCCAAAACTGTTGGCTCGCTTGAAGCTGGTCGAGAGGGCTTTCCGTTGGGGGTGGAGGCAAATGCGACGGTGAATACGTCAAGGTGAAGGGCGTGGTTTCCCCCGCGCGAACCGCGAATTCACCGACGGTCTTGAAATCCTCGCCGCGCAGCGGCGCGGTCGTTCGCAGCAATACCATGTCGGGTCCGGCGACGGCGCTGCGCGTCCATTCGTCGAGGCGCGTCATCCATGGCACCGTCGCTCCATAGCCGAACCGGATCACCAGCTCGTTCGTCATGGTGATGCACCCGCGCTCGCCGACGATCAGGCGAACGATGCTGGAGCCCGTCGGATGCCCGGGCATGAAATCAACGACCGTCGCTGCGCCTTCGTCGCTCTCGAAGCGCGTCTCCAGGATCAGCGTGTTGGGTTGGTATCGCCGCGTTACCCGCGCCGCTGCGTCTTTCGCGGCGATCAGCCAGCGGCCGTGTTCCGGCGTGCCGAGGAGCGCCGCGAAACAGGCGTCAGAATCAAATCGTGGCCAACACAGCCAATCTATCGAGCCATCACGACCGACGAGCGCCGCCGTCTCACAGTCGCCGATCAGCGCGTAGTCTTCGATACGCAGCGGCATCGGTCCAGAAAGTCCTCTACGCGGATCATCGCAGATTACCTCTTCGTAATATGATCAAATCTATACAGTCGCGCTCCGTCACGCTGCGGCAATTGTTACGTTAACGTGTCAATACGAGCCGAATTTGTAAGCAAGAATTCCGCGAACCGGATCAGTTGCCGCGCGTTGTGAGCACGGGATTGCGCGAGAGTCGCACTCCGGATGACCTAGACATTACCAACGCCGCCGACGGCTCCCGATGGGTCGCGGTGGTATATGCCTCATGCCTTTGTCGAAAGTCAGCGCTTCTTGACTCATTTTCGCAGACGAACCGCTTGTTTGGAATGACAGAGGCGAATGATGATGGTTCGAGTTCGCTCAAAAGTCTCAGCTCATTTGAAGGGCAATTTGACCGCATCGACGGAAGCGCTGCCGCGAATTCCCGCCGAACAGAATGCCACATCCTCTCGGGAAGGCCGCAGGGATCGCGCTCCTCAACGCACGATCGACGAGCGGTGCATCAATACGATCCGCACCCTGTCGATGGACGCGGTCCAGCAAGCCAACTCTGGCCACCCCGGCACGCCGATGGCGCTGGCGCCGTTGGGCTACACGATCTGGCAGCAATTTCTGCGCTTCGATCCCGACGACCCGATTTGGCCAAATCGCGATCGCTTCGTGCTGTCGAATGGCCACGCTTCGATGCTGCTCTATTCCCTGCTGCACCTGACCGGCATCAAAGCCGTCAATGCCAAATACGAGCGCCTCGACGAGCCCGCGGTGACGCTCGACGACATCAAGCACTTTCGTCAGCTCGGCAGCAAATGCCCTGGCCATCCGGAATATCACCTGACGTCGGGCGTCGAGACGACGACCGGCCCGCTCGGGCAGGGCTGCGGCAACAGCGTCGGCATGGCGCTTGCCGGACGCTGGCTCGCACGGCATTTCAACCGGCCGGACTTTCCAATCTTCGACTACGACGTCTATGCCGTGTGCGGCGACGGCGACATGATGGAGGGTGTGT
>CAYZMR010000023.1:3286-6145 GCA_964479515.1 uncultured Hyphomicrobiales bacterium | reverse complement strand
TTCGACTACGACGTCTATGCCGTGTGCGGCGACGGCGACATGATGGAGGGTGTGTCGAGCGAAGCGGCGTCGTTCGCCGGACACCAGATGCTCGGCAACCTGTGCTGGATCTATGACAGCAACCGGATCACGATCGAGGGGCACACGGATCTGTCCTTCAGCGACGACGTCGCGGCGCGCTTCCTCGCCTATGGCTGGAACGTGCTGCACGTCGGCGACGCCAATGACACCGAGCGTCTGACGCAGGCGCTCGAAACCTTCCGGCGGACGACGGATGTCCCGACTCTCATCATTGTCGACAGCCACATCGGCTACGGCGCTCCGCATAAGCATGACACCAGCGCGGCGCACGGCGAGCCGCTGGGCGAGGAAGAGATACGCCTCGCCAAGCGCAGCTACGGCTGGCCGGAGGACGCGAAATTCCTGGTCCCGGATGGCGTACGCGAGCATTTTCGCGACGGCATGGGCCGGCGCGGCCGAAGCATGCATGAGACGTGGAACGCGCTGCTCGAATCCTATCGAAACAAGCATCCCGAACTCGCTGACCAGCTCGAGCGCATGGGGCGACGCGAACTGCCCGAGGGCTGGGACGCGGATCTCCCGGTCTTTCCCGCCGACGCGAAGGGGATCGCAAGCCGCGATTCCTCCGGCAAAGTGCTCAACGCCATCGCGTCGCATCACCCCTGGTTGATCGGCGGCGCCGCTGACCTCGCGCCATCGACCAAGACGCACCTCACGTTCGAAGGGGCCGGCGATCTGGAGGCTGACACGCCGGGCGCGCGCAATCTGCATTTCGGAATTCGCGAACACGCCATGGGGTCGATCCTCAACGGCCTTGCGTTGTCGAAAATCAGAGCGTTCGGCGCCGGATTCCTCATCTTTTCCGACTACATGAAGCCGCCGATCCGGCTCGCCGCGCTGATGGAGCTTCCGGTCATCTATGTCTTCACGCACGACTCGATCGGCGTCGGCGAGGACGGACCGACGCATCAGCCGGTCGAGCAGTTGCTCGCGCTGCGCAGCATCCCCGGCTTGATCACGCTGCGGCCCGCCGACGCCAACGAAGTCGTCGAAGCCTGGCGTGTCGTCATCGGCCTCAAGCATCAGCCTGCGGCCCTCGTGCTCAGCCGCCAGCCGCTGCCGACGTTCGATCGCACGCGCTACGCGCCGGCTGCGGGTCTGGCGCGTGGCGCGTATATTCTCGCGGACGCACCGGACGCCAAGCCCGCGGTTATCCTGATCGGGACCGGGAGCGAAGTTGCGCTTTGCATCAACGCCTATGAGGAGCTCAAGCGCGATGGCGTTGCGGCGCGCGTCGTCAGCATGCCGTCCTGGGAATTGTTCGAGCAGCAGGATCAGGCCTACCGCGACGAGGTTCTTCCGCCGAACGTCACGGCGCGCGTCTCGGCCGAGATGGGTTCGGTGATCGGCTGGGATCGCTACGTCGGGGCGACGGGCACCAAGGTCGGCATGAACACGTTCGGCTCGTCAGCGCCGCTCAAGGACCTGCTCACGAAGTTTGGATTCACGCCGGCCAAGGTGCTCGCCGCCGCGAAAGAGCAGATCGCCAAGTCCAAGGGAAGATCATGAACATTCAGCTTAAGACGAAAGCGTCCGAGAGCCGGCTCAAGCACTTGCATGATCGCGGACAAGCAGTCTGGCTCGACTTCCTCTCTCGACGCTTCATCGCCGAAGGCGGTCTCAAAGCGCTTGTCGAGCAGGATGGGCTGACAGGCGTCACGTCCAACCCTTCGATCTTCGAAAAGGCGATCGGAGGCAGCACGGATTACGATTCGGCGCTGAAGGCCATCGAAGATCAGAGCGACCACGGTGTCATGGCGCTCTATGAGCACCTCGCGATCGAGGACATCCGCCATGCGGCGGACGCGCTGCGCTCCGTCTACGATGGAACGCAGCGCCAGGACGGATATGTCAGCCTGGAAGTCTCGCCCTACCTGGCAATGAATACCGAAGCGACGATCGCCGAGGCACGGCGGCTCTGGCGCGCGGTTGGGCGCGAAAACCTGATGGTCAAGGTCCCGGCGACAAAAGCGGGCCTTCCGGCAATTCACCAGCTCCTCGGCGACAGCATCAACGTCAACATCACGCTGTTGTTCTCGCAGAAGGTCTATGAAGACGTCGTCGAAGCCTATCTGGCGGGGCTTGAGCATCTCGTGTCGAAAGGCGGCGACGCCAGCAAGGTCGCCAGCGTCGCCAGTTTCTTCGTGAGCCGCATCGATGTCGCGGTGGACAAGCTGATCGACGAGCGCCTTGCTAATGTGAAAGACGCCGGCGAACGCGAGACGCTCGCCGGCCTGCGCGGCAAGATCGCGATCGCAAATGCCAAACTCGCCTATCAGAGCTACAAGCGCCTGTTCGCAGGTGCCCGCTGGGAGAAGCTGAAGGCAAAGGGCGCGCGGGTGCAGCGCCTGCTGTGGGCGAGCACAGGGACGAAGAACAAGGACTACAGCGACGTACTCTATGTCGAGGAGCTGATCGCGCCCGATACCGTCAATACGGTCCCACCCGCGACGCTGGATGCGTTCCGCGACCATGGAAAAGTGCGGGCGAGCCTCGAAGAGAATATCGATCAGGCCAAGCAGACGATGGCGGTGCTGGAGCGATCCGGCATCTCTATCGACGCCGTGACATCAAAGCTGGTTGAAGAAGGCGTGCAACTTTTCGCCGATGCCTTCGACAAACTGCTCGGCGCGGTGGCGCGAAAGCGCACCGCCCTGCTCGGCGACAAGCTCGATAGTCAGGCGATCAAGCTTCCTGTCGCGCTCGAGAAGAACGTGGCAGCATCGCTCGAGTCCTGGCTTCGCGCGGGGAACGTGCGCCGGCTCTGGGCGGGTGACG
>CAYZMR010000023.1:0-3186 GCA_964479515.1 uncultured Hyphomicrobiales bacterium | reverse complement strand
ACCATCGAAAGCAAGATCGATCCCGCGCGCACGCTCTTCATCGTATCGAGCAAGTCCGGCAGCACGCTGGAGCCGAATATCCTGAAGCAGTATTTCTTCGCCTGCGCGCAAAGAGCGCTCGGCGCCGAGAACGCGGGATCGCGATTCATCGCCATCACCGATCCCGGCTCGAAGCTGCAGGCGATCGCCGAGCGCGATCACTTCCGCCACATCGCTTACGGGATTCCGAGCATCGGCGGCCGATACTCGGTTCTCTCGGATTTCGGCATGGTGCCGGCGGCCGCGATGGGGCTCGACATCGGCCGGCTGCTCGATGCGGCACAGATCATGGTGCGCGCCTGTGGCGCCGACGTGCCGCCCGCAGACAATCCGGGCGTCGCGCTCGGCATCGTTCTGGGTGTGCTTGGAAAGGCGGGCCGCGACAAGGTCACCATTGTCGCCTCGCCCGGCATCGCGGATTTCGGCGCGTGGCTCGAACAACTTTTGGCCGAATCCACCGGCAAGCAGGGTAAGGGACTCATTCCAGTCGATGCCGAGCCGCTGGGTTCGCCGGACGTCTACGGACGGGACCGCGTGTTCGTGTATCTGCGGCTGTCTGAAGAGATCGATGCGAATCAAGATAGCGCGGTCGCCGCGCTCGAACGCGCCGGCCATCCGGTCGTGCGCATCGCCGTCACCAATCGCTATCATATTGGTCAGGAGTTCTTCCGCTGGGAGATAGCCACGGCCGTTGCCGGCGCGATCCTCGGCATCAATCCGTTCGATCAGCCGGACGTCGAGGCGAGCAAGGACAAAACGCGCGAGCTCACCAGCGCATACGAGCGCAGCGGCACGTTGCCGCCGGAGACACCGCTCTTCGAGGAGGCCGGGCTGACGCTCTTTGCCGACAAGACGAACAGCAAGATCTTCGCAAAGGCCAAAACGCTCGTCGACTACCTCATGGTCCATTTCGAGCAGGTTCAAGCCGGCGACTATTGCGCGCTGCTTGCTTACGTCGAGCGCAACAAGCGCCATCGCGATGCGCTGCAGGACATCCGCGTGCTGATCCGCGACCGCAAGCGCGTCGCGACCTGCGTCGGTTTTGGGCCGCGCTTCCTTCATTCGACGGGCCAGGCCTACAAGGGCGGTCCGAACACCGGCGTCTTTCTCCAGATCACCTGCGACGACCTGCCGGATGTCCAGGTCCCGGAGCAGAAATACACCTTCGGCATCGTCCAGGCCGCGCAGGCGCGCGGCGATTTTCAGGTGCTGGCCGAACGCGGCCGGCGCGTCCTGCGCATCCATCTCGGCGAGCACGTCGCGGGCGGCTTAACCACTCTCACGGACGCCATTCGGCAGGCGCTTGCATAAGCCGTCACCAGGAGAAGACCAATGCAGATCGGGATGATCGGACTCGGCAAGATGGGCGGCAACATGTCCCGCCGTTTGATGAAGGCCGGACACAAATGCGTGGTGTACGCGCGCAGCGCCAAGTCGCGCGAAGCACTGGCAAAGGATGGGGCCACCGCGGCATCCTCGATTGCCGATTTGGTGAAGAAGCTTGGGGAAAAGCCGCGCGCTATTTGGCTGATGTTGCCCGCCGGCAAGGTCACCGAAGAGATGGTCGAGCAACTCGGGGGCTTGCTGGAGCGAAACGACATCATCATCGACGGCGGCAATTCATTCTACAAGGACGACATTCGCAATGCCAAAAGGCTTACGGCGAAGGGCATCCGCTACGTCGATTGCGGCACATCGGGCGGCGTCTGGGGTATCGAGCGCGGCTACTGCATGATGATCGGTGGCCCGAAAGAGGCTGTGGATCACCTCGATCCGATCTTCGCGGCGCTTGCGCCCGGACTCGGCGACATCCCGCGCACGCCGGGCCGCCAGAAAGGCGATTCCCGCGCCGAGCGCGGCTACATCCACGCGGGCCCGTCCGGTGCCGGTCACTTCGTGAAGATGGTGCACAACGGTATCGAGTATGGATTGATGCAGGCCTATGCCGAGGGCTTCGATATCCTCCGCAACAAAGACTCCAAGGGTCTGGCTGAAGCCGAACGCTTCACACTGAACATGCCGGACATCGCCGAAGTGTGGCGGCGCGGCAGCGTCATCTCATCCTGGCTTCTCGATCTCGGCGCCGCGGCGCTCGCGAAGGATCCGCAGCTCAAGGATTTCTCCGGCTTCGTGCAGGATTCCGGCGAGGGCCGCTGGACCGTCGAGGCGGCGATCGAGGAGGCGGTGCCGGCGGACGTGATTACCACGGCGCTCTTCGCGCGATTCCGGTCGCGACAGGAGCACACTTTCGGCGAAAAGATGCTCTCGGCGATGCGCTTCGGCTTCGGCGGGCATGTCGAGGGTCAAGAACCCATCGACCCGCAACCGAAGCCGAAACAGCCGCAGCGTCGTTCGGCGCAGGACGCCGCGGCGTAGTGCCATGTCCGAAAGCCCTCCGCTCCGCGCGCCGCAGACCGCGCAGCTGATTGCCTGCCCGCCGCGGCGCGAGGCAAAGCCGGCCGATCCCTGCGCCATGGTGATCTTCGGCGCCACCGGCGACCTGACCAAGCGCCTGGTGATGCCGGCGCTCTACAACCTCTCACGCACCAAGATGCTACCGGAGCAATTCGCGCTGATCGGCGTCGCCCGGGCGGAAGGGACTACGGAAAGCTGGCGCGCGCAGCTTTACAGGACGATGAAAAGCTATGTCGGCAACGCCGTCACGGAGTTCGACGTCAGCCACATCGATGAGGCCGCCTGGAAGCGGCTCGCGGACAAGATGACCTATATCCCGGGCGACCTGACGAACCCCGAGCTGTACGAGAAGCTTCGCGTCGCCCTGGACCAGGCCGAAAAGACCCATGGCACGAAGGGCAACGCCATCTTCTATCTGGCGGTCGCCGATCAGCTCTTTGGCACGGTCGTGGAGCAGCTCGGTGGCGCGCGGCTCACCGATCAGAATGAGGACCAGGACGGCAAGCATCGATTCTGGCGCCGCGTGGTGATCGAGAAGCCGTTCGGCCACAGCCTGGCTTCCGCGCGAGAGCTGAACGCGCGTACCCAGCGCACACTCCACGAGGATCAGATCTTCCGGATCGACCATTTTCTCGGAAAGGACACGGTCCAGAGCATCATGGCGTTCCGCTTCGCCAACGGGCTGTTCGAACCGATCTGGAACCGCGACCGGATCGATCACGTGCAGATCAC
>CAYZMR010000022.1:0-26643 GCA_964479515.1 uncultured Hyphomicrobiales bacterium | reverse complement strand
CGCGGCACGCCCGCCACACCTTGTCCGGGGTCGCCGGCATGTCGATCGCCACGCCGCGGCCGTCGGGGATGGCGTCGGCGATCGCGTTCATGATCGCGGCGATCGAGCCGGTGGTGCCGGCTTCGCCGACGCCCTTGACGCCGAGCGGATTGGTCGTCGCGGGCGCGTTGTGGTTCGCCTCCGCGATCGGCGGCATGTCCTCGGCGCGCGGCATGGCGTAATCCATGAACGTGCCGGTCACGAGCTGGCCGCTGTCGTCGTCGTAGACGGCGTTCTCCATCAACGCCTGCCCGATGCCCTGCGCGAGGCCGCCGACAAGCTGGCCCGCGACCAGCGTGTGATCGAGCACGACGCCGGCATCGTCGACCGCCGCGTAGGCGACGATCCGGGTGACGCCGGTGGCGGGATCGATCTCGACTTCGGCGACGTGACAGCCGTTCGGGAAGGTCTGCGGCGTGTCGACCGTCGCCTTGGTGTCGAGCGTATCGCCGGTTTTCGCCGCGTGGTCGGCGACCTCGAACAGCGCGACGCGCCGGTCGGTGCCGACGACCTCGAAATGGCCCTCGCGATAGGCGACGTCGGTGTCGGCCGCTTCCAGCATCGCGGCCGCGATCGGCTTTGCCTTCTCCAGCATCAGGTCGACGGCGCGGTACAAAGCGCTGCCGACCGTCATGGTGGAGCGCGAGCCGACGGACGGGTTGCCCTTCAGGTCGAGGTTGGTGTCGCCCTGGCGATGGCCGACCTGCGTCGCCGATATGCCGAGCCTGGCGGCGATCAGGCGCGGATAGATCGTGGCGTGGCCCTGGCCGGTGTTGCCGACGCCGACGCCGAGCACGAGCTTGCGGTCTTCGAACAACAGCGACGCGCTCTCGGTCGGCAGCGCGCCGGCATGCTCCAGGAAGCAGGAGATGCCGATCCCGCGCAGCTTGCCGCGCTTTGCGGCCTCGCGGCGGCGCTGCTTGAAGCCGTCATAGTCGGCGAGCGCCAGCGCCTTGTCGAGGATCGGCGCGAAGTCGCCAGAGTCGTAGGTCGTGCCGACCGCGGTTTTGAAGGGGATCGCCTTTGGGGCGATCAGGTTGCGTCGGCGCAGCTTGACCGGATCGATGCCGCTCACGCGCGCGGCCTCGGCGACGACGCGCTCCAGCGCGTAATTCGCCTCCGGCCGGCCGGCGCCGCGATACGGCCCGGTCGGCACCGTGTTGGTGAACACGCAGCGCACGCCGACCTGCACGCGTGGGATCGCGTACATGCCGGGAAAGCAGCGCGAGAAGTTCATCGTCTGGATGTTCGCGCCCGGGATGCCGATGAAGGCGCCCATGTTGGCGTCGTGCGAGACGCGCAACGCCAGGAACTTGCCCTTGGCATCGAGCGCGAGCTCGGCGGTGGTGACGGTGTCGCGCGCCTGCTGGTCGGACAGGAACGCCTCGGCGCGGGTGGACATCCAGGCGACCGGCCGACCGGTCAGCTTCGCGGCGACCAGCAGGCTCGGATATTCCGGATAGGCTGCGGTCTTCAGCCCGAACGCGCCGCCGACGTCTTCGGTGATGATGCGCACCTTCTCGCGCGGCAGGCCCGTCATGGCGATGAGCTGCTCGCGCTGCGGGTAGACGCCCTGCGAGCACGAGCGCAGCGTATAGCTGTCGGTCGCCGCATCGTAGCGCGCGGTCGCGCCGCGCGGCTCCATGGTGGCGACGACGAGCCGCTGGTTCACGACCGTGACGCGGGCCACATGCGCGGCGGCGGCCATGATCGTCTCGACCTCGCGCGCATTGCTGCCGTCGTCCACGACCGGTCCCGGCCAATCGATGGCGACATTGCCCGGCGCCTCGGGAAAGAGCTGCGGTGCGCCCGGCTCGAGCGCCACGCGCACGTCCGCGACCGGATCGAGCTCCTCGTAATCGATCGCGACTCGCTCCGCCGCGTCCTGCGCGGCGGCGAATGTCTCGGCGACCACGAGCGCGATCGGCTGGCCGACATGCAGCACGCGGTCGCGCGCGAGCGCCGGGCGGAACGGCACGACCAGCTTTTTCCCGTCGCGGCCGACGAGCGGCGGATGCACCGAGCACGAGCCGACGCCGGCGGCGTCCAACTCCTTGTGCGTGAGAACCGCGACGACGCCAGGAGCGCCGCGCGCCGCCGCGACATCGAGCGAGCGGATGCGCGCGAAGGCGTGCGAGGAGCGCACGAAGCACGCATAGGCCTGGTTTTCCTGCGGCGCGTCCTCCACGAAGCGGCCGAGCCCGCGCACCAAGGCGTCGTCCTCGACGCGCGGCTCGAAAGGGTGCTCCGTGTGCGTTGTCTGATCCACCCGGCGGTCTCCAATTTTTCGGCTTGCCGGCGCATGATCGGTGATCAGATCATGCGCCGGTTTACAATTTAGCGCGCGATCGGACGCAAAACCGGTACCCACTTTTGCTGATCGCGCGCTACTCATACAGCGCGATCAGGTAACATCAAATCGGATTGTGGCTGCCCCGTGCGAATGGGCAGAAGCCCGCGAGGGGAGCGCGACCAGGTGGCGGAGGACAAGCTTGCGGCGCGCGTCGCGCCCTTCATCGGCCGCGCGCTGCCGCGCATCGAGGATGCGCGCTTCGTCACCGGCGCGGGCCGCTATACCGATGATGTCGCGATGCCGGGCGAGGCATATGCGGCGTTCGTCCGCTCGCCGCACGCGCATGCGACCATACGGCGCATCGACGCGGCGGCGGCGGGCGCCATGCCCGGCGTGCTGGCGGTGCTGACCGGCGCGGACTATCGCGCGGCCGGTTTGACGGGCATCCGGCAGCTTCCGATTCCGGCCGACGTGATCGACTACAAGGCCAAGGCGTTCGGGCCGGATTCGATCCGGCCGCCATTCGATACGCCGCAATGGCCGCTCGCGGTCGAGCGCGTGCGCTATGTCGGGGAGCCGCTCGCCGTGGTGGTCGCGGCGAGCCTCGAGGCGGCGCGTGACGCGGCGGCGGCGGTCGTGGTCGACTACGCGGTCTTGCCGGCGGTCGTCGATGTCGCCGACGCGATCGCGCCGGGCGCTCCGGCGCTGCACGGTGCGGTCGCCGACAATATCGCGCTCGAAGCCGAGTTCGGCGCGCGCGCCGAGACGGAAGCCGCGC
Source organism: uncultured Hyphomicrobiales bacterium (assembly GCA_964479515.1). Lineage (GTDB taxonomy): Bacteria > Pseudomonadota > Alphaproteobacteria > Rhizobiales > Xanthobacteraceae > PALSA-894. The sequence continues at coordinate 23,533 of CAYZMR010000022.1, read as the reverse complement.
TCGCCGCCGCCGACGTGATCGTCGAGCATACGTTCCGCAACCAGCGCATCGTGAATGCGCAGATGGAGCCGCGCGCGGCGCTCGGCAGCTACGATGCGGCATCCGGCCGCTACACGCTCCTTTCCGGCAGCCAGGGCGCGCACCGCCAGAAGATCGCGCTCGCCGAATGTCTCGGCATCGCGCCGGAGCGCGTGCGGGTGATCTGCCCGGATGTCGGCGGCGCGTTCGGGCTGCGCACCAACGTCTATCCCGAGCAGGTCGTCGTCGTCTGGGCGGCGCGCCATGTCGGGCGGCCGGTGAAGTGGACCGGCGACCGTTCGGAATGTTTCCTCACCGACTTGCAGGGCCGCGACCTGGTCACGCGCATGCGTCTCGCGGTCGACCGCGATGGCCGCTTCCGCGCGCTCGCGGTCGAGCTTCTCCAAAATCTCGGCGCGCATCCGATCTCGTATGTGACGCTGAACAACGGCTACCGCATCATGACGACCGTCTACGATATCCCGGCGGCGCATGTGCGCATCCGCGCGGCGTTCACCAACACCATGCCGACGTCGAGCTACCGCGGCGCCGGGCGGCCGGAGGCGCACTTCTGTCTCGAACGCCTGATCGACATCGCGGCCGGGCGCCTGCGCATTGACCGGCTGGAGCTTCGGCGACGCAATCTCATCCGCCGCGAGCAGATTCCCTATCGCACCGCCATGGGGCTGACCTATGACAGCGGCGATTTTCGCGCCAACCAGAAGCAGGCGGCGGAACTCGCCGACTGGAGCGGATTTACGGCGCGCAAGCGCGCCGCGCGAGCACGTGGCCGGCTCGCCGGCATCGGCGTCGCGAACTACGTCGAGGCGCCAGTCGGGGCGCCGCATGAGCGCGTGCGCGCCGAGGTGCGCCCCGATGGCGTCGTCGATGTGCGCGCCGGCACGCAATCGACGGGCCAAGGGCACGAGACGACCTTCGCGCAGGTGCTCGCCGACCGTCTCGGCGTCGCGCCGCACGCGATCCGGCTCTCGACTGGCGACACGGATGCGCTGCCTTCAGGCGGCGGCTCGCATTCGGATCGCTCGATGCGGCTTGCGGGCGCGCTCCTGGTCGAGAGCGCGGGCCTGATCGTGGCGCAGGCACGCAAGGTGTTCGCGGCCTTGACGGATGTCGATGCGGCGGACGTGACGTTCTCGGAAGGAACGTTCGGCGCGCCGCAATCGAACCGCCGGCTCGACCTGTTCGATCTCGCGCGCGCGATCGAATCGGACGCCGCCGTTCCAGCGGAGTTGCGCCAGCCGCTGGTCGGCGAAGCGCAGTTCACCGGCCGGTTGCCGGCGCATCCGACCGGCTGCGCGGTGTGCGAGGTCGAGGTTGACCCGGACACGGGCGCGATCGACGTGACGCGCTACGCCTCGGTCGATGACGCCGGCCAGCCGATCAATCCGCTGGTGCTACACGGGCAGGTGCATGGCGGCGTCGTGCAGGGCCTCGGCCAGGCGCTGTGCGAGGGCGTCGTGCATGACGCGGCGGGGCAGGTGCTCAATGGCAGCTTCATGGACTACGCCATGCCGCGCGCCGACACGGTGCCGGCGCTGGACGTGGCGCTCACCGAGGACCCGACCAGCGGCAACGAACTGCGCGTGAAGGGTGGCGGCGAAGCCGGCATCACGCCGGCGCTTGCGGCCGCGATCAACGCGGTCGTCGATGCGCTCGCCGAATACGGCGTCGAGCACATCGAGATGCCGGCAACGCCCGCGCGCGTGTGGGAGGCTATTCGGGCACGACCGCGGTAGCTTCGATCTCCAGCCGCGCCTTCTTCTCCACCAGGCCGACCACCTGCACCACCGCCATTGCCGGGTAATGCGCGCCGATCGTCTCGCGGTAGGCGCGGCCGAGCTCGCGGCGGCTCGCCAGATACTCGTCGAGGTCCACCACGTACCAGGTGAGCCGCATCAGATGCTCTGGCCCGGCGCCACCCTCCGCAAGGATGCGCACGATGTTGGAGAAGACTTGCCGCGCCTGCGCGGCGAAGCCGTCGGGAAAATTCCCCATCACGTCCCAACCGACGACGCCGCCGGTCAGCACCACGCGGCCTCTCGCCATCATGCCGTTGGCGTAGCCTTGCGGTAAGGGCCAGCCCTGCGGCTGGAGGGCTCGCGGCATGTCGTCATCGTCGGCGAGCTTGCCGATCGGTATCGGCTTCGGAGGTGTCATGGCGTCCTGTCCCGGGTGTTATGACGCGAGCTTACGCGCGGCCTGCTCGGCCGCGATCTTGCGCAGCTCGAAACGCTGCAGCTTGCCGGTCTGGGTCTTGGGCAGGCTGGTCACGTATTCGACCGCGCGCGGATATTTGTAGGGCGCTATCGCGTTCTTCACGTAGTCCTGCAGCGCGCGCGTGAGAACGGCATCGCCGCTGTTGCCCTCGCGCAGCACCACATAGGCCTTCACGATCTGGCCGCGATCCTCGTCGGCGACGCCGACCACGCCGCATTCGGCGACCGCCGGGTGCTCCAGCAGCGCGGATTCCACCTCGGGTCCGGCGATGTTGTAGCCGGCCGAGATGATCATGTCGTCGGAGCGCGCCTGGTACCAGAAGTAGCCGTCCTTGTCCTTCATGTAGGTATCGCCGGTGACGTTCCAGCCGCTCTGCACGTAGACGCTCTGGCGGGTGTCGGCGAGATAGCGGCAGCCGGTCGGACCCTTCACGGCGAGGCGCCCGGGAATACCGGCCGGCATCTCGCGGCCTTCGTCGTCGATCACCATCGCCTCGTAGCCGGGCACGACCTTGCCGGTCGAGCCGGCGCGCACCTCGCCTTCGGGCGCGCCGATGAAGATGTGCAGCATCTCGGTCGAGCCGATGCCGTCCATGATCTTCATGCCGGTCGCGGCCTGCCAGGCCTCGAACGTGGCCTTGGGCAGGGTCTCGCCGGCCGAGACGCATTTGCGCAATGATGCGATGTCGTGCTCGGCGAGCTTGCCGAGCATCGCGCGGTAGGCGGTCGGCGCGGTGAAACAGATCGTCGCGCGGAATTTCGCGATCGCGGGCAGCAGCACGTCCGGCGGCGCGGCCTCGAGCTGGATCGTGGTCGCGCCGACGCGCAGCGGAAACAGCACATGCCCGCCGAGCCCGAACGTGAAGGCGAGCGGCGCCGAGCCGATGAAGCGGTCGGCCGCATTCGCATGCAGCACGCGGCGCCCATAGGTGTCGCAGGTCGCGAGCACGTCGCGATGGAAATGCATCGTGCCCTTCGGCTCGCCGGTCGTGCCCGACGTGAAGCCGATCAGGCAGACGTCGTCGGCGGCGGTGTCGCAGGCCGCAAACGTCTCGTAGCCGGGCTTTGCCATCAGCGCTTCGAGGCTCTCGGGCTTGTCGTCGCCCCAATAGGCGATGCGCAGGTCGGGCGCCGACACCTTGGCCTTCTCGATCTCATCGAAAAGGCGCGCGTCGCACAGCGCGAGCTTGATCTTCGCCTTGCCGAGCGCATAGGTCAGTTCCTTGGCGCGCAACAGCGGCATGGTGGCGACCGTGACGCCGCCGGCCTTCATCACCGCCAGATAGGCGGCGATCGCCATCGGGCTGTTCGGCGCACGCAGCAGCACGCGGTTGCCCGGCACCATGCCGAGGTCGCGCGTCAGCACATTGGCGAGCCGGTTCACGCGCTCGGCAAGCTCGGCGTAGCTCCAGGTCCCGGACGGCGCCATGACACAAGGGTGCTCGCCGCGGCCGCGCTCCAGCCAGCGGTCGAGCAGCTCGGCGACGCAATTGAGGCGTTCGGGATAGTTGAGCTCGGGCAACCGAAACAGGAATTCCGGCCAGAGCGCCTGCGGCGGCAGGTTGTCGCGCGTGAACGTATCGATGTGGCCGGATCGGATCATGGCGTCTCCCCGCTCATGGCTTTGCGCGCCGAGCCCTTGGTCTTGGCCAGCAGCCGCATCAGCATCTCGATCTCGTCCGGCGAGAGATCGACGAAGATCTCGGCGACCCAGTCCTCGTGCGTGCGCGCCATCGCGCGGAAGGCGCGGCGGCCTTCGGCGGTCAGGCTGACGAGCTGCGCGCGGCGGTCGTTCGGCGAGGCGCGGCGGTCGAGCAGGCCCTGCTCGACGAGGCGCTCGGCGAGGCCGGTGACGTTGCCGTTCGACACCATCATGCGCTGCGACAGTTCGCCGAGCGTCATGCCGTTCGGCGCCTTGTCGAGCTGCGCCATCAGGTCGAAGCGCGGCAGCGTCACGTCGAACGCGTCGCGCAGGCGGCGACGGATCTCGCCTTCGATGAGCGTGGTGCAGGTGAGGAGCCGCAGCCACAGCCGCAGCTCCGCCTCGTGATCGGCCGGGCGCTCGGCGACCTTGGTCTCGGCATCGAAGATCACGGCCGCGTCGTCCATCCTCAAATCTCCCCGCCGGCGACGGTCAATGTCGTGCCGGTGATGGCGCTCGCCGCGGGCGAGCAGAGAAACAGCACCGCGGCGGCGACTTCTTCCGGCCTGATGAGGCGGCCGAGCGGCTCGCCCTTGAGCATGTCGGCCAGCGCCTGCTCGCGCGTCCGCCCGGTCTTCGCCGTGATCCTGTCGAGGCCGTCATTGACGAGGTCGGTGTCGGTGTAGCCGGGACACACCGCGTTCACGGTGACGCCGGTCTTGACCGTCTCCTGCGCGAGCGCGCGCACAAGGCCGACGGCCGCGTGTTTCGCCGCGCAATAGGCCGACACGTAGGCATAGCCTTTCAGGCCGGCGACCGAGGCGTTGACCACCACGCGGCCGAAGCCGCGCGCGATCATGTCGCCGAGCACCGCGCGTGTCGCATGCACCACGCCCATCACGTTGAGATCGAACATGCGCTGGAACAGCGCGGCGTCGCCCTTGAGGAACGGCGCGCTCTCGGCGTTGCCGGCGTTCGCCACCAGGATGTCGATCGGCCCGCGCTCGGCTGCCGCCAGCCGCGCGGCGTCGCCGACGGCGCGGGCATCGGTCACGTCGGCAAGCGCGAAACCCTTGGCGTGTCCCTGTGCGACCGCGTCGCGCAACGGCTCGGCCTTGCGCCCGAGCACCGTCACGGTCGCACCGGCTTGCGTCAGCGCCGCCGCCACGGCCCGCCCGATGCCGCGTCCGCCGCCAGTCACGAGAGCATGCCGTCCGTCGAGGGGTGCCATCGCGTTTTCCAAGGAGGAATCCGATCGACCGGAAATACTTTAAGCTTCAAATTTCGAGGCTTCAAGCAGTCGGAACGCTTGCGGGAAAATTATTTGAAGCTTAAAGTAATTTGGATACCAGCCTTTGGAGGCGGGCATGAAGGTCGACGTGATCGGCGGCGGGCCGGCCGGGCTCTATTTTGCGATCCTCGCCAAAAAAGCGTGGCCGGCGACGGACCTGACCGTCTACGAGCGCAACCGGGCCGACGACACGTTCGGCTTCGGCGTGGTGTTCTCCGACGAGACGCTGGAGACATTCGAGAAGTACGACCGCGAGAGCTATCGGGCGATCACCGAGAACTTCGCCTACTGGGACGACATCGAAATCCACCACAAGGGCGCGGTGCATCGCATCGGCGGCAACGGCTTCTGCGGCTGCGCGCGCGTGACCTTGCTGCGATTGCTGCAGGAGCGCGCCCGCGCGCTCGGCGTCGAGCTGAAATTCCAGACCGAGATCGACCCTTCGGCGCATCGCGATGCCGACCTGATCGTCGCGGCCGACGGCATCAACAGCCGCATCCGCGAGCGCCACGCCGATGCGTTCCGCCCGAGCGTCGATCTGCGCCCCAACAAGTTCGCCTGGATGGGCTCCACGCGCCCGTTCGATGCCTTCACGTTCTTCTTCAAGGAGACCGAGCACGGCATCTTCATCGCGCATTGCTATCAATACGAGCCGGGTCTCTCGACCTGGGTGATGGAGACCGACCCGGAGACCTTTGCGCGCGCCGGCCTCGACACGCTCGACGAGGCGGCGTCGGCCAGGTTCCTCGAAGGCGTGTTCGCCAAGGAGCTCGCCGGCCACCGGCTGATCGTCAACCGTTCGCTCTGGCGCAACTTTCCGACCATACGCTGCGAGCGCTGGACCGACGGCAACACCGTGCTGATCGGCGACGCCAAGGCGACGGCGCATTTCTCGATCGGCTCGGGCACCAAGCTCGCGATGGAGGACGCGATCGCGCTGTTCAATGCGTTCAAGGCCACGGGTGGCAGGGACGTGAAGGCGGCGCTCGCGCATTACGAGATCGAGCGGCGCCTCGAAGTCGAGAAGACCCAGCACTCGGCCGACGTGTCGCTGGTGTGGTTCGAGCACGTGCGGCGCTTCTGGGACATGGATCCGACGCGTTTCGCCTTCGGCCTGATGACGCGTTCCAAGGCGATCACCTACGACAATCTCGCGCTGCGCGCGCCCGAGTTCGTCGCCGAGATCGACAAGGTCGTGGCGCGCGACGTGCGCCAACAAGGCTTCGAGGCGGACGTCGAAAAGCCCACGGTTCCGATGTTCCAGCCGTTCCGGCTGCGCGGCATGACGCTTGCCAATCGCGTCGTCGTTTCGCCGATGGACCAGTATTCGGCGGTCGAGGGCGTGCCGACCGATTGGCACCTCGTGCATCTCGGCAGTCGCGGCACGGGCGGCGCGGGGCTGATCTTCACCGAGATGGTCTGCGTCTCGGCGGACGCGCGCATCACGCTCGGTTGCACCGGCCTCTACAATGACGCGCAGGAAGCAGCCTACCGGCGCATCGTCGATTTCGTGCACGCGAATTCGGCCGCGAAGTTCTGCCTCCAGCTCGGCCACGCCGGCCGCAAGGGCGCGACCAAGCTGATGTGGGACGGCATGGACCAGCCGCTCCCCGAAGGCGCTTGGCCGATCATTTCGGCTTCACCGCTGCCGTATTATCCGCATAGTCAAATCCCGCGGGAAATGACGCGCGCCGACATGGACCGGGTCATCGCCGATTTCGTCCGGGCGGCCGAGCGCGGCCATCGCGCCGGCTTCGACATGCTGGAGCTGCACTGCGCGCACGGCTATCTGCTCGCGAGCTTCATCTCGCCGCTGACCAACCAGCGGACCGACGAATACGGAGGCAGCATCGAGAACCGCCTGCGCTTCCCGCTGGAGGTGTTCCGCGAGTTGCGCAAGGCGTGGCCGGACGAGAAGCCGATGTCGGTGCGCATCTCGGCGACCGACTGGCAGGAGGGAGGGCTTGCGGCTGACGAGTCCGTCGCCGTCGCACGCGCCTTCGCGGAGGCCGGCTGCGACCTGATCGACGTCTCGACCGGCCAGACCACACCGAACGCGACGCCGGTCTATGGCCGCATGTTCCAGACGCCGTTCTCCGACCAGATCCGCAACGAGGCGGGGCTCGCGACGATGTGCGTCGGCGCGATCACCAGTGCCGATCAGGTCAACACGATCGTGGCGGCCGGGCGCGCCGATCTGGTCGCGCTCGCGCGCCCGCACCTCGTCGATCCGTTCTTCACCCTGAAGGCGGCGGCCTGGTACGGCGCCGACATCCACTGTCCGCCGCAGTATCTGTCCGGCCGCGACCAGATCTTCCGCAACAGCGTGCGCGACCGGGCCGACCTCACGGAACTCCGCCGCAAGGCCAAGCCGAAAGGGCATGCGAGCCCCGGCTGGAAGCAGGCGGCAGAATAGTCTTAGATTGTCCGCATGGGGGATGGACAAGAGCTTTCAACGCGCGACCGGCATCTGTTTGGTCCAGGACCGAAGCACATTCTTGCGCTCGATGGCGGCGGTGTACGTGGCGTCATCGCGGTCGCATTTCTAGAGAAGATCGAGACCATTCTGCGCAAGATGCGCAAACCCGACCTCAATCTCAGCGAACATTTCGATCTGATCGGGGGTACGTCGACCGGCGCGATCATCGCGGGCGCGCTGTCCTTCGGCAAGACGACCGCCGAACTCAAAAAGATCTATCACGACCTTGCGCCGCTCGCGTTCCACCGTTCGCTCTTTCGTCTTCCGTTCCTGCAACCGAAATTCGACGTCGAGGTCTTGCGGCGCGAGATCGCGAAGATCGTGGGAGACCGCACGCTCGATACGGAGGACCTGCAGACGGGATTTGCGCTCATCGCGAAGCGAATGGATACTGGCAGCGTTTGGATCGTGGCGAACAATCCGCGCGCGCCCTATTGGGAGACGCCGCGCGACAGGAATTTCATCGGCAATCAGCACTACCTGATCAAGAATCTGGTCCGCGCCAGCACGGCCGCGCCGACCTATTTCGAGCCCGAGCTGATCCCGATCACCGACGGTATTCCTGAGGGTCTGTTTATCGATGGCGGTGTGTCGCCGCACAACAATCCGGTACTGGCGCTGTTCATGATGTCGCGGCTCAAGGCCTACGGGCTCTGCTGGGAGACGGGCCCTGAAAACCTGACGATCGTCTCGATCGGGACCGGCGGCTATCGCAAGCGGCTGGATCGCGCGTCCCTCGGGCGCATGCAGCACGTCACGATCGCGCTGCATGCATTGATGACCGTGATGGACGATTCGCAGGGGCTTGCGCTTGCCATGATGCAGTGGATGGGCCGCTCTCCGACGCCTTGGGTCATCAATTCGGAAATCGGCGACGTCAGCGAGACCTTTCCGTGCGGGCCGCTGTTTCGTTTTTTGCGTTACGACGTAAGGCTGGAAGGCCCATGGCTCGAGCAGCACCTCAAGCTCAAGCTGAGCGACGCCGATCTGACCCGTGTGCGCGAGATGGATAACCCGGGCAGTATTCCGCTCGCTTACGATATCGGCCAACGCGCCGCCGAGCTGCAGGTCAAGGAGGCGCATTGGGGCGATGGGCCCGACAGGGACACGCCGAGCGAGCCGCTCTAAACCTGCAGATATTTCGTCCGCACGCTCGGGTCGGCCGCGAGCGCCGCCGACGTTCCGGTCCACACGACGTGGCCCTTCTCGATCACCACGTGGCGGTCGGCGATCTTGGTGAGCGCATCGAGATGCTTGTCGACCAGCAGGATCGCCTGGCCTTCGGTCTTCAGCTTCGCAAGACACGCCCAGATCTCGGCGCGGATCAGCGGCGCGAGGCCCTCGGTCGCCTCGTCGAGGATCAGCAGCTTCGGATTGGTCATCAGCGCGCGGCCGATCGCGAGCATCTGCTGCTCGCCGCCGGAAAGCTGGTTCCCCATGTTCGATCGCCGCTCGGCGAGGCGCGGAAAGAAGTCGTAGACGCGGCGCTGCGTCCAGCGCGCTTCGCCGTGACGCGCTGCCGCGGTCGCGACCAGATTCTCCTCGACCGAGAGCGTCGGAAACACCTGCCGCCCTTCGGGCACCAAGCCCAGGCCGCGCTGCGCGATGCGATAGGGCGGCAGCGCGATCAGCCGCTCGCCTTCGAACCGCGCGTCGCCGCCGCGTGCCCGCAGCAGGCCCATGACGGTGCGGATCGTGGTCGTCTTGCCCATGCCGTTGCGGCCGAGCAAGGTCACGACCTCGCCGGCGCCGACCGTGAAGCTCACGTCGAACAGCACCTGCGCGGGGCCGTAGCCGGCCTGAAGGTTTTGAACGGCGAGCACGGCTACTCCATCTCCTCGCCGAGATAGGCGGTGATCACCTGCGGGTCGGCGCGCACCTCGTCCGGCGTCCCGCTCGCCAGGATGCGGCCATAGATCAGCACCGAAATGCGATCGGCGAGCGCGAACACCGCATGCATGTCGTGCTCGACCAGCATCATCGGGAAGCGGCCCTTCAGGCCGCGCAGCGCGGTCACCAGCCGCTCGGTCTCGTCGCGCCCGGTCCCGGCCATCGGCTCGTCGAGCAGCAGCAGCTTCGGCTCCATCGCGAGCGCGATCGCAAGCTCGAGCGCGCGCTTCTCGCCATGCGAGAGCTCGCCCGCCGCGACGTCGGCGCGCTCGGCGAGACCGACCTGCGCCAGCGCCGCGAGCGCGGGTGCGTTCAGCGCGTCCTCGTCCGCGGCGGCGCGGAAGAAGCGGAAGCTCGTGCCGGAGCGCGCCTGCACGGCGAGCGCGACGTTCTCAAGCGCGGAAAATCGCGGCAGGATCGAGGTGATCTGGAACGACCGCGCAAGGCCGCGTTGCGCGCGCGCATGCGACGGCAATCCGGTGACGTCGGCGCCGGCGAACAGGATACGCCCGGCGTCGGGTGCGAGCAGTCCGGAAATCTGGTTGATCAGCGTCGTCTTGCCGGCGCCGTTCGGCCCGATCACGGCATGCAACTCGCCCGGCATGACGTCGAGAGTTACGCCGTCGGTGACGCGCAGGCCGCCGAAGCTCTTCTCGAGATTTTCGATACGCAGCACCGGCTCAGCCACGGACGAGCCCCCACAGCTTGCCCGCCAAGCCGATCAACCCGCCGCGCGCGAACACGACGACGAGCACCAGCAGCGGCCCGAAGATCACCTTCCAGTGCTCGGTGATGCCGGAGAGCCATTCCTCGGTCAGCAGATACGCGGCCGTCCCGATGATCGCGCCGTGGAGCGTGCCCATCCCGCCGAAGATCACCATGATGAGCAATTCGCCCGAGCGCTGCCACGACATGTAGGCCGGGCTCACGAAGTCGGTGGCGTTCGCGAGCAGGAAGCCCGCAAGCCCGGCGAGCGTGCCCGCGATCACGTAGGCGACGAGCTGGAAGCGATAGACCTCGAAACCGATGGTCGCGACGCGCTCGGCGTTCTCGCGCACGCCGCGATAGACCCGGCCGAAGCGCGACACGACCAGCGCGCGACAGAGAAGGTAGGCGCCGAGCAGGCAGACGAGACAGACGTAATAGAGCGCGCGGTCGTTCTGCAGCACGCTCAATCCCGCGAAGGTCGAGCGCATGCGAACCGTGAGCCCGTCGTCGCCGCCGTAGGGGGCGAGCGAGCTCGCGGTGAAATACGCCATCTGCCCGAATGCGAGCGTGATCATGATGAAGTAGACGCCCTTGGTGCGCAGGCAGATCGCCCCGGTCGCGAGCGCGAACAGTGCCGACACCGCGAGTGCCACGGGGAGCGAGACAAGCGCGTCGGTGATTCCGTGCGCGCCGAGGATGCCGACCGCGTAGGCGCCGAGCCCGACGAAGGCCGCGTGGCCGAACGACACCAGCGCCCCGTAGCCGACCAGCAGATCGAGCGCGACCGCCGCGATCGAAAAGATCATCACGCGGGTCACCACGCCCAGCACATAGGCTTCGGTGGTCAGCGCGGCGACCGCCGGGACCGCGATCAGCGCCGCGAAAATGACAACTGGGAGCGCATTGCCTGCGGACCGGCCGCGCGCCGGCTGCGTCCGCGCCGACCGCGCTGGAGCGGCCACGTCCGCCATCTCAGCGGCCCTTCACGGGGAACAGCCCGGCCGGCCGGAAGAACAGCACCAGCGCCATCAGCAGATAGATCAGCATCGAGGCGATCGCGGGCCCGACCGTGCGCGCCGGCGAGGGCGCCATGAACAGCCGCAGGATGTCGACCGAAAACGAGCGCCCGAGCGTATCCACGAGCCCGATGATGAGGGCCGCCAGGAACGCGCCGCGGATCGAGCCGATGCCGCCGATCACGATCACCACGAAGGCGAGGATCAGGATCGTGTCGCCCATGCCGGGTTCGACCGAGAGGATCGGCGCGATCATGATTCCCGCGAAAGCGGCGAGCATCGTGCCGAAGCCGAACACGATCATGAACAGCCGGCGGATGTTGACGCCGAGCGCCGACACCATCGGGGCATTGGTCGCGCCCGCGCGCACCAGCATGCCGACGCGGGTGTGGCCGACCAGAAGATAGAGCAGCAGCGCGACCGCGAGACCGGAGCCGATGATGACGAGCCGCCAGACGGGATAGAGCAGACCGTGCATCAGCACGACCGAGCCCGACAGCGCGTCGGGGATCGGCAGGCTCAGCGGCGAGGCGCCCCATAAGAGTTTCACGCCCTGGTTCAGGAAGATGATGACGCCGAAGGTCGCGATCACCTGGTCGACATGGTCGCGGTCATAGAGATGACGGAACACGGCGAATTCGAGCAGCAGACCGAAGGCGAGCGCGGCGCCGAGCGCGAGGATGAGTGCGATCAGGAAATTGCCTGTCAGGCCGTAGAACATCACCGCAAGGTAGGCGCCGAGCATGTATTGGACGCCGTGCGCCAGATTGATGAAGTCCATCACGCCGAACACGAGCGTGAGCCCCGCCGCGATCAGGAACAGCAGCACGCCGAGCTGCAGGCCGTTCAATGTCTGGACCAGGAGGAGGGTCAGGGACATGGCTCTTTCTTACCCTCCCCCATCGCCCGTCGAAGACGGGCGTGAACGCGCTCGTGGTGGGGAGGGTCGCTGGGCGAGCGGAGCGAGACCGGCGGGGTGGGGGGCCGTCGATATGCGCATCTCACTGCCACCGCCACCCGGCTCGGCGCTTCGCGCCTTCGCCACCCTCCCCGCAAGGGCGAGGTAAAGAAAGGTAGCCTCACTTCATCGCGCAATCCTTGACGTACGGATCGGTGTAGTCGGTGAACACCTTCTGCACGATCTCGGTCTGGTACTTGCCGTCGGCGCGCTTGGCGACCTTCACGACGTAGAAGTCCTGGATCGGGTAGTGGTTGGTGTTGAACTTGAACTTGCCGCGCAGCGACACGAAGTCGGCCTTCAGCAGCGCGGCGCGCAGCGCGTCCTTGTTGTCGGTCTTGCCGCCGGTCGCCTTGAGCGCGGAGTCGATCAGCAGCGCCGCGTCGTAGGCCTGGGCGGCGTAGGAGGCGGGCACGGCGTTGTACTCCTTCAGATACGCCTCGACGAAAGCCTTGTTCTGCGGATTGTCCAGGTTCGGCGCCCAGCTCGCGCCGCCGAGGAAGCCAAGCGCTGCGTCCTGTTGCGCCGGCAGCGTCGATTCATCGACCGTGAAGGCAGACAGGAACTTGACCTTGTCGGCAAGGCCGGCCTGGCGGAACTGCTTGACGAAGTTCACGCCCATGCCGCCAGGCAGGAACGCGAAGATCGCGTCGGGGCTCGCGGCGGCGATCTTGGCGAGCTCGGCATTGTAGTCGAGCTGGCCGAGCGGCACGTAGACTTCATCGGCGACCTCGCCCTTGAAGTTGCCTTTGAAGCCCGCGAGTTCGTCCTTGCCGGCCTGATAATTCGGCGCGATCAGGAACACTTTCTTGACGCCGTTGTCCTGCGCGTACTTGCCCATCGTCTCGGCGTTCTGGTCGTTCTGGTACGACGTGACGAACAGGTTCGCGTTGCACTCCTTCCCGGCGAAATTCGAGGTGCCGGCGTTGGGCGAGATCAGGATCACGCCGGCGTCGGTCACCGGCTTCATCATCGCGATCAGGATGTTGGAGAAGATCGGACCCACCACGAAGTCGACCTTGTCGCGCTCGAGATAGGCCTTCACCTTGCTGACGGCGACGTCGGGCTTGAGTTCGTCGTCCTGCACGAGCAACTCGACGTCGCGGCCGCCGAGCTTGCCGCCGAGGACCTTCAGCGCGAGCTGGAAGCCGTTGCGCTGCTGCACGCCGAGCGCGGCGGGCGGGCCGGACAGCGTGGTCAGGATGCCGATCTTGAGCTTCTCCTGCGCCTGCGCCTGGGTCGCCAATCCCAGTGCCGCAATGGCGAGCATGACGGACAGTTTTTTCATATTCACTCCTCCGGAAGTCTCGGACTTTCGCGCCCCGACGATTATGGCCCGGCCCGCAACGCGCGCCAAACGCGCCGATCGGGCCCTGGTCGAGATATTTTAAGTTTAAAATATCTGCCCTGGGAAGGCCTATTTCTGCGCACCTTGCCGCGGCCGGCGGCGCCTGGCGGGGCGTGCTTCGCCCCTTCCGGGGTGCGGAAGGCGGGCGGCAAGGAGGGCGCCGCGGCGCGGCCGGGTCGTAAGAGGCGGCTAGCTCGTTTGCGCGGCGTCGGCCTCGGCGCCAGCAATGAACTCGTCGACTGAAACGAGGCGCAGCAGGACCTGCTTGTTGTCGCGCATCAGTCGAAACGCCTCCTTCGGATCGCCGCTGCGTTCCTTCCAGGCATCCAGCAATGCCGCGGGCACGTCGATCGGGATGTCTTTGCAGAGTTGAATGACGCCGCATCCAAAATCGGTGTCGATCGTGCGATATCGAAGGGCTTTGTTCTGCGTCACCAAGTCGATGTACGCCATGAACGTGACGCCGCACCAGGAGCCCGGGGTAAAGGTCGGGCTGATGATGTCGTCGGTCGGCGGCAGGCAGTCATGGACGACGATCGATCCGTTGTCGCTCACAAGGCTGATCGCGTTCTTCAGATCGCGATAGGAGGAGTCATACTCGTGCCACGGGTCCACCAGGATGATGTCGTAGCGCCGGCCCTGGCGATGCAACTCTTCAACGCAGGGGGTGCTGTCCAATGTGGCTATTCTGAAATCGATGGCCAGGCCGTCGGTGAAATCGTCCGGGCATCGGTACATGAGCCGGTGGCAAATATCGAACCGGGACGGGTCGATCTTCGCGAATTCACGGCCGGTCGATGCGGTGCAGATTTCCAGATAGCTTCGATAGCCGTTCCGGTCCGACAAATACTTAACGATGTCGGTCTTGCCCCAAATCATCGCTCCGCTCGCGCCAGATATGGCCGCCGCCGGCCGACATTGTAAATTTCCAAGCCGCCGAAGTCGAACCGGAGGGGCGACCGAGCGGCCCGTCCGCGCCGACGTGGCGGCGTTTACGCTGACTCCAGATCGTCGCGGCGCGGCGCCTGCCGAATGTTCCCGAGCGCACCGCATTCGTGGTTGAATGCGTGCGCGGCAGGTCGAGTGACGGGAGTAAGGCGTTCATGCAATTGACGGCAGGCATCACCAAGGCGATGACCGGCATTGACGGTATCGTCTGGAACATCCTCGGCCAGACCTACGTGCCGAAATCCCTGAGCGAGAGTGTGTTCTCCTGGCACGCGACGCTCCCGCCCGGCACCTTCGTGCCGCCGCACATCCATCCGACGCAGGACGAGTTCATCTACATGTTCGAGGGCCGCATGGACGCGGTGATCGACGGCCGCGGCTTCGTTGCGACCGCCGGCGACCTGATCCGCCTGCCGATGAACATCCCGCACGGCCTGTTCAACAACTCCGACCAGCCGGTGAAGTGCCTGTTCTGGGTCACCCCGACGCGCAAGCTCTACGACCTGTTCTGGGCGATCCACGGCATGAAGGAGCAGAACCCGCCGGACGTCGTCGCGCTCTCGGCCAAGCACGAGGTCGTGTTCCTGCCGCCGCCCGAAGGATGAGCGCGCGGAGGCGAACGGCCGCGCCATTGTGTTGTGGGCGCGACCTGATAGGGTGCCCGCGACATTCTGTCGCTGGGAGGCCTAAATGGTGAAGACCGTTGCGATTTTGGCGCTGGCCGCCGGCCTCGCGGCATGCTCCGGGGCGCCTTTCGCGCCGGCGGCTTCGCAAATGACGCCGACGTCGAGCCCCTATGTCACGCCCGGCATTCCGCAATCGCAATACGAATGCATGACCGACGAAGGCTACGGCAGGTCGATGCCTTGCGACGGGCGCGACTGACCGCCGGCGTCCGTCTGCCAGCCAAGTGCGCCGGAGCCGCTGCGGCTCACACCCGCGTCTTGAGCCAGTCCGCGATGATCGACGCGGCGCGGTGGCGATAGTCCGGCCCATCCTCGAGATAGTGGTTGCCCGGGATCAGCTCCTGCGTCTTGTCCTTGGAGCCGACCGCCGCGAACATCTTGGACGCGTCGCTTAGGAACACGCCCTGGTCGGCGCGCGCCTGGATCACCAGCGCGGGGATAGCGAATTTCGCGAGTTGCTCCGGCCCCTGGCATTTCGAGGTCTCCAGGCTCCACATCGAGAGCCAGCTTTTGAGCGTGTTGGCGCGGCCGAGCCCGAAGCCCCGGTTCGCGACCGCCGGATCGCCGCGATAACAGCCCGGCACCTTGCGGTCGGACGGATCGATGCGCCCGTCCATGAAGCGCAGATCGCCCCAGGCACGAAACAGCGGAAACAGCCGGTCCGGAATGCCGACCGCGTTGATGCGCTTGAGCTCGCTCTTGCACCAGTCGGTGATGCGCTGGTTGCGCTTCTTCTGTGCGGCGCGATAGGTAGCGATAAATTCATCCGAATAGGGCGGACCGTTCTCTTTGTTGTAGGGATTGAGCGACTGGTCGGTCGCGACCGGATCCGTCTCGTCGGTGACGGATGCATCGAGCCAGTTGGTCAGCACCTCGGGCCGGCCCGCATGCGCGTTGAGCGAGACATAGAGGTCGGTCTTCGGCAGGTTGGCGAGCGCGTCATGCGCCGCGCCGGTCATGGCGGCATGCAAGGTCGGCGTCGTCGCCTCGGCCTGATAGGCGCCCATCAGCGAGCCGCCGCCGGAGTTGCCGAGGATGACGAGCTTTTCCACGCCCTGCGTGCGCAGCCAGGCGACGCCGGCGCCGATGTCGATCAGCGCATGTTCGAGCGTGAACAGGTCCTCGGCGCCGCGATAGCGCGTGTTCCAGCCGAGGAAGCCGTAGCCGCGCGAGGCGATGTAAGGCGCGAGATAGTGCTCGGCGAAATCGATGTTGTAATGCGTGGCGATCAGCGCGACGCGCGGGCGCTGCGCTTTGGGCGTCCAGTAGATGCCCTGACACGGGTTTCCGCCGACTTCCGAGCGCGGCGCGGTGGCGGAGGGAAGGCCGACGAACCGCGTGTCGCAAAGCGCCGCGAGCTTCTCGTGCTCGGCGCGCTGCGCCACGACCGCGGCGGCCGGCGCCTGCGACACGCCTTGGCTCTGCGCGAAAGCGCGGCTTGCGCCGAGGCCGAGCGCGATGCTCGCGCTGCCGATGAGAGCCGAACGCCGATCGAGGCCGCGCATGGGTGATCCTCCGCCTTCTTCTGTGGTCCGAGGCTCGCGCCTTGCGCGGGGCTGGTCAACGGCGTCAAGGTTGCGCGCCACGCATGGGAGATGCCTTGCACGCGATCCGCAGAGCGGACCCGAAGGATGCCGAAGCGGTGGCGCGACTGTTTCGGGCGGTGCGCCGCGCGTGTCTGCCGTATTTGCCCGCGCTGCATACGCCGGATGAGGACCGCTGGTTTTTCCGCGAACGCGTATTTGCCGAATGCCAGGTGTGGGTCGGAGGCAGCGGCACGATCGACGGCTTCATCGCGTTCCGCGAAGGTTGGGTAGACCATCTCTATGTGAGGCCTGACCGTCACCGCCACGGCGTCGGGACCGCGCTGCTCGGTCAGGCGATGAGGACGTATTCGCCGCTGCGGCTTTGGGTCTTTCAGCGCAATGCGCTGGCGATCGGCTTCTACTCCGCGCGCGGCTTCCGGGAGATCGAACGCACCGACGGCAGCCGCAACGAAGAGCGCGAGCCGGACGCGTTGCTGCTGTGGACGCGCGGCGGCGGCTAGGGTTTGCCTCTGTTCACCTGCGCCTGCGCGAACCCCGCCGTGCTCGCGTATCCCCGCACGATCGCCATGCGCTGCGCGTAGGGCAGCACGGCCTCGATGTCGGTGAAGCCGTCGGGCGCGAGCGCTTCCACCGCGTCGATCACGCCTTCCGGGCCGCCCTTCCGATTCATCCGCACGATCTGCGCGGTCGGCGGCAGCCGCTCGGCCTCGTAGGCGGCGAGCGCCTGCATCGGATGGTCGGCGCGCACGAGCAGGTCGGCGAGGCAGCGCGCGTCGAGAATGGCCTGCGAGGCGCCGTTCGAGCCGACCGGATACATCGGGTGCGCGGCATCGCCGAGCAGCGTCACGCGCCCGTGTGACCAGCGCGGCAGCGGGTCGCGGTCGCACATCGGGTATTCCCAGAACTCGCCGGTCGCCTCGATCAGATGGCTCACATCCACGTAAGGCAGGCGGAAGCGCCGCAGATGCGGGCCGAGATCGTCCCAGCGGCCGAGATTCGACCACTCCTCCTTGCGCGGCGGCGGCGTCGAGCCGTCGGAGACGCGCGCGACCACGGCCCAGTTGGTGAGGCGGCGGTCCGGCGCTGTGCCGGCGCCGATCGGGTAGAGCACGAACTTCGCCTCCATGCCGCCCGCGATCATCATCGAGCGGCCGGTGAGGAATTGCGGCCAGTCGACCGCGCCGCGCCACAGCATCAGGCCGTTCCAGGCGGCCGGACCTTCGTTCGGGAACAGCGTCTCGCGCACGTAGGAGTGGATGCCGTCGGCGCCGATCAGCACGTCGCCGCGCGCGGTCGCCCGATGCGAGCCGTTGCGGTCGAAGAAATAGGCCGTGATGCCGCTGTCGTCCTGCTTGAACGAGCCGAGCCGATGGCCGAGATGGATGCGGCTTTCGCCGAGGCGCGCGCGCGTCGCCTGATAGATCACGCCTTGCAGGCGGCCGCGGTGGATCGAGAACTGCGGCACGTCGTAGCCGGCATCGAGCCCGCGCGGCTCGCGCCAGATCTCCTGGCCGAAGCGGTTCAGGTAGAACAGCTCGTAGGTGCGGATCGCGACCGCGTCGAGCCGCTCGAGCAGCCCAAGCTCCTTGAGCTCCTTGATCGCGTGCGGCAGCGTGTTGATGCCGACGCCGAGCTCGCGGATGCCGTCGGCCTGCTCGTAGACATCGCAGTCGATGCCGCGCGCATGCAGCATCAGGGCGGTCACGAGCCCGCCCACTCCCCCGCCGACGATGATGACCTTCATTAACGCAGAACTCTGAACGCTACGCCGCGGTTCGATTGTGCGCGGAGCGGGCGCGTTAACGCAACCGGTTAACGGCGGGAAGGTTAGCGCGTCGGCGCCTTCAGGCACTGCTCCAGCGCCGCCGCCACGCGCGCCCCGAACGCCTGCGTGCCGACCGGGCCGCCGAGATCGCCCGTACGCCATTCCGGCACCGCGATCACGGCGTCGAGCGCTTGCTCGATCGCCGCCGCAGCGCGGGTCAGGCGCGCGTCGTCGTGTCGTTCGCCGAGCCAGGCCAGCAGCATCGCGGCCGAGCCGATCAGCGAGGCCGGATTGGCCTTGTCCTGCCCCGCGATGTCGGGGGCCGAGCCGTGCTGCGCCTGCGCCATCGCGTGATCGGCGCCGGAATTGATCGATTCAGCGAGCCCCAGGCTGCCGGCGATCTCGGAGGCTTCGTCCGAGAGGATATCGCCGAACATGTTGGTGGTGACGATCACGTCGAACTGGCTCGCGTCGCGCACCAGCAGCGCCGCCATGGCGTCGATGATTTTCTCCTCGTAGCGCACCTGCGGATAGCGCGCCGCGACCGCACGCGCGCACTCCAGGAACAGCCCGTCGGAGACGCGCAGCACGTTCGCCTTGTGCACGGCGGTGACGTGCCGCCGCGGTCGCCGCATGGCGAGCCGGAAGGCTTCCTCGACGATGCGGGTGGAGCCTTCGCGCGTGATCTTGCGCACCGCGAGCGCGAGGTCCGGCGTCGGCATGAACTCGCCCGAGCCCGCAAACATGTTGCGGTCGGCGTAGAAGCCTTCGGTGTTCTCGCGCACGATCACGAGGTCGACCGGCTTGCCGCAGCGCGGCGGAAAGTCCGCGCGGGTCTTGGCGGGCCTTATGTTGGCGAAAAGGTCGAGCCGCTTGCGCAGCGCGCCGGACGGATTGATCCCGCCCTGGTCGGCCGGCGGGTAGTCGTTGTGCGAGACCGGGCCGAGGATCACGCCGTCGGCGGCCTTCGCGGCCTCGAATGCGGCCTCGGGGAACGTCGTGCCCTGCGCTTGCAGCGGCCCGAGCCCCACCGAGGTCTCCTCGAACGCAAAGCCGATCTGCAAGAGACGATCCGCCTCGCGCAGCACGGCAAGCGTCGCGGCGGTGATCTCTGGGCCGATGCCGTCGCCGGGCATGACACAGAGGCGGAGAGGGGAGGTGTTGGGGAGGGGCATTTGCAAACTCACGCTGTCGTCCCGGGCGACCGAGCATAGCGAGGGAGACCCGGGACCCATAACCACCAGCGGCGCATGACTGCACTGATCGTGTTTATGGGTCCCGGCTCGCGCTCGCGTTGCTCGCTTGGCCGGGATGACAGCGTTTGGCTAATTCCCCGCATTCGCCTTGTCGACGAACTTGTCCGTGTAGGTCTTGGTGAGGTCGATCGTGGCGCTCGCGACGCCCGGATCGAACGCTTTGAGCACCTTGTAGGCGGTCTCGGCGGCCTCGCGCGTGAAGCGGCCGTCGGGCGACCAGGCGTCGTGGTTCGCCTTGATCGCCTCGATGAACACGGCCTTGTCGCCGAGCGCGTATTCCTCCGGCATCATCTTGGCGATCTCGTCGGCGTTGTGGCTCTTCACCCATTTCAGGCCGCGCACGAACGCCGTGACCAGCGCCTGCACGGTCGCGGGATTCTTCTCGATGAACGACGCCGACGCGTAAAGCACGGCGGCCGGGTAGGGGCCGCCGTAGACCTTATTGGTGCCTTCGAGCGTGCGCGTGTCGGCGACGATCGTGATCAGGCCGTCGCGGTCGAGCTTGGTGATCATCGGATCGGCATTCGAGATGCCGTCGACCTCGCCGTGCTGCACGGCCGCGACGACCGTCCCGCCGGAGCCCGTGCCGATGAACGACGCGTCGTCCGGCTTCAGCCCGACCTGCGCCATCATGTAGAGCACCATGAAGTGCGTGCTCGATCCGGGCGCCGTGACGCCGATCTTCATGCCTTTGAGGTCCTGCGGGCCCTTATAGGTCGCGGCCTTCTCCTTGCGCAGCGCGAGCGCGAAGCCCGGGAAGCGGCCGAGCAGCGCCACCGCGGTGATCGACTGGCTCTTGGCCTGCATCTGGATCGTGTGATCGAAGGAGCCGGTCACCACGTCGGCGCTGCCGCCGATCAGCGCCTGCAGCGATTTCGCGCCGCCCGCGAAGTCCGAGATTTCGACCTCGAGGCCGGCGTCCTTGAAATAGCCGAGCCGCTCCGTGATCGTGAGCGGAAGGTAATAGAGAGACGACTTGCCGCCGACGGCGAGGCGCACCTTCGTCAGTTCGGGCTTCTGCGCCTGCGCGCCGGTCACCAGGGTCAGCGTCAGCGCCGCAACAAGTCCCGCCATCCACCCACGCATTGAAAAGTCCTCCCCGGCTCTCTCGGTTGCCAGTTCACCGCGATATTATCGCAAAGCAGCGCGGATGACGATGGCGCAGGCGGCTTGTCCCGACGCCTGCCCCATGCACCAATGCTTGCTGAAAAACATCAGGGAGCACGCCATGAGTTCGCCGTTCCGGCTCGACGACAAGGTCGCCATCATCACCGGCTCGAGCCGCGGCATCGGCCGCTCGATTGCCGAGACCTGCGCGGAGCTCGGCGCCAAGGTCGTGGTGTCGAGCCGCAAGGCGGAAGCCTGTCAGGAGGTCGCCGCCGCGATCGGCGCCAAGGGCGGCACGGCGGCCGTGATCCCGTGCAACATCTCGCGCAAGCCCGAGGTCGAGGCGCTGGTCGCCGGCACGATCAAGCAATTCGGCAAGATCGACATCCTGGTCTGCAACGCCGCGATCAATCCGTATTACGGCTCGCTCTCGGGCATTTCCGATGAAGCCTTCGACAAGATCATGGCGTCGAACATCAAGAGCAATCTCTGGCTCTGCAATCTCGTCATCCCCGGCATGGTGGCGCAAGGCGGCGGCGCGATCGTCATCATCTCGTCGATCGGCGGCATCCGTGGCACCGAGGTGCTCGGCGCCTACGGCATCTCCAAGGCGGCCGACTTCGCGCTGGCGCGCAACCTTGCCTGCGAATGGGGGCCGAAGAACGTGCGGGTGAATTGCGTGGCGCCCGGCCTCGTCAAGACCGATTTCGCGAAGGCGCTGTGGGAGAACAAGGAGATGGTCGAGCGGCGCAACGCCGCGACGCCGCTGCGGCGCATTGGCATGCCGGAGGAGATCGGCCCGGTCGCGGCGTTTCTGGCGTCGCCGGCCGCAAGCTTCATCACGGGCCAAGTGATCGTGGCGGATGGCGGGGTGACGATCGCCTGAATGTCATCCCGGGCGAGCGCAGCGAGACCCGGGATCCATAACCACAGGCAGTTCTTGAATCGATAAATCGGTGTTTATGGGTCCCGGCTCTCGGGCTTCGCCCTCGGCCGGGATGACAGTCACCGCTTCTTCTGACTCCGGTCCTCGTATTTCCGCAGTTCCAGCCGCGCCACCGCCTCCTCGTGCACCGCATCCGGACCGTCCACGATCCGCATCGTGCGCGTACGCGCATACGCATAGGCGAGGGGGAAGTCCTGGCTCACGCCGCCCGCGCCGTGCACCTGGATGGCGCGGTCGACCAGCTTCTGCGCCATCTTCGGCGCCACCACCTTGATCATCGCGATCTCGCGGCGCGCTTCCTTGTTGCCGACCGTGTCCATCATGTGCGCCGCATAAAGCGTGAGCAGGCGCGACTGGTCGATCTCCATGCGCGACTCCGCGATCCATTGCCGCGTCACGCCCTGCTCCGCGATGGTCTTGCCGAACGCCGTGCGCGAGAGCGCGCGCTGGCAGAGCGATTCCAGCGTGCGCTCGGCCAATCCGATCGTCCGCATGCAGTGATGGATGCGGCCCGGTCCGAGCCGCCCTTGAGCGATCTCGAAGCCGCGACCTTCGCCGAGCAGGATGTTCGACACCGGCACCCGCACGTCCTTGAAGTCGACCTCGCCGTGCCCGTGTGGTGCGTCGTCATAGCCCATCACGGAAAGCGAGCGCATCATCGTCACGCCGGGCGTATCCATCGGCACCAGCACCATCGACTGGCGCCTGTGCTTCTCCGGCGCATCCGGGTCGGTCTGCCCCATGAAGATCATGATCTTGCAGCGCTTGTCGGGCGCGCCGGAAGTCCACCACTTGCGCCCGTTGATGACGTAATGGTCGCCGTCGCGCCGGATCGACGAACGGATGTTGGTCGCGTCTGACGAGGCGACCGCCGGTTCGGTCATCGCGAAAGCGGAGCGGATCTCGCCCGCCATCAGCGGCTCGAGCCACTGCTTCTTCTGCTCCGGCGTCGCGTAGAGGATCAGCGTCTCCATGTTGCCGGTATCGGGCGCCGAGCAGTTGAACGGCTCGCCGCCGATCGGCGAACGCCCCATGGTCTCGCAGATGCTCGCGTATTCGAGGTTGGTCAGCGAATCCGGAAAGTGTTTCTTCGGCAGGAATAGGTTCCACAGGCCGGCCTTCTTCGCCTTCGCCTTGAGCTCGTCCATCACCGGCGGCACCGTCCAGCGGTCCGGGCCTTCGTCGAGCTGCTGATGATAGGTGTGCTCGGCCGGAATGATGTGCTCGTCGAGGAACGCCTTGACGCGCTCGCCAAGCTCGAGCGCCTTGGCGCTCGGCGGCGGCAGGGTGGGAATCGCCATCGTGTTCTCCTTGAGACTCTTGTTGTTACGCCGCGCTGATGATCCCGCCCATGCGGGCGAGGGCGGCGAGGTGGTGATCGGCGTCGCCGAACAGGGTGTCGATCATGGTGACGCGCTTGAAATAGTGGCCGACCTTGTACTCCATCGTCATGCCGATGCCGCCGTGAAGCTGGATCGCGCCTTGCCCGACGATGCGGCCGGAGCGGCCGATCTGCACCTTGGCGGCGCTGATCGCGCGGCGCCGCTCGGCCGCGTCCGGCTCCTCGGTCATCATGGTGGCGAGCATCGCCATCGAGCGCGCTTGTTCGAGCGCGATCAGCATGTCGCCGGCGCGGTGCTGCAGCACCTGGAAATTGCCGATCGGCACGCCGAACTGCTTGCGCTGCTTGA
>CAYZMR010000021.1:0-26645 GCA_964479515.1 uncultured Hyphomicrobiales bacterium | reverse complement strand
TGGAGCGCGCGATCGGGCAGTTCTTCGTCGACGTGCACACGACCGATCACGGCTACACCGAGATCGCGCCGCCGCTGCTGGTGAAAGACGAGGTGATGTACGGCACGGCACAATTGCCGAAGTTCAAAGACGATCAATTTGGAACAATGAGATCAGACATCTCCGGGGAGCGGAGAGTGGTGATCGAAACCGAATTCCGGAACGAATTGCAGGATGCATTTAGGCGACTATCAGCAGTTCCTGGACATATTCCTCAGAACCTAGCTCCGGAATATGCGGACATTATGGTGCGGCAGACAATCAAGAGCATCGATTTGATCGATGAAAGGATCGCGCGTGCGTTTCGTCTCTGGCTCATCCCCACGGCCGAAGTGCCGCTGACAAACCTTGTCCGCGAATCCATCACCGACGAAGCCGAGCTCCCGCTGCGCTTCACCGCCTATACGCCGTGCTTCCGCGCCGAGGCCGGCGCTGCGGGGCGCGACACGCGCGGCATGATCCGCCAGCACCAGTTCAACAAGGTCGAGCTGGTCTCGATCACGACGCCGGAAGAATCCAAGAACGAGCACGAGCGCATGCTCGCTTGCGCCGAGGAAGTGCTGCGCCGGCTCGGCCTGCATTACCGCGTCGTGACACTGTGCACCGGCGACATGAGCTTTGCCTCGCAGAAGACTTACGACATCGAGGTCTGGCTGCCGGGGCAGGGGATGTATCGCGAGATTTCGTCCTGCTCGAACTGCGGCGACTTCCAGGCGCGCCGCATGAGCGCGCGCTACCGCGCAAAGGGTCACAACGCTGAAACGCGCTTCGTGCACACGCTCAACGGCTCGGGCGTAGCCGTCGGCCGCGCGCTCATCGCCGTGATGGAGACCTACCAGCAGGAGGGCGGCGCGATCGCTGTGCCGGACGTGCTGCAGCCCTACATGGGGGGGAAGAGTGTGATCGAGAAGACCTCGTGAGTTCGAGAAACAAACACAGCCGCGTGTCCCGGGCGCAGCGCAGCACGAAGTGGTGCGCTGCAGACCCGGGACCCCGGTTGCTACTGCAACAAGAAACCGGGGTCCCGCATCTGCGGTGCATCGCTTGCGCGCTGCACCGCGTGCGGGACACAGAATAAGATGCGCATCCTCATCACCAACGACGACGGCATTCACGCGCCGGGCCTCGAGGTCTGCGAGACGATCGCGCGTGCGCTCTCCGACGACATCTGGATCGTGGCGCCGGAGAGCGACCAGTCCGGCGTGTCGCATTCGCTTTCGCTCAACGATCCGCTGCGCCTGCGCGAGGTCGCGCCAAAGCATTTCGCCGTGAAGGGTACGCCGACCGACTGCGTCATCATGGGCGTGCGCCACATCATGGCGGACAATCCGCCCGACCTGATCCTGTCGGGCGTCAATCGCGGGCAGAACGTCGCCGAGGACGTGACCTATTCGGGCACGATCGCGGGCGCGATGGAGGGAACGACACTGGGCGTGCCGTCGTTCGCGCTGTCGCAGGGCTATGGGCTCGACACGCGGCAAAATCCGCATTGGGACACGGCGTTGCACCACGGTCCCGACGTGATCCGCAGAGTCTTGCAGGAAGGCATGCCGCAAGGCGTGCTGGTGAATGTGAATTTCCCCGACTGTCCGCCCGACGCCGTGAAGGGCGTCGCGATCACCATGCAGGGGAAGCGCGACCAGGACCTGCTGCGCATCGATCCGCGCCATGACGGGCGCGGCAATCCGTATTTCTGGCTCACCTTCGCCCGCAAGGAGCGGCCGCGCCCGCGCGACGGCACCGACCTCTCGGCGTTGCTCGGCAAGCGCATCTCGGTCACGGCATTGCGCCTCGATCTCACCGACGAGCCGTTCATGACGCGGCTCGCCGCCGTCTTCAAATGAGCCCTCCCGACGAGAGCGTCGGCCGCATGGAATTCATGCTCGGCCTGCGCCGTCGCGGCATCAGCGATCAGCGCGTGCTGCGCGCGATGGACGCGGTGCCGCGCGAGGATTTCGTGCTGCCGGAATTTTTCGGCGAAGCCTATGCGGACCAGGCGATGCCGATCGCCTGCGGGCAGACCATCAGCCAGCCCTATGTGGTCGCCTACATGACCGAGCAGCTCGACGTGCAGCGCGAGCACCGCGTGCTCGAAGTCGGCGCCGGCTCGGGCTATCAGGCCGCGATCCTGTCGCAGCTTGCCGGCCAAGTTTACACGGTCGAGCGTTACCGCACGCTCGCCGAGCGCGCGCGCGCAACACTGGCGCGGCTGTCCTACGACAACGTCACGGTGATCGTCGGCGACGGCTTCAAAGGCATTCCGGAGCACGCGCCCTATGACCGGATCATCGTCACGGCGGCGGCCGAGGCGGTTCCGGAGGCGCTGACCGCGCAGCTCGCGGAAGGCGGCATCATGGTGCTGCCGCTCGGCCCGCATGGCGGGACGCAGCGCCTGGTCAAGCTGACGATAGGGAAGGACGGTTTGAGCCGGACCGACCTGATCCGGGTCCGTTTTGTGCCGCTGCTGCCCGGCCAGGCGCGCGAATTGTAGCGATCGTGGCAAGACGCCATCAGGGTTGCCCCGCCGTTAGCCTTAAAGCTCTATTTACTCCGCAGGTGTTTAACTCCGCTCGTCCGTTAGTACGCCTACCGAGTGAGTTGTCACCATGCGTAGCCTGGTCGAGCCGTCGCGCTCGCGTTCCCTGTGCAGCCTTGCGGTCCTGATGCTCGCCGCCGGTGGCGCCGCCGGTTGCTCGAGCGACACCGCGCGCTTCAACGACAGCCCGTTCGCCTCACGACCCGCGCCCGCGAACGAGACGACCGGTTCCATTCCGACGCAGCCGACCCATCGCGTCGACACGCAGGCGCTTCCGCCGCCGCGCGTGACGCAGAACGGATCGCCCGGCATCGCCTCGTATCAGCCGCAGCCGCAATATGCGCCGGCGCCGCAGGCTCAATACGCGCCGCCGCCGCAACCCGCGCAGCGGCAGGACGTGACCGGCTCGATCTCGCCGGTTGCGCCGCAACAGCCCGCGCCCGCCAACTGGAGCTGGGACGGCGGCACCGCCATCACGGTCTCGCAGGGCGAGACGCTGGAGAGCGTCTCGCAGCGCTACGGCGTGCCGG
The DNA here is from genome assembly GCA_964479515.1 of uncultured Hyphomicrobiales bacterium. Taxonomy (GTDB): domain Bacteria; phylum Pseudomonadota; class Alphaproteobacteria; order Rhizobiales; family Xanthobacteraceae; genus PALSA-894. The sequence continues at coordinate 23,540 of CAYZMR010000021.1, read as the reverse complement.
TCCACGCGATCATGCAAGCCAACAACATGACGCCGCCGGCCTTCATTCAGCCGGGCCAGCGGCTGGTGATCCCGCGCTACGCCAACGCGGCCGCGCCCGCGGCTTCTCCGCCGGCGACGCGTCTCGCGGCAAACCCCGCCTACAAGCCGACGCTTGCGGCTCCGGTCGTTCCTGCGGCACCCGGCGGCGCGCAGACGGTTCACGTGGTGACGCCCGGCGAGACGCTCTATTCGCTCTCGCGGCTCTATCACAAGCAGCCGATGCTGATCGCGCAGGCGAACAATGTCGGCCTCGACCACAAGGTCAAGGTTGGCGATCGCGTCGTCATCCCGGGCGCAGCGCCGATTACCGCGCCGGTCGCCGCCGCAAAGCCCGCGCCGACGCCGGCCCCGCAGCGCGTCGCCGAGGTCAAGCCAAAGCCGCAGCCGACGCCCGCGGTCGTCAAGCCGCAGGGCTCGCCCGGCGTCACGCCGGCGCCGACCGCGCACACCGTCACGCCGACCGCGGACCCGACCGCCGAGAAGCCGGAGGCAGCGCCGCCGCCAGCGCCGGCGCCGCAGCAGGCCGAGACCACGAGCGCGGTGCCGAGCTTCCGCTGGCCGGCGCGCGGTCGCGTCATCCTCGGCTTCGGACCCAAGCCCAGCGGCGGGCAGAATGACGGCATCAACGTCTCGGTGCCGGAAGGCACGCCGATCAAGTCCGCCGAGGACGGCGTCGTTGCCTATGCGGGCAACGAGCTCAAGGGCTACGGCAACCTCGTGCTCATCCGCCATGCCAACGGCTTCGTCACAGCTTATGCGCACGCAAGCGAGCTTACCGTGCGAAAGGGCGAGACGGTCAAGCGCGGCCAGGTCATCGGCAAGACCGGCGCGACCGGCAACGTGACCGCGCCGCAGCTCCACTTCGAGGTGCGCAAGGGCGCGACCCCGGTCGACCCGATGCAATATCTCCAGGGCGGTTAGCGCATCATCCCGAAAAGTGGGAACCGGTTTTCGGGCAAGATGATGCGCCAGTGAAAACAGCGAGTTCTACGATCAGAACCTTCGATTGACCTCCAAGGCCTGATCCATCAAAGCGGGGCGGCCGGTTCCTCCAACGGGACACCGAGCCGCCCCGCGAGATCTTGCACATACTGCCAGGCGACGCGGCCGGAGCGCGAACCGCGCGTGGTCGCCCATTCGAGCGCTTCGGCGCGCAGCGTCTCGGGCGCGATTCCGATCCCGAAATGCCCCACATAGCCGTCGACCATCGCGAGGTATTCGTCCTGGCTGCAGCGGTGGAAGCCGAGCCAGAGGCCGAAACGGTCGGAGAGCGAGACCCTCTCTTCCACCGCCTCGCCGGGATTGATGGCGGTCGAGCGCTCGTTCTCCATCATCTCGCGCGGCATGAGATGGCGCCGATTCGACGTCGCGTAGAAGATGACATTGTCCGGGCGGCCCTCGATGCCGCCCTCGAGCACGGCCTTGAGCGACTTGTATGACGTGTCGTCGGTGTCGAACGACAGGTCGTCGCAGAACACGATGAAGCGAAACGTCGAGCCGCGCGTGAGCGTCATCAGGTCGGGCAGGCTCTCGATGTCCTCGCGGTGGATCTCGACGAGCTTCAGTCGTCCTGCCGCATCGCCTTGCGTGGCATTGATGGCGGCATGCGCCGCCTTGACCAGGGAGGACTTGCCCATGCCGCGCGCGCCCCACAGCAGGGCGTTGTTGGCCGGCAGCCCGCGCGCGAAACGCTCGGTATTGTCCATCAGCATGTCGCGCACCCGGTCGATGCCGCGTAAGAGCGACATGTCGACGCGGTTGACGCGCGGAACCGGCGCGAGCCGGCGTCCGTCCGGATGCCAGACGAAGGCGTCCGCGGCGGTGAGGTCGGGCGCGGCCGGCGCGCGTGGGCTCAAGCGGTCGAGCGCGTCGGCAATCCGCCGCAATGTGCTCTCAAGTTCGTGGGTTCCGGCCGGGGTCTTGGCATCCATGGACGTCGGGCTTTCGATCGGTCGCGCGAGGCTTAGCGCAAGGCGCTTCGACCCTGCAAGGCAGGTGCTGCCCGCGCCTTAATTGCTGCCCCGGGCGGTGTCCTCGCGACGTTGCAATTGGGCCCCCGGTGGCTATAGTCCGCGCGGTTTTCGAAGGCAGAACCGGGATTTGGCCATTGAAGGCCAGCCGGCCCGGCCTAAATGATCCAAGAGGGGTTTCCAGATGCCGTCGTTCGGCAACACGGACATGTTGACGTCGCTGCTGCCGTTCGCGCTGATTTTCGTGATCATGTACTTTTTGATCCTGCGCCCGCAGCAGAAGCGTGTGAAACAGCACGCCGAAATGGTCAAAAACGTGCGCAAGGGCGACACGGTGGTGAGTTCGGGTGGACTGGTCGGCCGCGTGACCAAGGTGGTCGACGAGGACCAGATCGAGATCGAGATCGCGGACGGCGTGCGCGTGCGGCAGATGCGATCGATGGTGTCCGACGTGCGCGCCAAGGGCGAACCCGTCAAGGACGATGCGCCGGCCGATCGCTGACGGCCGGCACGGACAGCGGCAGGGCTCATGCTCTATTTCTCGCGATGGAAGGCGCTGGCGACGCTGCTGACGGCGTTGGTGGTGTGCCTGTTCGCGGTTCCCAACTTCTTTCCCGCGGCGACGCTTGCCAGCATGCCGAAATGGGCGCAGCGCCACGTCGTGCTCGGTCTCGACCTGCAGGGCGGCTCGCACATCCTGCTCGAGGTCGACGCGAATTTCGTGCGCAAGGAGAAGGCCGAGCAGCTCCGCGACGAGGTGCGCCGGGTGCTGCGCGAGATTCGCGTGGGCTACACCGGCCTCGCGGTACGGGGCCTCACCGTCGAGGTGCGCATCCGCGACGAGAAGGACTATCAGGCCGCGCTGACCAAGCTGCGCGAGCTATCCCAGCCGCTCGGCGGCATCCTGAACGCCACCGGACAGCGCTCGGTCGATATCAATGACGCGGGCGGCGGCCTCTATCAGCTCACCATCACGCAACCGGCAATCACCGAGCGCATCCGCCAGGCAGTCGAGCAGTCGACCCAGATCGTCGAGCGCCGCATCAATGAGCTCGGCACCGTCGAACCGCTGATCCAGCGCCAGGGCATCGACCGCATCCTGGTGCAGGTGCCGGGCCTCTCCGATCCGGCGCGGCTCCTCGATCTCCTCGGCAAGACCGCGAAGCTCACCTTCCGCATGGTCGACGTCTCGGTCAGTCCCGAGCAGGCGCTGCAGGGCCGCGTGCCGCCCGAATCCGAGCTGCTCTACGGCCCGCAAAAAGATGGCAAGCCGCCCTACGTGATCGAGAAGCGCGTGGTGGTCTCGGGCGAGGACCTGACCGACGCGCAACCCGGTTTCGACCAGCGCACCAGCGAGCCGATCGTCTCCTTCCGCTTCAACACCAACGGCGCGCGGCGTTTCGCCCAAGCCACGCAAGAGAATGTCGGCCGGCCGTTTGCGATCGTGCTCGATAACGAGGTGATCTCGGCGCCGGTGATCCGCGAGCCGATCCTCGGCGGCTCGGGCCAGATCTCAGGCAGCTTCACGGTGCAGGGGGCGAATGATCTCGCGATCCTGCTGCGCGCCGGCGCGCTGCCGGCGCCGCTGACCGTGATCGAGCAGCGCGTGGTCGGCGCCGGCTTAGGGCAGGATTCGATCATCAACGGCACGCGAGCGTCTTATGTGGGCGGGGCGCTGGTGATCCTGTTCATGCTGATCACCTATGGCCGCTTCGGCCTGATCGCCAACATCGCGGTCGCCGTCAACGTCGCGATGATCTTCGGCGTGCTGTCGTTCATCAACGCGACGCTGACCTTGCCGGGCATCATCGGCATCGTGCTCACCATCGGCATCGCGGTGGACAGTAACGTGCTGATCTATGAGCGCATCCGCGAAGAAGTGCGCGGCGGACGCAGCGCGATCGCGGCGATCGACGCGGGCTTCACGCGCGCGCTCGCGACCATCCTCGACTCCAACATCACGACCTTCATCGCCGCCGCCGTGCTGTTCTTCATCGGCACCGGCCCGGTGCGCGGCTTCGCCGTCACGCTCGGCATCGGCATCATCACGACCGTGTTCACCGCGTTCACGCTGACGCGCCTGATCGTGTCGTGGTGGGTGCGCTGGCAGCGTCCGCAGCGGCTTCTCATTTCGTAAAGCAGGCAGCATGCGCTTCCTTCCATCCATTCCTCTGCTGCGGATCGTCCCGGACGATACCAAGTTCGATTTCATGCGCTTCCGGCGCGTGAGCTTTCCGATCTCGGCGCTGCTGTCGATCGTGGCGCTCGCGCTGTTCTTCCATCCCGGCCTCAATCTCGGCATCGATTTCGTCGGCGGCACGCTCTTGGAAGTCCAGTCGAAGACCGGCGCGGTCGACCTCGCCAAGATGCGGTCGACGCTGGGCGGGCTCGGCCTCGGCGACGTGCAGCTGCAGCAGTTCGGCGGCCCGGAGAACGTGCTGATCCGCGTCGCGCAGCAGCCGGGCGGCGACGCCGCGCAGCAGGCCGCGGTTGCCAAGGTGCGCGGCGCGCTCGGCGAGGAGATCGACTACCGCCGCATCGAGGTGGTCGGCCCACGCGTGTCGAGCGAACTATTGTCCTACGGCACGATCGGCATCATCGTGGCGATCCTGGCGATCCTGGTCTATCTCTGGTTCCGGTTCGAATGGCAGTTCGCCCTTGGCGCCATGATCGCGAACGTGCACGACCTTGTGCTCACGCTCGGCTTCATGTCGTTGACGCAGATCGACTTTGACCTGACCTCGATCGCCGCGCTGCTGACCATCCTCGGCTATTCGTTGAATGATACGGTCGTCATCTACGACCGTATCCGCGAGATGCTGCGGCGCTACAAGAAGCTGCCGATGACCGACCTGTTGAACGTCTCGATCAACTCGACGCTGTCGCGCTCGATCATCACGCACTTGACCGTCACGCTGGCGCTGCTCGCGCTGCTCTTGTTCGGCGGGCACGCGATCCATTCCTTCGTCGCCACCATGATGTTCGGCGTGGTGCTGGTCGGCACCTACACGTCGGTGTTCATCGCGTCGCCGATCCTGATCTATCTCGGCGTCGGCACCGGCCGTCAGGAAGCGACGGAGCCGGCCGAGAAGGTTGCGAGCGCCAACATCCGGTTCAGCGCATAGCGCATGAGCGCCGCGGGCGCGGACGACCGTCACTTGCCGCAGGCGGCGGCGATCGACGCTTACGGCAATGGCGGCTTTCGCTTCGGCGGCCTGTCGCATCGCGGCTCGATCCTGTGCCTGCCGGGCGGCATCTGGGCCTGGCCGGTCGCGGTGCCTGTTGAGATCGGCGCCGAGACGTTGGAACGCGTGTTCGCCGCCGCGCCCCGGCCGGAACTCCTCATGATCGGGACGGGCAGGCAACCATGGGCGATGCCGGAGGCGCTGCGCTGGCGCTTCCGCGACGCGCGCATCGGCGTCGACGTGATGCCGACCGGGCCGGCGGTGAGCACTTACAACATCCTGTTTGCCGAAGGCCGCAGCGTCGGCGCGGCGCTGATCGCGGTGGATTGAAACTCGCGCTACGGTGCGGCGATGAGCGACGCCTATCGCCATTGCGAGGAGCTTGTCCGCGCGGCCGACAAGGATCGATACCTTGCGGCGCTGTTCGCGCCGGCGGACAAGCGCGACGCGCTCTACGCGCTTTATGCCTTCAACGTCGAGATCGGACGCGTGCGCGCGGCGATTCGCGAGCCGATGGCTGGCGAGATCCGCCTGCAATGGTGGCGCGACGCGCTCAGCGGCGAACGGACTGGAGAGGCGGCGGCGAATCCGGTCGCCGCGGCGCTGCTCGACGCGGTCGCGCGCTTTTCGCTGCCGGCAGAGCCGCTGCGCGAGTTGATCGAGGCGCACGCGTTCGACCTCTACGACGATCCGATGCCGACGCTTGCTGCCATGGAGGCTTATCTGAGGCGCACGAGCTGCGCCCTGATCGAGCAGGCGGCGCTTGCGCTGAGCGATAACCATGTGGCGCTCGACGCCGCCGTGCTTGCGGGCGGCCTCGCCGTCGGAATCACCGGCCTGTTGCGCGGTCTGCCGCGCCACGCGAGCCGTGGCCAGCTTTATCTGCCAGTCGACGTGCTGGAGCGCCACGGCGCGCGCCTCGAAGACGTGCTTGCCGGCAGCGCGACGCCAGAGTTGCGCGCCGCCCTTGCCGAGCTGCATATCCGCGCCGGCGCGCAGCTTGCGGCGTTCGAGGCGTTGCTGCCACGCCTGCCGGCGTCGGCGGCGCCCGCGTTCCTCACCGTGGCGCTCGCGCGCCTCGACCTCGTGGCGATGGAGCGCGCCGACTACGATCCGTTCAAGACGATCGTCGAAGCGCCGCAGTGGCGCCGGCAATGGACGCTGTGGCGCGCCGCGCGGCGCTATGAGCGCGCCATGCGCGGCTAGACGACACCTTGGCAGGAGCAAAACGTGCTACCGTGCCGGCAATACCACTCCCTTGAGCCAAGAGCAGCCTTTGGGCGCGATGAACCAGGACATCCGCTTTTGCACCTCCGCCGACGGCGTGAAACTCGCATATGCGACCAGCGGCGAGGGGCCGCCGCTGGTCATGTCGGCAACATGGCTGTCTCATCTCGAGCATCAATGGCAGAGCCTCGCGTGGCAGCCCTGGCTCGATGCCTTTTCTCGTGACCACAAACTGTTGCGCTACGACTCGCGCGGCTGCGGGCTCTCGGACCGGGATGCGCATGATCTCGCATTTGAGACTTGGGTGCGCGATTTCGAATGCGTCATCGACGCCGCCTCGTTCCGACGCTTCGATCTGTTGGCCACGTGTTGGGGCGGACCGGTTGCGATCGAATATGCGGCCCGGCATCCGGAACGTGTCAGGCGTCTCATCCTCTACGGCACCTACGCGCGTGGCCGGTTCCGCCGCAATGATCGCCCGAAAGAGATCGAGAAGGCGCGGGTCTTGGTTGATCTGACCCGTCTCGGCTGGGGTAAGGAAAATCACGGTTTTGTGCAGCTCTGGGCGTCGCAATACCAGCCCGGCGGCACGTTGGAGCATTCGCGCTCCTGGTGCGATCAGCAATGCGCGGCGACTTCCGCCGAAATCGCCGCTCGCCTGCTCGAAATCGGTTGGCATACGGACGTGACCGACGCGGCGCGCAAGATACGATGCCCGGTCCTGATGGTGCACGCAGAGCGCGACGTGGTGGTGCCGATCGACGAAGGCCGCCTGCTCGCGAGTCTCATCCCCGACTGCCGCTTCGTCCCGATCGATAGCGAGAATCATATGCCGCTCGCCGAGGAGCCGGCGTGGCCACGCTTGCTCGACGAGATGCGGACGTTTCTTGCCGAAGCCGATACGGCCGCTATTGGCCGCCACGGGCTGCCGCTCGATGAGCTGACCCCGCGCGAGCGCGCCGTCCTTGAAGGGATCGCCGAGGGTCTCGACAATTCCGAGATCGCCGCATCGCTCGGGCTCTCGGAGAAGACGGTTCGCAATCACATCACCCGCGTGTTCGACAAGATCGGCGTCGAGCACCGTTACGAGGCAATCGTGCGGGCGCGCGACGCCGGCCTCGGCATGAACAGCAGGCTGACCAGCGCGCGTTGACGCGGGACATCTGTCCCGAGCGTTGCGCATAGGCAATTGTCGCACCGGGGCTTTCGCCTCAAGACATCCCTGCGCGCAATACCGCAACCTTCCGCATCGGGCGCGCGTCATGCGTGTCCGTATGACCCGGAGAGGACGACGCCATGCCCAAATTCGTGATTGAACGGGAAATCGCCGGAGCGGGAAAATTGCCGCCGCAAGAGCTGCAAGCCATCTCGCAGAAGTCATGCGGGGTCTTGCGCGACATGGGCCCGCAGATCCAGTGGGTCCAGAGCTACGTCACCGACGACAAGATCTACTGCGTCTACAACGCGCCCGATGAAGCCACCGTGAAAAAGCACGCCCAACAGGGCGGGTTTCCGGCAAACAGGGTCGCTCGGGTGCGCTCGGTGATCGACCCGATAACGGCCGAATAGCCGGCCCGGGCCTCAGCTGTTGGGAGCCGCGGGCGGATCGGCCGCCTGCGGCTCCATGCCGCTCGGCTTGATCACGCCGGCTGCGCGCGCGTCATCGATCATCGCATGCGCGATCAGCTCCTCGCCCATGATCACCTTGCTGGCGCCATGGCGCTTCAAGTGCTCGATCTCTTCCTCGGAATGCGCGCGCGCGATGATCAGCAGCGCCGGATTGATCGTGCGCGCTTGCTCGACCACTTGGCCGCCTTCGAATCCGTCCGGGATCGCGACCAAGAGGCAGCGCGCGGCGCCGTAATTCGCCGCGAGCGCCAGTTCGGGGTCCGCCGCATTGCCGGCGATCGCCTCGATGCCCTGTTTGTGCAGGCTTTCGATCAGGTCGTCGTCGGTCTCGAAGACGAACAGCGGCACGGCGGCGCTCTTTAGTGCCGCCCCGACGACGCTGCCGACGCGGCCGTAGCCGACCAGCACGACGTGGCCGGTCAGACGCGTCACCGGCACCGGCTCGCGCGTCGGCGTTTCGGCGACCGCGGGCGCTGGCGTGGCGGGTTCGGGCGTTGCGGCGGCGGGCGCCTTCTTCGGGGGCTCATGATGCGCGTAGATCCAGTCCGCGCCCGCAAACAAAAACGGCGTCAGCAGGATCGAGATCAGCGCGGCCGCCAGGATCAGGTCGCGTCCGGTGGTCGGCAGCAGCCCGAGCCCGACGCCGAGCCCCGCGAGGATGAACGAGAATTCGCCGATCTGCGCCCGGCTCGCGGCGATCATCAAAGCGGTCGATTCCGGATAGCGAAACAGCCGCACGATGCCGAATGCGATTGCGGCCTTGCCAATCGTCACGATCAGCAGCGTCGCGAGGAGGGACAGCGGGTGGCTGATGATGACCGTCGGGTTGAACAGCATGCCGACCGATACGAAGAACAGCACCGCGAAGGCATCGCGCAGCGGCAGCGTTTCCTGCGCGGCGCGCTGGCTCAGCGTCGACTCGCTCAAGATCATGCCGGCGAAGAACGCACCGAGCGCGAACGAGACATCGAACAGCGTCGCCGCCCCGTAGGCGACGCCGAGCGCGATCGCGAGCACCGAGAGGCGAAACAATTCGCGCGAGCCCGTGTGGGCCACGTAATGCAGCAGCCACGGGATGACGCGGCGCCCGACCAGCCACATCAGCACCACGAAGGCGAAGAACTTGGCCAACGTGATCGCGAGCGGGATCGCGATGAGCGACAGGTTGACACCGGCGCCGCCCTTTACCAGGTCGGCCAGCGCCGGCAGGAACACCAGCACCAGCACCATCGCGAGGTCTTCGACCACGAGCCAGCCGACCGCGATGTGTCCGCGCTCGGTATCGAGCAGGCGCCGCTCCTGCAGGTTGCGCAGCACGACGACCGTGCTCGCGACCGACAGCGCGACGCCGAACACGACGCCCGCGCCGAGCGTCCAGCCGAGCAGCCATGCGAGGCCCATGCCGAGCGCGGTCGCGACCGCGATCTGGATGAGCGCGCCCGGCACCGCGATCGCGCGCACCGACAGGAGTTCGTGCATCGAGAACTGCAGCCCGACGCCGAACATCAGCAGGATCACGCCGATCTCGGCCAGTTCGTTCGCGATCTCCTGGTCGGCGATGAAGCCGGGCGTGAACGGGCCGATCAGAATGCCGGCCACGAGATAGCCGACGAGGGGCGAGAGGCGCACCCGGTGCGCTAGCGCGCCCAGCGCAAAGGCGAGCACGAGGCCGACCACGATCGTGGAGACGAGCGGGGTATGGTGGGCCATCTTATTCGGCCGCCGCCGGCATCGCTTCACCCGCGATCCAGCGGTCGAGATCGGCGAGCGCGCGCGCGCTCAGTGCACGCTTTTTGGCGATCGCCTTGGCGGGGCCGCGCAGGCGCTCGCCGTCGGCGCCGCGATTGGGGGTGTGGGCGAGCGGCGGAAACAGGCCGAAATTGACGTTCATCGGCTGGAACGAGCGCGGGCCGGCATCGATCGTCGCGACATGGCCGCCGGTGATGTGGCCGAGCAGCGCGCCATGCGCCGTGGTTGCGGGTGGCGGCGCCAGCGCCTCGCCGAGGCGCTCGGCGGCGGCGAAACGACCGGCGAGCAGGCCGATCGCGGCGGACTCCACGTAGCCCTCGCAGCCGGTGATCTGTCCGGCGAAGCGCAGCCGGGGCTGCGCGACAAGGCGCAGCGTCGGATCGAGCAGTTTCGGCGAGTTGAGGAACGTATTGCGATGCACGCCGCCGAGGCGCGCGAACTCGGCGCGCTCGAGCCCCGGAATGGTGCGGAAGATGCGCACCTGGTCGCCGTGCTTCAGCTTGGTCTGGAAACCGACCATGTTGAACAGCGTCCCGAGTTTGTTGTCCTGGCGAAGCTGCACGACCGCGTAAGCCTTCACGGTCGGGTCATGCGGATTGGTGAGGCCGAACGGCTTCATCGGCCCGTGACGCAGTGTCTCAACGCCGCGCTCCGCCATCACCTCGACGGGCAGGCAGCCGTCGAAATAAGGTGTCGAGGATTCGAACTCATGGAACGCGACCTTGTCGGCCGCGAGCAGTGCCGCGACGAAGGCGGCGTATTGTTCGCGCGTCATCGGGCAGTTGATGTAGTCGGCGCCGGAGCCGCCGGGACCGGCCTTGTCGTAGCGCGACTGGAACCAGGCGACCGACATGTCGATCGAATCCCGATGCACGATCGGCGCGATCGCGTCGAAGAAGGCGAGATCCGTCTCGCCGGTCAGGCCTCGAACCGCGTCCGCCAAGGCCGGCGAGGTGAGGGGGCCGGTCGCGACGATGACCTTGTCCCAATCGTCCGGCGGCAGCGCGACCTCGTCGCGCGCGATCGTAATCAGCGGCTCGGCCGCGAGTGCCGCCGTCACGGCGGCCGAGAATGCGTCGCGGTCGACCGCGAGTGCGCCGCCCGCCGGCACCTGGTTCGCGTCGGCGGCGCGCATGATCAGCGAGCCGAGCCGGCGCATCTCGGCATGCAGCAGGCCGACCGCGTTGGTCTCCTGGTCGTCGGAGCGGAACGAGTTCGAGCAGACAAGTTCCGCGAGCGCCTCGGTCCGGTGCGCCGCCGTCATGCGCACCGGGCGCATTTCATGGAGCGTGACCGGGATGCCGCGGCGCGCGAGCTGCCAGGCGGCTTCCGAGCCCGCCATTCCACCGCCGATGACGTGAACCCGTTGCATTCGCGAGGTGGTCATTTAAAACTCGCACCGAGTCAACACGGCGGTCCGCGCCAGCGGGTCGCAGGAGCTTCCGTGCGGGCACGTATCCTCATCGGCGCCTTGCTGCTGTTATCCGCCGTGCCGGCCACGGCGGGTTCGTTCAGCCTCGATTTCGACATCGCGGCTGTGCTGGAACGGCTGTCGCTGCCGGTTCCCGATCCTGCGCGGCCGATCGTGTGTCACGGGTTTGGGTGTGCTTATCAGACGCCGATCGTGCTCCGCCCTGGCGATCTCGCGAAGCTCAAGGCGTTCTTCGCAGCCGCGGAAGATGCCACGGACGAGCGGAGAGGGCTTGCCGCGACGATGGCCTGGTTCGAGAAGCGCGTCGCATCCGAGGCCGGGACCGCGACCGCAAAGGCACGAGCGGGTCTCGGCTCGGCGGGCGATCCAACCCAGTTCGATTGCCTCGACAAGACGAGCAATACGATCGAGGTGCTGTCGGTCCTCTCGGGGCTAGGCCTGTTGCGCTACCACGTGATCGACGCGCCGGAATCGCGGGGCGGTATCGGGAGTCTCCCTCACACCGCCGCGGTGGTGCGCGAACGCGCCAACGGCCAGAAATGGGTGATCGACGGTTGGACCCACAAGAACGGCGAGTACCCCGACATCATGAAGCTGGAAAGGTGGCGCACCGAGAGCTGACCCAACAGGAAACGCCCGCGTCGAGACGCGGGCGTTGTCCGAGAATCCGGATTGGTGGCTTAGCTGCTGCGGGCGTTCGACCAGGCGACGGCGGTGATTTCCGAACGGGAAATGCCGATGTCGGCCAGCTCGCGATCGCTCAAGCGCGCCAGCTCCGAGACGCTTTCGTTGTAGCGCCAATAGGCGCGAAGCAGTCCGACGAATCTGGAGATCAGCATGGCAGTCTTCCTTGCGAATTATCGGGGCCTTCCGTGAGCCTCGCCGCTGATATAGTTCTTTATGCTGCGGCGCGGGATAGATTATGTTGCGATGCAGCTATGAGTGATATGCATAGGCCAATGGCGAAAATATTAACCAACTGACGGTTCTGGTGGCTCAGTGCGCCAGACCGCGCGCGAATGCGGCCCCGTCGGCTAGCCCAAGCTCATACGCTGCCCGAATCCCGCCTGGATTCCTCAGGTCGAACTGTTTGATTCGCATAGGTGCGGAAGGCTGGACGTAGCTCCGGCCGGGAACCTTCGGAATTGTCCGATAGGATCGGGTCAACAGCACCAGCGTCCGGCCTCCGGCCGCTTCGACTGGCTCGAGCGGCGCCACCGGCGCATTGTCCACCAGGCCGCCATCAAACGCGGGCTGGCCACCGATGTTCGTTACCGGCATGAACGGCGGAACGCCGCTCGACGCGATGATCGTGTCGGCAAGATCGGCCGGGGTGTGCAGGTCGCGCGCGGCGATAAACTCGGCGCGGAAACCGATGCGGCGACCGAACGTCGGGTGGACCGGGCGGAACAGGTGCTTTTCGATCTGATAGGCGCCGATGCCGAGCGCCGCGCCGGCGAGCGGCGGCAGGCCGCGCGGCAGGCGCGCGATCGCGATCCGAAAGTCGAGGGCCGCGTTTAGGCGCGCAAGTGCCGCGGCGTCGAGTACCGTCTCGATCAGTTCGCGGTAGACGCGACCGACCGGATAGAGCGCGGTGCCACGGCGCCAGCCGGCGAGGTCGACATTCTTCTGATGCGGTCCGCATCCCGCAAAGGCGAGGGCTCGCACCTTCGGTCCGAGCCCGAGCAACGAATAGATGCCCGCGAAGGCACCGGCGCTGACCCCGACGGCGAGGGCGGGGGTGACGTCGACGCGCTCGCGTAGCGCCTCGATGAATCCGCCTTGCCAGTAGCAGCGGTTGCCGCCGCCGGGAAACGAGATCGCGTCGAACATGCGGATGTCATAGCAAATCACATAAGGTGCTCGCGAACGTTCGCCAGATTCGGCGGCGCAACGGTTGTGCAGAAGGCGTCGTAATGGACCTTGACGGCGCGAGCTTGAAACTGGTGCCGGTACGCGACATGCGCGACGGCGGGGCGTTGCGTCATGCACTCGACGCGAAGGTGGCCGCCCGCGCATTGCGCAACGAATGTGTCGGCTGGTTCCCGCGCTTGGGCCAACGCGCCATACCGGCGCTCGACAGCATCACGCGGCGCTGGCTCACGCGCTCGCGCTCGCCCTATGTCGGCGAGATCGCGGCGATCGCCGAGGGGCTCGATTTTCCCGGCATCTGGTTCCTCAACGGCGCCTATGAATGGGGCTGCACGGCGCTGGCGCGCGAGCACGACGCGCCCTGGCTCGTGCGCACGCTCGACTGGCCCTTTCCCGGGCTCGGCCGTCACGTCGAGGTCGCGCAGATGGCGGGCCCTGCCGGCGAGTTCATGACCGTGACCTGGCCGGGCTTCGTGGGCGCGCTCACCGCGATGGCGCAGGGCCGCTTTGCGGCCTGCGTGAACCAGGCGCCGCTGTGGCGGCGCACGCGCGCGCCGGCGCTGCGCCTGTTCGACATTGCCGCCAATGCGGCGCGCACCTGGTCGCTGCCACACATCCCGCCCGACCATCTGCTGCGCCAGGTGTTCGAGACCTGCGCGACGTTCGAGGCGGCGCGGCAAAAGCTGGAGACGACGCCGATCGCGCGGCCCGTGATCTACACGCTGGCGGGCTGCGCGGCGGGCGAGTGCTGCGTCATCGAGCGCACCGAGGAGGGGCACACGACGCGCTGGAGCGAGACCTGCGCGGCGAATGACTGGCTCGTGCCGGCCGAGCCTTGGGAGGCCCGCGTCGGCGGCGACCTCCTGTTCAGTTGCAGCTTCGGCGAGGCCGGCGGCAACAGCCGCATCCGCCGCGAGGCGCTGGCGGCCTCGCGCGCGCCGTTCGATGCGAGCTTTGCCTGGGTGGCGCCGCCGGTGCTCAACCGCTTCACCCGCATCGCGACCGAGATGTGTCCGGCGCGAGGCGTGCTGCGCGTTCTCGGTTATGAGGCGGCGCCTGGCTTCGAGCTGCCGCAGCCGGCAACGCTTGCGCGCGAGATCAGGGTCGGCGTGCCCGCACTCGCCTGAACCGGGATGGCGCGCGCCATCACGGCATCGACCACGCGGTCGGGCGTGAGCGCGCGGCCGAGCGGGCTGAACCTCGCATAGAAACCGACGGAATAGCGCGTGCGCGGCCGAGCCACCGTGCCGGCCTTGAACACCGTGCGCGCCACATGCTCGGCCGACATCACGCCGAGGCGCCCGGGCTCAAGGAACGCCACCATCCAGGCGCCGAGGCTTGCCTTGAACTGCGCGTACGGGCTGCCCGGGCCCGTATCGGGGATGCTCGCCACGATCTTGTCGCGATATCCCGACACGAACGGGCCCGGCAGTACGTTGACCACGTCGATGCCGAAAGGCTTGACCTCCGGCCGCAGCGCGTCGGCCATCGCCTCGATCGCATGTTTGGTCATGTGGTAGACGCCGCCGCCCGCCATGGTCACGCGCCCGGCGACCGAGCTTACATTGACGATGCGGCCGCGGCCGGCGTGGCGCATCGCCGGAAGTGCGAGCTGCGCCATGCGCACCATGCCGAACACGTTCACCTCGAAGCAGCGGCGGACCAGATCGAGCGGCACTTCCTCGATCGGCCCGTATTGGCCGTAGCCGGCGTTGTTGACGAGCACGCCGATCGCGCCATGGTGCCGTTCGACCGCCGCAACCGCCGCCCGGCAGGAAGCGTCATCGCTGACGTCGAGGGCTAGGGTCTCGCAGCCGAGCGCGCGCAGCTCATCAAGCTCGCCCACCTGGGGGGCGGTCGCGATCGTGTGGTAGCCGGCCATCTGGAACAGCCGCGCCGAGGCCCGCCCGAGGCCCGACGAGCAGCCAGTGATGAGGACCGGTCCGACGTCAGCGGGCGAGCGCATGCGCCGGACCAGCACCCGCTCACACGCCCGGCGAACCGGGCAGCACGGAGAGGCCGCGCTGGAGCACGACGTTGCGCACCCAGAGCGTGCTGACGAACTCGACGAGGCCGGTGATCGTCAGCATTGCGAGCGCGTTGAGCTGGAACAGCGACAGATGCAGGAAGCCGACCAGCCACAGCACCGCGCAGACGATGCCGGTGATCACCGGCACGATCGCCAGCACGGCATCGAGGATGCTGGTCGGCCGGACGCGTAGCGCGGAATCGAGCAACAGCCAGAGCTGAACCGTGATGTAGCCGAGCGCGAACCAGCCGGGCAGGCCGCGTATCGAGTCGTGTGTTGGCGTATAACTTGGTATCAGGAAGATGATGACGGCGAGGACCGAGATGACGAGCGCCAAGAGGATGCTTCCCATTTCCGACGACATGCCGCGCCGGGCGGGAACGACGACGGGACTGCTCATGCGTGCCTCCACACGATAAGCCCGCTCGGCCGAAGGCCTTGCGGGTTTTTGGAATCGAGGCTCGCAGGCTAGCGCATTTCGTTCGCGCTGACACGACGATGAAACGCGCGCCGGCCGGCGCGGCGAACACTCCGAAAGGCGTCGCGAAAGCCGCCTAATAAGTCTGCGGCGGGGCGAAGAAGCAGCGCCTTGAGCCGTCCGGCCGCTTGCAGCGCCAATAGGCGCCGTCGGGCGAGGGCTGCGCCTCGCTGTAGGGCACTGTCTCGCTGCCGAACAGACGATAGCCTTGCGGCGTCGTGCTCACGTTTTCACCAGGAACGACGAAGCAGTCGCCTTCGCCGCAGCACCATTCGCCGGCGGTGTTGCGATGGCCGCCGCGCGAAATCCAGCTGTCATGCGCGAACAGGTCGGTTGTGACGGTCAGGAAGAGGCAAGCAAGCAACAGCCTTGCAAGGATGGACATGGGCAGACCCCGTTGTGGTCCCAATGGTGGTCCCGGCGCGGCGCCTCACGCGTGTCATCCGACTAAAGCCTGCCCCCCGAACGCCTCCCTGCTGATACCTAACCGCAGCGCCCCGCCGCGCGGGCGCCTCGGCCCTGCTTTGCGAGCGCGCCCTGAACTGGAGCGCGACTCGCATCCAATTGGAGAGCAAGTATGAGGCCAAATTGTCGCAGTGCAAACCGAAACTGCGGCGCGGCGCTGTGGAATGTCGGTCGACTCGCAGCCAGCATCGCACTGGATGTCCAACACCGCCGGTCGGTACGATCACCACCGGCGCGGCGAACCGTGCCGGCGATGCTTCGGGAGGGAACGCAATGAAGGGCGCGCTGTGCGCGGCGCTGGTTTCGGTGTTTGTCGCAGCGGCCGCGACGGCTTGGCCGGCGGCCGCGCAAACCTTTCCGGCAACGACGATCCGGATCGTGGTCGGCTTTGGGCCGGGCTCGGCCGCCGACACGCTCGCGCGGCTGATCGGCAAGCAGATGGAGCAGCAGTTCAACCAGCCGGTCATCGTGGAAAATCGGCCGGGCAACAGCAGCATGTCGGCGGCCGAAGCGGTCGCGCGCGCGCCGAAGGACGGCACCACGCTGTTCATGGCGACGGTTGCCAATACGCTGAGCCCAGCGCAGAACAATTCGAGCTTCAACCTCGGCAAGGACCTCGCGCCGATCGCCTTGCTCGGCGTCGTGCCCAACGTGTTGGTCGGTCACCCTTCGGTGCCGGCCAATGACCTCGCGCAACTGATCGCGCTCGCGAAATCAAAGCCCGACACGCTGACATTCGCGACGTCGGGAGCGGGAACCGCGAGCCACCTCGCGGCCGAGCTGTTCAACATCAAGGCCGGCACGAAAATCCTGGCGGTGCACTACCAGGGCGGCAGCAATCAGGCGCTGCCGGATCTGCTCGCCGGGCGCGTCACGCTGATGTTCAACGTGGCGGCGACAACGGCACCGCACGTGACCGCTGGAAAGCTGAAGGCGTTCGCGGTCGCGCAGCCAAAGCGCGCCGGCGCCATGCCGGATGTCCCGACGATGGATGAGGCCGGCATGCCCGGCGTCGATGCCGGCATCTGGATCGGCCTGCTCGCGCCGGCCGGCACGCCCGCCGATATCGTCGACACGCTTTCACGCGCCGCCAACGCGGCGCTGCAGGTGGAGAGCGTGCAGGCCGCGCTAAAAGCCCAAGGCGTGGACGTCCTCGGCGGCAGCCCGCGGGAGTTCGCGGATTTCATTGCCGCCGACATCGAAAAATGGGTATCGGTGCTGACCGTCACTGGATTGCGCAAATAGCGCCGAAGACGCCGGCGGAGCGGAGGGAACGATGATCTGGCACAGGCAAGTCGGCGACGGCCCGATCAAGGTGATCGTCATTCACGGCTGGTTCTGGGATCATCGCATCGTCACGCCGATGGTGGAGTATCTCGACACGCAGCGTTTCTCCTACGCGCTGCCGGACATTCGAGGCTACGGACACTCGCGCGACTTTGCCGGCGCCTACACCATCGGTGAGGTGGCATCCGACGCGATCGCGCTCGCCGACCGGCTCGGCTGGAGCGACTTTCACGTCGTCGGGCACTCGATGGGTGGCAAGGCCGCGCAGAAGGTTGCGATGGATGCGCGTGCGCGCGTCAAGTCCGTCGTCGCGATCACGCCGGTGCCGGCGTTCGCGATGCCGGTCGACGCGGCGACATTCGATTTCTTTTCTGCCGCCTGCGAGCGGGATGACGTGGCGCGCGCATTGATCGGCGGTTCGGTCGGAAATCGCGTGTCGAAAGTCTGGATCGACCTGTTGCTGCGCCGCGCGCGCGAGACCGCGCGCCCGGAAGCGTTTGCAAGCTACATGCGCTCCTTCATCCGCGATGACTTCTCCGGCGGCGCTGCATCGGTCAAGGCGCCGATGCTGGTTCTCGCCGGCCAGCATGACGAAGGCGTCCGCGAGGCGGTCGTGCGCGAGGTGTTTCCGCTGCTCTATCCGCACGCCCAGATCGAAACGATCGCCAACAGCGGCCATTATCCGATGCAGGAGACGCCGGTCTATCTCGCGACTCGCATCGAGAGGTTCCTGGGCGAAGGGCAATAGCCTGCGGGACGGGTCGCGCCGCGCACCGCCGCGCTGAACCCGTTGCGCTGTCGCACCGACCAATGATCAGCCGGGGCCGTTGCGGCGAAAGCCTGTTGTCGCCCCGCGCGCACGCAGGAGAGCGTCATGGTACGCTTGCTCACCGCGGCTGCTTTGATCGGGCTCGCCGCCGGATCCATCGCGTCGACTGCCGCGGCGGCGGCCGAGCGACATTCCGGCGACCCCTGGCAAGGGGCGGGCTACGCCGTCGAGGAGGTCGCCCCGAACTCGCCGGTTGCGCGCGCGGGCGTCCGACCCGGCGACCGCATCATGGCGGTCGACGGCAGAGCGGTGAGCAATACCGATGATCTCGACCGGCAAGTGCAGCGCAGTGGACGTTTCGTCGTCGTCGATATCGAGCGCGCGGGCCGCCGGCTGCGGCTTCGGATCGCGCCGCGCGCGCTCACGCGATCGGAGGCCGACGCGTATGTTGCGCGTTCGCGACGCGTGCTCGGCATCGTTCAAACCGAGCGGCGAATGATTCTTCGTCCCGGCACCGGCGCGAACGATCTTTATATTCCGCCGCCGATCCCGCCGGATCCACCGCCGCCGCCCGCTCCGATCATCGTCAACTGACTTGAACCTGCCGCGGAGGTGCAGCTAAGCGGCCTGCACGGCCTTGGTCGGGAACGTGGCGTGCGTAATCGACACGGTCGTGCCCTCCGCGCCGGACAAGGTCTCGACCTGCGCATCGAGTTGGTGTGCCAGCGCCTTGATGATTCCCGTGCCCAGTCCGGATTTTGGTTGAGCGAAGCCGCCGGCCGGCTTGCCAACTCCGTTGTCGGAGACCGCAAGCTTCCAGTTCGTCCCGATCATGTCGTACGCGACGGTGATTTCGCCTTTGGTCATATCGTCCGGGAAGGCGTGCTTGAGCGCGTTCATGACGAGCTCGGTCACGATCAGGCCGAGACTCTCGGCCTGACGCGACGTGGCGCGGCCGCCTTCGCCGGTCACTTTCAGCGAGATCGGCCGGGTGTCGCCGATCATCGACGTCGCAAGGCTCTCGCACAACTGCGCGAGATAAGGCGCGACCTCGATGGCTCCGCTCGCCGCCGATGCATGAAGCTGCCTCTGCACGGCGGCAATCGACAAGACGCGCTTGTGCGTGTCTTCCAGATGATACCGCGTCTCCGTCGACTGCACGGCGCGCGCCTTCATCAGGATGATGCTCGCGATGATCTGCAGACTATTGGCGATGCGGTGCTGCAGTTCCTCGAGCAGGGTGTCCTTCTGCCGCAACAGCTCGTCCTTCTCGCGCTCGAGAACGCGCCGCGCTGAGACATCCTCCATGCCGAGCAGAATGGTCGTGCCGGCGCCGCCTTCGTAGAACACCTGGCGCGCGTTCAGGCAGATCGTGCGGGACCCGAGGCCCGGAAATTCATGCTCGACTTCATAGCCTTCCATCACGCCCTTCTCGGGGATGATTTTCTCCAGCAGCACGCGAAGCTTCGGGATGTCCCACTGCCCGTCGCCCAGGGTGTAGAGAAGCCTGCCTTCTGTCTCCTCGGGGCTCACCTTGAATGCCGAATAGAAGGAGCGGCTGGCGGTGATCACGCGCAGGTCCTTGTCGAGGACAAGAACGGGCTCGCGCACGGTGTCGACGATGCCCTGAGCCAGCGCCCAGGCATCCGCGATGGCCGTGAACTGTTCCTTCAAGCCGGTTCCTTGCATCGAGCCTCCGCTGTCCGGAATGCCGAATCAGGAGCGCGGTCGCGGCCCAACGGGCGATCCGGAGATCGACCAACCGCAATCTCTACCGCCCAACCGGAAACGCAGTCTGTGCAAAATTGACCGCTTATTTTCCGCCGCGCGTCAGCGCCGATGCGCATCCGTTAACCAGCAGGACAGCAACGTGCTTTACGGTGTACTCGGCGGCTGAATAATTTTGGAACGATTATGATCAAGGTTCGTTGCCGGCGATGACTAAATTCCCCACCAATGCCCTCATCGTGGTCGCCGACGACGATGTGCTCGAGCGCATGGGCGCATCCGACATGTTCATGGATGCGGGCTACCGGGTGCTCGAAGCCGGAGATGCCGACGAGGCGTTGCGATTCTTCGAAACGAACGGGGACATCAGGCTGCTTTTCACGGACGTCAGCATGCCCGGATCGATGAGCGGGTCGGATTTGGCCCGTCAGGTCGCCGAGCGATGGCCCGGCATCGGTATCATCGTGACGTCGGGCCGGCCACGACCTCTGCGGCTCCCTTTGTGCGTGCCATTCCATGACAAGCCCTATCAACCCGAAGCCGTGCTGCGGCAGGCCAGGGAAATGATGGTCACGCCCAGCTAAGCCGTTCAGCGACTTGCCGCTAAGGCGCGCTCCTGTGCGCCACCAGCGCCGTCCCGAACGCCTCGAACAGTTTCCGGTTCACCGGATTCTTCTGCGGGTCGTATTCGGCGTGCCACTGCACACCAAGTGCGAAGCCCTCGGCATCCGCGATGCGAATGGCCTCGATGGTGCCATCTTCCGCTACGCCCTCCACGACGATGCGCGCGCCCGGCCGGTCGATGCCCTGGCCGTGCAACGAGTTCACGCGGATCGTCTCGCATCCGTAGAGCCGCGCGAAGGCGCCGTGCGGCGTGAGCGCGACGTCGTGGCGGTCGGCGAAGATCACGAGCGGATCGGGATGGATCTCGCCGCTCTCGAGCCGCGGCATGCGGTGGTTCATGCGGCCGGGCAGTTCGCGGATCTCCGGATGCAGCGAGCTGCCGTACGCGACCGCGATCTCCTGGAAGCCGCGGCAGACACCGAGCAGCGGCACGCCGCGCGCGACGCAGGCTTCGACCAGCGAGAGGGCGAGCGCGTCGCGCTTGTCGTCATAGGGCTCGTGCTTGGGATGCGCCTGCGCGCCGAAGCGCTCCGGGTGCACGTTGGCGCGCGCGCCGGTGAGCAGGATACCGTCGACGGCGTCGAGCAACGCGCCGACGTCGGTGATCTCGGGCGTGCCGGCGAACATCAGCGGGAGCGCGCCGGTGACGTCGGCCACGGCGCGCAGGTTGCGCTCGCCGACGAGCTGCGCCGGAAATCGGTTTTCGACGATGTGCGTGTTGCCGATCACGCCGACCACGGGTCTCGTCATCGCAGGCCTTCAGGAGCGCGGCAGAAAATCATCACCACGGCCATGTAACAGCCGTCTCGTGCCGGATTCCAGCCATTTCGGGCAACGGGATGCCACCTATGCATCCGTCCGGAGAACAATTGTGCCGGGCGGGTCCTAGCGGATCAACCCCGCGAGCCGCGGCAGCGTCAGGCTGATCGCCGGGATGCAGGCGATCAGGACCAGGCCGGCGAACAGCGCCGCCATGTAGGGAATATAGGTGCGGAAGTGCTCGGCAACGGTGAGCTTGCCGAAGCGTAGCGCCATCAGGAGGCCGACGCCCATCGGCGGCAGGAACAGCCCGATGCCGACCGCGGCCGTCTGCACGATGTCGAAGTGGATCGGGTCGATGCCCATCGCCTCGGCGATCGGAAACACCACCGGGATCAGCACGACCGCGGCCGGCAGGCCTTCGAGCACCATGCCGAACAGCACCGTGATCGAGGCGGTGCCGAGCAGGAACAGCCACGGATGCGATTTCAGCGGCGAGAGCATGGTGGCGAGCATCTGCGGCACGCCGCTCACCCCCATCAGGTACTGGTAGACCGAGGCGACCGCGAGCAGGAAGATGACGGCGGCGGTGAGGATCGCGCTGTCATAGGCGATGCTCGCCATCTCGCCCCAGGAGATGTTGCGATAATAGAGCTTCGCCGCGAGGAACGCGTAGGCCGCGACCACCGCGCCGGCCTCGGTCGCCGTGATGATGCCGAAGATGAAGCCCGCCAGGATCACGAACGGGACGACCATCGGCACCGCGGCGTGCAGTAGCGCGTGGCCGAGCGTCTTCAGGCTTGGCTTGGTGTCGACCGGCCAGTCGTACATGCGCGCGCGGATGTAAACGACCGTCATCAGGCACACCATGATGACGAGCGCGGGCACGAAACCGGCGACGAACAGCGCGACGGCGGACGTGTTGGTGACCTGCGCGATCACGATCATGAAGATCGCGGGCGGCACCAGCATGCCCATCGCGGTGCCGGACGCGATCAGCGAGGTCGAGTCGCGGCGGTCATAGCCGGCATTGTTGAGCGGCGGCATCAGCGCGGAGCCGAGCGCGGAGACTTCCGCCATCTTCGATCCGCAGATGTCGGAGAAGAAATACGCGACCACGATCACCGACATGCCGAGGCCGCCGCGCACCCAGCCGATCAGCGCGCGCGCAAGCTCGACCAGCGCGTGGCTCATGCCGCAGCGCTCCATCAGGTTGCCGGCGAACACAAACGCAGGAATCGCGAGCAGCACCCAGCTCTGCGAGCCCGACACCAGCGCGGAGGAGAGCTGCTGCATCGGATAGCCGCCGAGCCAGAGCCCCGCGATGCCGGCGACCGCGAGCGCGAACACGATCGGCATCGATAAGAGGATCAGGGCCGCGAAGATGACGCCAACGATGACGAGAAGCATTTCCGTCCCGATCAGTGCGCGGTGTCGCCCTCGGGCGGTGGGTTGAAGATCATGACGAGGCCGTAGATCGCGATCAGTACGCCGCCGACGACGGCGGAGGCATAAAGCCAGGCGAGGTTGAGCTCGAGGCCCGGCGTGTGCAGCGTCGAATTGAGCAGGCAGAGCTTGTAGCCGTACCAGGCCGTGAGAATGCCGACGCCGACGATCAGCACGTGGTTGAAGCGGCTGATCCAGACTTGCGCCGCGAGCGGAAGCTTGTGCACGAAGACATGCAGCGTGAAATGCGAGCGCTGATAGATGCCGATCGCGGCGCCGACGAGTGTGAGCCAGGCGAGCGACATCTCGCCGACCTCCTCGACCCAGGTGAAGGGCACCGGATCGAGATCGAAGTAATCGGTGATGCCGCCGACCACGTAGCGCAGCACGACGCCGATCAGCAGATTGACGATCGCGAAGATGATCAGCGCCGTGACGGCGATTTTCGGGATCGCGGAGAGGGTGCGGGGCATATCAACTGCCTGTCATCCCGGCGGAGCGCAGCGAGAGCCGGGATCCATCAAGCCAAATTTGCGGATCGGTGGTTATAGGTCCCGGATAGCCGCCTGCGGCGGCTTCCGGGATGACAGTCGGTGCTAGGGGCGAACGAAATCCTAAACCTTAAACCCCTCGACCTCGTCCCACAGCGCGCCGTATTGGCTCTTGTAGGCCGGCCAGATCTTGGCCTGCGCGACTTTGCGGAACTCGTCGACCTTGGCCTCGACCACCGTCATGCCGAGCGGCTCGAGCTCCTTCTTCGCGGCGGCGAGGTTGTCGACCGACTCGGTGAGGTCACGGATCTTGGCTTGCGCCTCCATCGCAGCGTCCTGGATCAGCGTCTTGTGCTCGG
>CAYZMR010000020.1:0-28152 GCA_964479515.1 uncultured Hyphomicrobiales bacterium | reverse complement strand
TACTTCTCCACCCAATCGGCGCATTTCTGCACCGCTGTCTCCGGCCCCCACGGCATGATCGGCACGGTCGAGGTCGAGTTCTTCGGCGAGCCCTCGATCAGCCGGTCGGAATAGACCATGTAGACGAGCACGTTGCGCTTGGTGTCGCAGCCGCGCACGATCTGCATCTTCTTGAAGAACAGCGAGCGGCGCCTGATGAACACGTCCTCGCCCTGCGCGAACTTGGCGGTGATCTTGATCGGTCCGATCTGCCGGCAGGCGAGCGAAATGTCGGACACCTCCTCGGCAACTCCGATCCAGCCCTTCCAGCCGCCGCGCTCGGGCGCGGTGAAGTGGCACGCGACGCCTTCAACGCCCGGATCGTCGACCGCATAAGTGGCGAGCTTGTCGTTCGGCGAGAGCAGATGGAACACCGTCGACTTGCGGAAGATGAGATCGGGCTCGTCGGCGGCGCGCGCCGGGGCCGGCAGCGCGATCGCGACCACGACGGCGAGCACGGAGGCAAGAGAGAAAGCGGGCGATAGTGCGCGGCGCATGAGGCGGCTCCTTGATGGCCGCGCTGATATGGGGTGAGGCCCTCGCGCCGGTAAGTCCCTCAGCCGACCGCGCTCTCGACCGGGTGGTGGCAGACCGCGCACAGCTTGTTGCCGTCGGGGTCGCGCACATAGGCGCCGTAATAGTTCGGATGATAGTGCGCGCGCACCCCGGGCGCGCCTTCGTCGCTTCCGCCGGCCGCGAGCGCGGCCGCATGGAAGGCATCGACCGCCGCGCGCGTCTGCGCCTCGAACGCGACCATCGGTCCGTTTCCGGGCGCTGCCGCTTTCTTGTCGTAAGGCCGCAGCACCCAGAACGGCGCATTGACGCCCGAGAAGTCCGGCGGCGCGTAGCCGATCGCGATCTTGGCGGTGCGGTGGCGCGTAAAGCCGAGCGGGGCGAGCACCGCATCGTAGAACCGCATCGCGCGGTTGAGGTTGTCGGTGCCGAGCGTGACGTGGCTGAACATGCACAAATCCCCCGCGCGCGTGACGTCGCTCACGCGCGCTCCCCTCGGTAGCAGTTGGGCGCGCCACCAACGCGGCGCGGTTGAACCCTTGTCGTCAACCCTTTCTGGCGTCGACCGAATAGGCCCCGGCACCGCCGACCAGAAGCGCGAGGCAGCCGCCCGCGATCGCGAGATTCTTGAGGAAATGGTTGAGCTGATTGCCGTCGACGAAGTTCGTGTGCGCGATCAGCGCCGCGACCACGACGAAGATCGCGATCGCCAGCGCGACAAGCCGCACGTGGTACCCGATGATGACCAGGACGCCGACCAGCGCCTCGAAGGTCGGCACGAGGTAGGTCATGATCGAAGGCTCGGGCACGCCGAGCTTGGTGAAATAGGCGGTCGTGCCGCCGAGCCCCTTGAACTTGTTGTAGGCCGCAACGAGGAACAGCACGCCCACCAGAATCCGGGCGGCGAGCAGCAGGATGTCACTGAAGTCCGATATTTTCTTGTCGATTGCAGTTGCCATGGTTCCCTCCCTCCCTGGAGTTTGGGAAATCTGCCACCCTGAAGAGCGCTGCGGCAAATCACGAAGCGCGGCGGGAGGCTGCCCAACCGGCACGTCGCGGAAGGCATGCTACGTGGCTCGGCGACGTCGCCAATACAGCGCCGCACGCACCGCGATGACGATCACCAGCGCCTCGGTCAGCAGCGTCAACAGCGATTTCGCCTGGGTCGCGTGCGATGCGGAGGCGACCAGACCCGCGTCGACCAGAGGCCCACTGAGCAGCATGGCGGCGATGCGCGCGTTCTCGAAATAGTCGAAGACGGCGGCAAAGATTGGGAGCATCAGCATGGCGATGCGCCATCGCGTGCGAAGCGGGTCCGCCAGCCGGTCCGGCATGGTGAGCCACCACAGCAGGAGGCCGCGCGAGAGCCCATAGGTTGCCGGATAGATGCTGTCGAGCGCGAGCTGCGCGCGCACGTAATAGGTTCGCCCCTCCTCGCCGAGAAGCTGAAGCAGCGCGCGCGCATCGCCGACCGTATAGCCGAGCGGACGCAGGTCGAACGGCTCGGCGCCCTCGGCGAGCCCGGCGAGATGGGCGAGCGTGCCGAACTTCATCGCCGCGTAGAGTGCAAGATTGATCACGAGCGCCGCGACGACCAGCCAGCCGAAGGAGGGCCGGCGGCTCACACTTCCCATCCGATCAGCGCGTCGAGCGACCAGCGCCCGCCGCCATGCACGAGGAAATGGAACGTAACGATCGCCCAGAACAGCGGATACTCGATGCCGCGCGATTCCCAGTTGAAGCCGTTCGGCCAATGGTAGAGGCCGATCGCGACGGCGAGGAACACGATGATCGGTCCGGCCGCGAGCCGCGTGAGCAGGCCTACGGCGAGGAGGAGCCCGCAGCCGAACTCCAGGATGCCGACGACCCAGGCCCAGAACACGCCGTCGTCGAAGCCGACGCTCTCGAAGAAGCGCCCCGCGCCCTCGATGTTGCCGAACAGGATCTGATAGCCGTGCACCGCCAGGAAGCTGCCGGCCGCGAGGCGGATCAGCAGCTCGGTCATCGGACGGACCAGACCGTAGAGGCGGCCGAATGGCCGGATCAGGAGTTTGGTGGCCATGGTGGGGGCTCCGGCGCCCGCGCCCGAAAAGGGCTGCGGGACTCAAGGCCGAAAGCCTACCACCTCCTGGTCGATTGCGCCGAAGATCGAGCGCCCTTGCGCGTCGTTCATCTCGATGCGCACGCGATCGCCGGGCTTGAGAAACGGCGTCTTCGGCGCGCCGGTCAGGATCGTCTCGACCGAGCGCAGCTCCGCGATGCACGAATAGCCGACGCCGCCTTGGTCGACCGGTTTGCCGGGCCCGCCATCGGCATCGCGGTTCGACACGGTGCCGGAACCGACGATCACGCCGGCGCCGAGCGGACGGGTCTTGGCGGCATGCGCGATCAAGGTCGGAAAGTCGAACGTCATGTCGATACCGGCATCAGGGCGCCCGAAGAGGGCGCCGCTTAACGAGGATAGCAACGGCAGCGAGACCTTGGCGCCATCCCAGGCGGGCCCGAGCTCGTCGGGGGTCACGGCGACGGGGGAGAACGCCGTCTGCGCCTTCGATTGCAGGAAGCCGAACCCTTTGGTGAGCTCGGGCGCGATCAGGTTGCGCAGGCTCACGTCGTTCACGAGTACGAGCAGTTCAATCGCCTGTTCGGCGGTGTTCCGGCTCGCGCCTTGCGGCACATCGCCGGCAATCACCGCGACCTCGGCTTCGAAGTCGACACCCCAGGCGACATCCTGGATAAGGATCGGATCGCGAGCGCCGAGAAACGCATCCGAACCGCCGCGGTACATCAACGGATCGCTCCAGAACGAGGCGGGAAGCTCGGCGCCGCGCGCGCGGCGCACCAGCGCGACGTGATTGACATAGGCCGAGCCGTCGGCCCAGCCGTGCGAACGTGGCAAGGGCGCGGCGCATCCCTTTGAGTCGAAAGGCGAATGCGCGATGCGGTCGGCTTCGAGCGCGTCCGCCATCGCGGCGAGGCGCGGCGCGGCGGCGTCCCAGTCGTCGAGCGCCGCCCGCAAGGTCGGCGCGACCGCGGCCGCGTCGGCGCAGCGCGTCAGGTCACGCGAGACGACCACGAGCCGGCCGTCGCGGCCGGACTTGAGCGAGGCGAGTTTCACGTTGCTAATCCGGTTGTTGCCGGTTCGGATTGAAGTGCTTTTTCAATCCGTTCCAGCAGTCGATGTAGTCGTCCTGCAAAGTCTCGAGACTTGCAGCATATGTCGTCACGCGCTGACGGAAACGCGTCTCGAACATGAAAGCGAGCGTGTTGGTCAGCTTTACGGGCTTGAGCTCGACGTTGCTGGCGTGATTGAAGGCGTCGCTGTCGGGACCATGCGGAAGCATCTGATTGTGCAGACTCATTCCGCCCGGCACGAAGCCTTCGGGCTTGGCGTCATAGACGCCGTACACCAGCCCCATGAACTCCGACATGATGTTGCGGTGATACCAGGGCGGACGGAACGTGTTCTCGGCGACCGCCCAACGCTCTGGAAAGATGACGAAATCGATGTTGGCAGTGCCGGGGGTCTCGGACGGCGAGGTCAGCACCGTGAAGATGGATGGGTCCGGGTGGTCGAACGAGATCGCGCCGACCGGCGAAAACCGTCTGAGATCATATTTGTAGGGATAGTAGTTGCCATGCCACGCGACCACGTCGATGGGTGAATGCGGCAACGCCGTGCGGTAAAGCTCGCCGCCCCACTTCACATAGAGCGTCGTCGGCACGTCGGCGTCCTCATAGGCGGCGACCGGCGCGAGAAAATCCCTTGGATTTGCAAGGCAATTCGCCCCGATCGGGCCGCGATCGGGCAGCGTGAAGCCGCCGCCATAGTTCTCGCAGACATAGGCGCGCGCCGGTCCATCGACCAATTCGACGCGGAACATGACCCCGCGCGGGATGACGGCGACCTCGCCGGGAGCAATCAGAATTGCCCCGAATTCGGTACGGAACAGCAGAGAATTCTGCTGCGCAACGACCAGAAATTCGCCGTCCGCGTTGAACATGGTCTCGTTCACCATCGAGGCGGTGATGAGCGCGACATGCGCCGCCATGCCGGCGTGCGTGTCGCAATCCCCGGCCGTCGTCATGGTGCGCAGGCCGGTGACGAAGGTGAGCGCATCGGCCGGCATCGGCGTCGGGCCCCAGCGCAGCGGCCCGATCGGCAATTCGCGCTCGGCGCGCTCGGGCGCGGTCCGGACGAGGCCGCGGTCGACCTTCTGGAAACGGCCGGCGTGGCGCACGCTCGGGCGGACGCGATAGAGCCAGGAGCGCTGGTTGGAGGCCTGCGGCGCCGTGAACGGCGAGCCGGACAGCTGCTCCGCATAGAGGCCGTAGTTCACCTTCTGCGGCGAGTTGCGCCCGACCGGGAGCGCGCCCGCGAGCGCCTCGGTCTCGAAGGTATTGCCGAAGCCCGACATATAATCAGGACCGGCCGGCCCATGCGCGGGCCGCGCGGCGCCGACCGCCGCAGACACGAGTTCGTTCATGGCCGCCTCCTCCGCAGGTCGGTTTTGCCGACCACCACCTTACGCCGGAATATTGGTTTCATTTGTAACTAAGTCAATGCATTAGAAGTCCGGATTGGACCCGCGCGCGCCTTAAAAGAGGCTTGCGCGTTCTTTGAGATTTATCATGCTTGCTTTCGAAGACGTGATGTCGGGAGCCTTGGCTCGAAAGCGCGGCCATGAACCAGCCGGAAACAGCTCAACACCGCAAGACGGTCTTCATTTCGTATTCGCGGGTCGACGGCGTATTCGCCGACAAGCTTCGCCGCTCGCTGATCGCACGCGGCTTTGAGGCCTATCTGGACAAGGCAGACATTCTTCCCGGCGAGCCTTGGCGGAAACGCCTCGATGGCCTGATCCTCGCGGCCGATGCCGTCGTGTTCGTGATGTCGCCCAGTTCGATCGCGTCGGAAATTTGTAGCTGGGAGGTCGGCCGGGCGCTGGAGCTGAAGAAGAGCCTCACCCCGCTGTATTGGTGCGTTGTCCCGCATCACACGGTGCCCGAGGGACTCTCCGAGCGGAATTACGTTTTCTTCGACGACTATCAGCGCTCGGAGATGACGGACGAAGCCGCTTTCGAGGCCTCGCTCGGAAAGCTCGAAGTCGCGCTGAAGGTCGACGATATCCTGTGGGCGCGCGAGCACACCAAGTGGGTCGCCAGAGCGGTGGAATGGGCGGAGGCTGAGCCGGCGCGCCCCGAGGGCAAGCTCTTGCGCGCCGCCGACATTGCGGCCGTGCAGGGTTGGGAGCGGCTGAAGCCGGCGACCGCCCCGGACATTCCTCCGGTCCTGCACGATTATCTCGCCGCAAGCACTGCAAAGGAGGAACAGGATATAAGGCGATTGCGCCGGACAACGGGCCGCGCCTTCGTCGCGCCGACCCGCCAGGCGATCGACGATGGCCGGAGCGAGCACGCGTTGCGGCTGGTCGCGGCGGGCGCTTTGCTCGCCGATGATCTTGATCTCACGCTCGTCCCCGAACTGTGGAGCCCGGCGTTGTACGACTGCAATACGCTTTCAGTTCTGAAGGGGCATTCGGGGTCCCTCTGTGTCTCTGCATTCAGCCCCGACGGCAGCCGGATCGTGACCGCGTCTTCGGACAACACGGCGCGGATCTGGGACGCGAGTGGTGGAAGAGAGATTGCCCTCCTGAAAGCCCATACTGGCGCGGTGACGAGCGCGGTGTTCAGCCCCGACGGCGGCCGGATCGTCACCGCGTCTTCGGACAACACGGCGCGGATCTGGGACGCAAGTAGCGGAAGAGAGATCGCCCTCTTGAAAGCCCATACTGAGCGGGTGCAGAGCGCGGCATTCAGCCCGGATGGTGGCCGGATCGTGACTGCGTCTAGTGACAAGACGGCGGGGATCTGGGACGCCAGCAGCGGAAGAGAGATCGCCCTCTTGAAAGCCCATGCTGGCGCGGTGAGTAGCGCGGCATTCAGCCCGGATGGCAGCCGGATCGTCACCGCGTCTTCGGACGAGACGACGCGAATCTGGGACGCGAGCAGCGGGAAAGAGATCGCCCTCTTGAAAGCTCACGCTGGCACGGTGCTGGGCGTGGCATTCAGCCCCGATGGCCGCCGGATCGTGACCGCGTCTTGGGACAAGACGGCGCGGATCTGGGACGCGAGCAGCGGAAGAGAGATCGCCCTCTTGAACGCTCATACTCACGTGGTGACCAGCGCGGCGTTCAGCCCGGATGGCCGCCGGATCGTGACCGCGTCTTGGGACAAGACGGCGTGGATCTGGGACGCGAGCAGCGGAAGAGAGATCGCCCTCTTGAACGCTCATACTCAAGTAGTGACGAGCGCGGCGTTCAGCCCGGACGGCGGCCGGATCGTGACCGCGTCTGATGACCGCACGGCGCGGGTCTGGGACGCGAGCAGTGGAAAGGAGATCGCCCTCTTGAAAGCCCACGCTGGCCGAGTGCAGAGCGCGGCGTTCAGCCCGGATGGCTGCCAGATCGTCACCGCTTCTGATGACCGCACGGCGCGAATCTGGGACGCAAGCAGCGGAAACCAGATCGCCCTTTTGAAAGCTCGCACTGCCACGGTGCTGGGCGTGGCATTCAGTCCCGACGGCAACCGGATCGCGACTGCGTCTTGGGACAAGACGGCGCGGATCTGGGACGCGAGCAGCGGAAAGGAGATCGCCCTATTGGAAGGCCATGCTGACAGGGTGCGGAGCGTGGCGTTCAGCCCCGATGGCCGCCGGATCGTCACCGCGTCTGACGACCACACGGCGCGGACCTGGGACGCGAGCAGCGGAAAAGAAATCGCTCGCTTGGAAGCCCATACTGGCGCGGTGAATCGTGCGGCGTTCAGCCCCGACGGCGGCCGGATCGTCACCGCGTCTGATGACCACACGGCGCGGATCTGGGACGCGAGCAGTGGAAAGGAGACCGCCTTCTTGGAAGCCCATGCTGGCCAAGTGCTGAGCGCGGCGTTCAGCCCGGATGGCCGGCGAATCGTGACCGCGTCTTGGGACAAGACGGCGCGGATCTGGGACGCGTGCAGCGGGAAAGAGATCGCTCGCTTGGAAGCCCATACTGCCTGGGTAACGAGCGCGGCATTCAGCCCCGATGGCGGCCGGATCGTCACCGCGTCTGATGACCACACGGCGCGGATCTGGGACGCGAGCAATGGAAAAGAGATCGCCCTCTTGGAAGGTCACGCTAACAAGGTGCGGAGCGTGGCATTCAGTCCCGATGGCAGGCGGATCGCCACAGCGTCCAGGGACAACACGGCCCGAATCTGGGACGCGAGCGACGGAAGAGAGATTGCCGTCCTGAAAGCCCATACTGGTGTGGTGACGAGCGCGGAGTTCAGCCCCGATGGTGGCCGGATCGCCACCGCGTCTGACGACCACACGGCGCGGATCTGGGACGCGAGCAACGGAAAATGGGTCGCCCTCTTGAAAGCTCACACCGACAAGGTGCGGAGCGTGGCATTCAGCCCGGATGGCAGCCGGATCGTCACCGCTTCTTCCGACGACACCGCACGCATCTGGGACGTGTCGCGCACGGAAGTCCGTGTCCGCGAGCGCGCCGTGGTGCTAACCGCGGCGCTCGCGCAGGGCATCGGGTGGCGGACCGACGTTGAAAAAGCAGATCTTCTGATGCAAGACGCGCCGGAGGACATGTACGCGGCGGCCCGTGCCCGATTGCTCGATCCGGCGACGTTCTCACCCGAAACGGTGCGCGCGCGCGAGCAGGCGCTCGACGAGGTGACGTCGGCCCTGCGTGCCCGCTTGCATCCCAACTGCTACCTAAGCCCGACGCAGTATGCCGCGAAGTTCGGGGCCGTGTCGGAAGCCGCGCCCGCCGATGTCGGTCAGACGCGAGGCAGGACCGCGCCGTGACGCGCAACACGATGATCGCGACCGCGGTCGAGACCTACGTCAGCGGCTTGACGCGCGAGCCCAAGCTCGCAGCCGAACTGCGCACGGAGACGATGCGGCTTGCCAATGGTCAGATGATGACGCCGCCGGATGTCGCCGCGCTGCTGGCGCTGCTCGTGCGCATGGTCGGCGCAAAGCGCGCGATCGAGGTCGGCACGTTCACCGGCTACGGCTCGCTCGCGATCGCCTCCGCGCTGCCGGAGAACGGCAAGCTCATCTGTTGCGACATCAGCGAGACATGGACCGCGATCGGACGGCGCTATTGGGAGCGTGCCGGGGTCGCGGCGCGCATCGACCTGCGGCTTGCGCCCGCAGCTGAGACCTTGAGCAAGCTCGCGGCGCGCGGAGCCGGCCGCTTCGACTTCGCCTTCATCGACGCCGACAAGGGCGGCTATGACGGCTACTACGAGGCCTGCCTCACGCTGATGCGCGTCGGCGGCGTGATCGCGCTCGACAACATGCTGTGGTACGGCGCCGTCGCCGACAGGCGCGTGCGCGATCCCGACACCCGGGCGCTGCGCGCGCTCAATACGAAGATCAGCAAGGACGCGCGCGTTGACGCCTGCCTGCTCAGCGTCGGCGACGGCGTGATGGTGGCGAGGAAACGGTAGGGATATCCGAGCGCCGGCGCTAATCCGCAAACAGCTTCCCACCCCACCGTGTCCGAACTTCAGCCAGGAAATTTCGAGCATCCTGAGACAACAGGATACGAAACGCCTTCACGCGATCTTCCTGCGCCAGCGGCACCAGATAAGGTCTCAACGGCGTAAGTCCGCGATCCGTCAGCGTCCCGGCATTGTAGGCAATTTGAACGCGTTCAATCCAGGCACAGAGCTCTTGCCTTCCCGCGGAGCTGATGAGCGCGGGGAAGTGCTCTTGGGTGACGCCCGAATATGAGAGCGGAGCGCCGGGCGATATCTCATTTCTAATGATCCAGACCTTGCGCCCTTGCAGGAATCCGTAGCTCGGCTCGGGCGGAGGATTCCATTGGGCTTCGTCCAATATAGCCCTGATCTCCACCGGCAAGAGCCAAAGACCGGAGCCCTTTTGCGTTTCCGGCAGTCCAGGGTTGTCTGACAACTTTGCCGTTCGGCTGCCTTCGCCCTGCAGCAGCCATCCCTCCTGCAACGACACCAGGACGACCGCTTCAGAAAGGAGCTGCCGCGCGGTATTTTCTTCGCGAGCTCTCGTTGACGAGTAGAGGAACACGGCAGCCGTCATCACGCTGGCTGCTATCGCGGCGATCAGCGCCGCGAGGATGACCCCCCAAAACCTCATTGTGATCGGTCCCAGCGTGCCGACAGAAACAAATTCTTCCGATCAATAACGGCAACCAAAGGTGCACGCAACCGACTAACCGGGGAGTGCTAGCCGGCAGCGCGCAATCGCCGGATCCTGGATGCTCGTCGTGCGAATATATGCGATCGCGCGCGCGGCGTCGGAAGGGCTCAATGTCAGGGGAAGCCCGACGCGGTTGGCCAGTTCTCTGCATGCGGCGGGAATGCGTATGCGTTGCTCCTCGGCGCGCGCAGGCAGTACAAGCAGCATCAGAGCCAACCCTGCGAGTACGAGAGGCATGCCGAGCTTCTTATTCAACATTGTCCGGATGGCCTGAATGCCGAGACCAGATTGCCTCGCTTCGGCTGTCCCGACAAGGCGCCGGGCGCCGGACTCCACATCGTGCCACCAAAAATGACGGCTATTATGGGACGGCGGCGAGGAAACGGTAGCCATGGACAACGGCGTCGACATCACTCCGCTCTATCGGGCGGACGCGAAAGCCCAGATGCTGCTGGGCGCGGCATCGACCGCAGCCGGCGTCATCGTCTCATTGATCGCATCGCAGGGCTTCCAGATCGTCGGCTTCGTCCTGATCGCGGCCGGCTTGATCCGGCTCGCCTATGGGGCCTACCGGTACCAAAAATATTCATAGCGTCGCGTCGGCATCTGGGCCGCATTAATTTCCGTTCATGGGCGAACCGGACGAAACCGCTCCCCGACCAATCTATTGACGGACGTGATGCGGCGCGTGCGCCGCAGAGGATGGGAGAGCGCCATGGTGAGCCGCAGGATACCGACCCTCGTTGCAATCGCCCTTCTGGCGGCGCCCGTGCTGTTGACCGCACGGACGGCGTCGGCCGGGCAAACCTGGGTGTTCGAGAGCGTGAAGCACCTGCCGGACTGGCAAGTCGAGCCGCTCGAGCAGGCCGCGACCCGCGCCTGCGATCCGGCCAACCGTAAGGGCTATGAGACGGCGGCATTCCAGCACTGCATGCTTCGGCTCGGCTGGCGATTCTCGCATGTGCGTCGCTTCGCGAGCCCGTCCTACGACGAAGAGCTGCGGAAGCGGAACGCGGACGAGTCGAACGCCGCGCAGCAGCGGCTGGACGAGCAGATCCGCAGCGACGAGCTGACCCGCAGCGTGATCGAGTCGGCTCAGCAGGTTAATCAATAGCCTTATCCGGCGACCCGCACCGGCAGCGCCGTGAACCCGCGAAAGCGCGCGCGGCGGCTGCGTGTGGCCGGGCCGTCCGGCTCGTAGTCGGGAAAGCGCGCAAGGAAACGCTCGATCGCGACGCGGCCTTCCAACCGCGCGAGGCTCATGCCGGCGCACATGTGGATGCCGGAGCCGAAGGCCAGATGCCGCGTCGGGTTGCGCGCGACGTC
The DNA here is from genome assembly GCA_964479515.1 of uncultured Hyphomicrobiales bacterium. GTDB lineage: Bacteria > Pseudomonadota > Alphaproteobacteria > Rhizobiales > Xanthobacteraceae > PALSA-894. The sequence continues at coordinate 17,030 of CAYZMR010000020.1, read as the reverse complement.
GAAGCGGTCCGGATCGGGGAACGCCTCGGGATCGCGGTTCGCCGCGCCGATGCAGAGCGTGACCAGCGTGCCCTTGGGCATGGGAACGCCGCCGAGCACGGTATCCTGCGCGACGCCGCGGTTGCCGAGCTGGTTGGAGCTCTCAAAGCGCAGCACCTCTTCCACAGCGCTCTTCGTCAAGCCCGGATTCTCGATCAGCCGCCGCCGCTCGGCGGGAACGCGGATGAAGATGTTGAGCGCATTGCCGATCAGGTTGGTGGTGGTCTCGTGGCCGGCATTGAGGATGAAGATGCAGTTCTGCGTCAGCTCGGCTTGCGAGAGCTTGCGGCCCTCGTGCTCGCCGTGAAGGAGGCGCGTCAGCAGATCCTTTTCGGCGTCGCCCGGCGCGCGCCTTCGCTCCGCGATCAGTCCTGCGAGATAGCTTGAGAAATCGCGCACGGCATCGTTGCCGCGCTCGAGTTGCTCCGCCGTCAGGACCGGCTCGAGCGCCCCCAGGATCGCGAGCGACCAGCCGCGCAACGGGCCGCGATCGGCGTGCGGCACGCCGAGCAGGTTGCCGATGATCTCCACGGGGATCGCGGCGGCGAAATCCTCCACCACGTCCGCCCTGCCCTTCTCGGCGATCGCGTCAAGAAGGCGGTCGACCAGCGCGACGAGGCCGCCTTCCGTCTCGGCGATGACGCGGTTCGACAGCGCGCCCTGGATCGCGCGGCGCACATGGGTGTGCAGCGGCGGATCGTTGAACACCAGGCTCGTGGTGTGGTGCCGGTAGAGTGGCGCATCGCCGTATTTCGGCAGGAACTCCACCTTCTTGTCGGAGGAGAAGGTGCGCGCATCGCGGTAGACCGCGTCGCAGTCGCGCCAGCGCGTGATCAGGTAGGCGCCGTCCGGCATGCGGTGCATCGGATCGTGCTGGCGCAGCGCCGCGTAATAGGGAAACGGATCGTCGATGAAGTCGGCGGGCAAGCGCTTCAGGTCGAAGCCGCGCGCCGCGGCGGCCGCGTCCGCGAGCGGATGCGTGGGGACATCTTGCGCTGCGTCAATGCTTTCGGTCATGCCGCCCCGTATTCCAGCCCCCGCATGCCGATAACGCAAGAGCGGCAACCGGCCGTAACCGTTGCACGGGCACGCGACTTCGGCCATGGTGGCGAAGGGAGCCTTGTTCAACCATGGGTCACAATCCGGTCAGGCCGGAGGCTGGTGGGGGCACCCCCGGAGAGCCGCCTTTCAGGCTCGAGGACTTCCTCCCCTACCGCCTCAACGTGGTCGCCAACCTGGTCTCGCAGGCGCTGTCGCGGGTCTATGCGGAGCGCTACGACATCGGCGTGCCGGAATGGCGCGTGCTCGTCACACTCGGCCAGTACCGCGTGATGACGGCGAAGGCGGTCGGCGCCCACAGCCACATGCACAAGACCAAGGTGTCGCGCGCGGTCGCGCTCCTGGAAAGCCGCAAGCTGCTCACGCGCCGCGTGAACCACGAGGACATGCGCGAATCCCTGATGTCGCTGACGCCGGCCGGGGAAGCCATCTACCAGGACCTGGTGCCGGTCGCGGCGGCCTTCGCGCGCCGCCTCGCCGAGGCGATCGACCCCGCCGACCGCGCCGCCTTCGACCGCGCGCTCACGCGCCTCACGGCGAGCGCCGGCAAGCTGACCAAGACACCGGACGGCGAGCGTTAACCCACGACCGTGAAGCACGAGCGGCGTTCCATCGCCCTAATGGCCGAAAGCAGCCGCGCGTTGTTCAAGATGCCCATCAGGCTTTCGAGAACCAGATCCTCCTGGGTCGCCGCCTGCGGCGCAATGTAACAACCTTCGCGCGCGATGATCGTCGCTACGTCATGACCGCGTGAATCGTATTCGGCAAGCTCGCGTCGCGCATCCTGCAATGCCTTGAGTATCGTCTCCAGCGCCGTCATGCGTTCACCTCGCAAACGAGTGTCCACACCCTGCTACACGATCGAGCAGGCCGATAAAGGCCCCATATCGTCCGACCGCGCGCCGCGCAAGAGAGGTCGGCGGCAGCAAGATGGATTGACGTGCCCTCGGCCGTCGATATCAATGCGCTGCGGCCGATGTCGTCATAAGAGCGGGGAAACGCAGTGAAGCTCTACGGATACTTCCGCTCGTCGGCCGCCTATCGGGTGCGCATCGCGCTGAACCTCAAAAACATCGCCCACGACATGACGCCGGTGCATCTGACCCGCAACGGCGGCTGGCAGTGGAGCGAGGAGTTCCGCGCGATCAATCCGCAGAAGCGCGTACCGGCGCTTCAACTCGCCGGCGGCGAGGTGCTCACGCAGTCGCTCGCGATCATCGAATATCTCGACGAGACGCACCCCGAGCCGCCGCTGCTTCCCGCCGACGCGGTCGCGCGCGCGCATGTGCGCGCGGTATCGCAGATTATCGCCTGCGACATCCATCCGGTGAACAACCTGGTCGTGCTCAACTACCTGAAAGGCAAGCTCGGCCAGAGCCAGGGCGTAGCCGACGACTGGTACCGCCATTGGATCGGCCAGGGCTTCGAGGCGATCGAGGCGCTGATCGCGCCCAGGCCTTACGCGTTCGGCGCGCAAGTGACGCTCGCGGATCTCTGCCTTGTGCCGCAGGTGTTCAACGCGCGGCGCTTCAAGATCGACATGGCGAAGTATCCGAAGATCGCGGGCGTCGATGCGGCGTGCCTTGCGCTACCCGCCTTCGACAAGGCCCGGCCGGAAAACCAGCCGGACGCCGAATAAGACCTTGGCCGCATAAGGACAGCATGCTCAGTCCCGATCCCGGCGCGGCGCGCGCGGCGGCGCCGTCCGACAGGTTCACCCGCAAGCGCAGTCTCGCCGCGGTCGTCCTCTGGATGACCGGCACGCTGCTGTCGTTCTCCTTGATGGCGGTCTCGGTGCGCGAGCTCGGCGGCGTCTTGAACCTGTTCGAGCTCTTGATGGTGCGCAGCTTCGGCGGGCTCCTGATCCTCACCGCCGTGATGCTGCCGCAGCCATGGCTGTTCCGCGACCTGACGCCACGCAGGCCCCTCATTCACCTGATCCGCAACGGCACGCACTTCCTCGCCAACCTCGCCTGGGCGAACGCCGTGATCGTGCTGCCGCTCGCCACCGTGTTCGCGATCGAATTCATGATGCCGGTCTGGGCCGGACTGATCGCGGTCCTGTTCCTCGGCGAGCGCTTCACGGTCGCGCGCGCCGGCTCGATCGTGCTCGGCTTCCTCGGCGTGCTGGTGATCCTGCGGCCGGGCCTGGAAGCGTTTCAGCCGGCGGCGCTCGCCGTGCTCGCGGCCTCGTTCGGCTACGCGATCGCCAATATCACGATGAAGCAGCTCGTCGCGGTGCAGAAGCCGATCACCATCCTGTTCTGGATGAGCGTGATGCAGTCGGTCATGGCGCTCGCCGGCATCGATCCGTTGTTTCCGTTGCGGCTCTCGGGCACGCAATGGATATGGGCCGCCGGCATCGCGGTCGGCGGCACGGCCGCGCACTACTGCATCGCGAACGCGATGCGCGCGGGCGACGCGATCGTCGTGATCCCGCTCGATTTCCTGCGCATCCCGCTGATCGCGGTGGTCGGCTGGTTGTTCTATGCCGAGCGGATCGACGTCGTCGTGTTTCTCGGCGCGCTGATCATCGTGACCGGCATCGTGTGGAACCTGCGCGCCGAGATGCGAAGCCGGCCGGGCTGACGGGTGTTTGCGCGCGCGCAGGCAGCGTGTACAAGCAGCCGCCGCGGTGAAAACGATTCACATTTTCGACATGTTCGCTGGGCTTGATCGAAACCATGCCGCTTCGGGACGGCCCATTGCAGGTGCGACGATGAATCGTAGGATCGGACAGGCGGGACCGATCGCCGCCGCCCTCGTGGCGGCGGCCGTCAGCGTGCAATCCGCGTCCGCGCAGCCGTGGCCGCCGGGTCCCGGCGCGCCGCCGAACCCGACCTATCAGAGCCAGGTCTGCCAGCGGCTGGAAACCCAGCTCGCGACCGTCGACCGCGGCACCGCCGATCCGGCGCAGGCCGACCAGATCCACCGCTACGAGGACGCTTCCGCGCGCCAGCAGGCCGAGCTCGACCGCATGGTGGCGCAGTCGCGCCGCGCGGGCTGCGACTCCGGCTTCTTCCTGTTCCGCTCCGACTCCCCGCAATGCGCGGAGCTTGGCCGGCAGATCCAGAGCATGCGCGGCAATCTCGACAAGATGACGATGGACCTGCAGCGGCTGCGCGGCGGCACGATCGATCGCGGCGAGCAGCGCCGCTCGATCCTGGTCGCGCTGGGCGAGAACAATTGCGGCCCGCAATATCGCCAGGCGGTGCGCTCGAACGGCATCTTCGACCAGTTGTTCGGCAACACGACCGGCGCGCCGACCGACCCGAACGCGCCGCCGAGCGGCACGTTCCGCACCGTGTGCGTGCGCACCTGCGACGGGTTCTATTTCCCGATCTCCTACGCGACCACGCCGGATCGCTTCCACGACGACGAGAAGACCTGCCAGCGCCTCTGCCCGGCGTCCGAGGTCGCGCTCTATTCGCACCCCAATCCGGGCGGCGACATGAACCAGGCGACCTCGCTGACCGGCCAGCTCTACACCGCGCTGCCGACGGCGTTCCGCTATCGCCAGGAGTTCAACGCGGCGTGCAGCTGCAAGCGCCCAGGGCAGAGCTGGGCCGACGCGCTCGGGCCCGACACGAATTTGCAGAGCGGCGACGTCGTCGTGACCGATGACCGCGCCAAGGCGCTCTCCGCGCCGCCGGGCGCAAAGCCGCCGCCTCAGACCAAAGGCCGCACGCCGGCCGACACCCAGCCCGCGGCCGCGGCGCCCGCGCCTGCGAGCGACGCACCGGCCGCGGATACGACCACGACCGACACGCCTCCGGCCAAGCGCACCGTGCGCACCGTCGGGCCGACGTTCCTGCCGGCGGCACGGTAGCGGCGGCCCATAGCCTCAAAAATCGAAGGCTTCGCTTTTCGTCCGCGCGAGCGCGCTTAACGTTTCGTCGGGCGCGGGAAGCGGCGTGCCGGGATCGCGGAACTTGTTCACGATCGGGTAGCGGCGGTCGCGGCCGAAATTCTTCAGCGTCACCTTCACGCCGGGCGCGGCCTGGCGGCGCTTGTATTCGGCGAGGTTGAGCATGCGCTCGACACGGATCACGGTGTCGCGCTCGAACCCTTCGGCGATGATGTCGGCGATCGGCTGCTCGCGCTCGACCAGGCGCGTGAGGATCGCGTCGAGCACGTCGTAGGGCGGCAGCGTGTCCTGGTCCTTCTGATTCTCGCGCAGCTCCGCGGTCGGCGGCTTGGTGATCACGCGCTCCGGGATCACGACGCCGGATGGCCCGAGCGCGCCGACGGGCTTCCACGTGTTGCGCAGGCCGCACAGGCGAAACACCTGCGTCTTGTACAGGTCCTTGATCGGGTTGAAGCCGCCGTTCATGTCGCCATAGATCGTGGCGTAGCCCACCGACATTTCCGACTTGTTGCCGGTCGTCACCACCATCAGGCCGAACTTGTTGGAGATCGCCATCAGGATCGTGCCGCGCGTGCGCGACTGGAGGTTCTCCTCGGTGATGTCGCGGTTGGTGCCGGCGAACAACGGCTTGAGCGCCGCCTCGAAGCCTTCGACCGGCGCCGCGATCGGCACGATGTCGTATTGGATGCCGAGCTTCTCGGCGACCGCGGCCGCGTCTTCAAGCGAGTCCTGCGACGTGTAGCGATAAGGCAGCATCACGGCGCGCACGCGGCTCGCGCCCAGCGCATCGACCGCCATCGCGGCGCAGAGCGCGCTATCAATGCCCCCCGACAAGCCGAACACCACGCCCTTGAAGCCGTTCTTGTCGACATAGTCGCGCAGGCCGAGCACGCAGGCGGAATAATCCGCCTCGTCGGCCTCCTCGATCATGGCGTTCTCGCTCGGCAGGCAGCGCCATGTGCCGCCCTCGCGCACCCATTTCGTGGTGACGACCGCCTCACAGAAGGCCGGAAGCTGAAATGCGAACGAGCGGTCGGCATTGAGCCCGAACGAGGCGCCATCGAACACGAGCTCGTCCTGCCCGCCGACCATGTTGAGATAGACCAGCGGCAGGCCGCTCTCGACCACGCGCGCAACCGCGATGTTGAGCCGCGTCGCGGTCTTCTCGCGCCAATATGGCGAGCCATTCGGGACCAGCAGGATTTCGCCGCCGGTCTCGGCGACGCATTCGACCACGTCCGGGCCCCAGATGTCCTCGCACACCGGCACGCCGATGCGCACGCCGCGCAGCGTGATCGGACCGGGCATCGGACCGGGCACGAACACCCGCTTCTCGTCGAATACGCCATAGTTCGGTAGATCGACCTTGTGGCGCGCCGCCGTGATGCGGCCGCCGTCGAGCATCAGAAACGAATTGTAGAGCTTGCCGTCCTCGAGCCACGGCGCGCCGACGAGCACGGCCGGGCCGCCGTCGCCGGTCTCCCGCGCGAGCGCCTCGACCGCCGCGCGGCAGGCCGCCTGGAACGCCGGCTTGAGCACGAGGTCCTCGGGCGGATAGCCGGCGATGAACAGCTCCGGATAGATGACGAGGTCGGCGCCCTGCCCGGCCGCGACCGCGCGCGCGCGGCGCACCTTCTCGGCATTGCCCGCGACATCGCCGACGGTCGGATTGAGCTGCGCGAGCGCGATCGAAAGCTGGTCTACGGGCCGGGCGTTCATGGGATGGATGTAGCGGGGCGGACGGGCGGCGGCAATGCGGCAGGATCAGAGCAGCCCCAGCCGCTCCGCAAGCGCCAGCAGCCAGGTCACGCCCGCGATCAGCAGCGCGACGCCGACCGCGGCCGAGGCCATGTCCTTGATGCGGCCGATCTCGGGATTCTGCGTGGCCGTGACATGGTCGGAGAGCTTCTCGACCGCTGTGTTGAGGAGCTCGGTGAGGATCAAGAGCAGCATCACGCCGATCAGCGCGAGCCGCTTCCACGGCTCGGTCGCGACCACGAACGCGAGCGGCACGGCGAGCACGAGCGCGACCAGCTCCTCGCGGATCGCGGCTTCCGATCTCGCCGCCGCCATCAATCCGCGGCACGAGTTGATCGTGGCGCGCCACATGCGAAGCACGGTCGTCCCTCCCAACAAAACGGGCGCGGCGAACCGCGCCCGTTCCTACACTATCCCGGTTGCGCCTTTGCGAACGCGGCCTATTTCTTGTCGGCGACACGCAGGCCCGCGCCGCCGCCGCTGAGCTTCACCGTGCCGGCCGGTACGAGCTTGTGGCCGCTGATCTTGAACAGCTCCAGGTCCTTCTCGACCATGCACTGGACCGCCACGGTCTTGTTGTCCTTGCTGAACACCACGCCCTGGCACCAGCTCCCGGTCTTGACCTCGCCGAGCAGCGTCAGCTTGGTGCCTTTCACGCTGAACACCTTGAGCAACCCGAAGGCATTGAATGCCGGATGACTCTTCGGCTTGTTGGTACCGTTCTGGAGGACCACCGCCACCAGCGAGCCGTCCTGCGACATGCCGACGCCCTCGGGGGTCTGGCCGACCGAGATCGTGTCGACGACACGCGGCGGATTGGCCTTGAGGTCGACGACGTTGATCACGTCGGCGTCGCCCTGGCCGCCGCCCTGATCGCCGAACACCGCGACGTCGCCCTTGGATGAGATCTCCAGGCTGTAGGGACGATAGCCGCCGACCATGAATTTCTTGGTGTCCTCGACCTTGGTGCCGTCGACGGAGAGGATCGAGACCTTGTGGTCGCCGTCGCGCGTGAGCAGCGCCGTCTTGCCGTCCGGCAGGAACGCGACGTGGCACGGCCCGGAGGTCTTGCCGAAGTCAAGCTTGCCGGCGGGCGTCAGCGTCTTGCCGCTGATCGTGAAGATCGAGACCGTGCCTTCGGAGCGGTTGGCGACGAGCGCGAGCGTGCCGGCCGGATTGATCGACACGCCGGTCGCGCCGAGGCCCGCCTCAAGCGTCTGGATCACCGCCGGCGGATTGGCCTTCAGGTCGATGACGGAGAGCTTGTTGTCCGGAACGGTTTTCTTTGGATCGGCCGGGTCGAGCTTCGCGGCGCCGGTCACCAGCGCGTAGGATTCATCCTTCGCGACCGCGACGCTCTGCGGCGGGCCGATCACGCTCGCCGGCGCTTTCACCTCGCCGATGACTTTCGGCGGGTTGGCACCGAGATCGATGATGGTGACGGTGTCCGGGGCCGGATTGGGCGGCACGACGTTGTTGCCGTCGACCAGCACGGCCTTGTTGTCGTTGGCCGAGACCGCGATCTGGGCGTTCGCGGCGAAACAGAGGAACGGCACGGCGGCGAGCGCAAGCGCCGCCCTCCACGCGCAAGAGCGGATCATCGAAACCTCCCCGGCTCGGTTTGCTTTATCCCGGTGCGGACGCGCCGAGTTCGCGCCGCGCGTGCATGCTAGCGAACCGGAGAGAGAATGCCAGTAGGCGCCGTAGGGTGGGCGTTAATCGCGTGGGCATGCTTCGCATGCCCACCCTACGGGGGAATCACAATCCCGCCGCAGCCTGCAGCGGCTTCATCGTGGCGGCGCGTTCGGCCTTGAGCCGCTCGGCCAGCAGGAAAGCAAGCTCGATCGCCTGCTCGGCATTGAGGCGCGGATCGCAGAGCGTGTGATAGCGGTCGTTCAAGTCCTCGTCCGTGATCGCGCGCGCGCCGCCGGTGCACTCGGTCACGTCCTTGCCGGTCATCTCCAGATGCACGCCGCCCGCATGCGTGCCCTCGGCGGCATGCACCGAGAAGAAGGTCTTCACCTCCTGCAGGATGCGGTCGAACGGCCGTGTCTTGTAGCCGCTCTCCGCCGTGATCGTGTTGCCGTGCATCGGGTCGCACGACCACACCACCGCGCGGCCCTCGCGCTTGACCGCGCGCACCAGCGGCGGGAGATGATCGCCGACCTTGTCGGAGCCGAAGCGGTTGATCAGCGTCAGCCGTCCCGGCTCGTTCTCCGGATTGAGGATGTCGGTCAAGCGGATCAGTTCGTCGGGCTTGAGCGACGGTCCGCACTTCAGCCCGATCGGGTTCTTCACGCCGCGGAAATATTCCACATGCGCGTGGTCGGCCTGGCGCGTCCTATCGCCGATCCAGATCATGTGGCCCGACGTGCAGTACCAGTCGCCGGTGGTCGAATCCTGGCGCGTCATCGCCTGCTCATAGCCGAGCAGCAGCGCCTCATGGCTGGTGTAGACGTCGGTACCGCGCAGCTCGGGGTGGCTTTCGAGATCGAGCCCGCAGGCCTGCATGAAGGCGAGCGTCTCGGAGATGCGGTCGGCGAGGTCGCGGTAGCGCTCGAGCTGGCGCGCGTCCTTGACAAAACCGAGCATCCATTGATGCACGCGCCCAAGACTTGCGTAGCCGCCATGCGCGAAGGCACGCAGCAGGTTCAAGGTCGCGGCCGACTGGTGATAGGCCTCGATCAGGCGCTGCGGATCGGGCGTGCGCGCGGCCGCGGTGAACTCCGCGCCGTTGACGATGTCGCCGCGATAGCTCGGCAGCTCGACGCCGCCGCGCTTCTCGGTGTTCGACGAGCGGGGCTTGGCGAACTGGCCGGCGATGCGCCCGACTTTGACGACCGGAGACGCGCCCGCGAAGGTCAGCACCACCGCCATCTGCAGGAACAGGCGGAAGAAGTCGCGGATCGAATTGGCGCTGTGATCCTCGAAGCTCTCGGCGCAGTCGCCGCCCTGGAGCAGGAAAGCCTCGCCCGCCGCCACGCGCGCGAGCGCGCGCTTGAGGTTGCGCGCCTCGCCGGCAAACACCAGCGGCGGGAACGTCGCAAGCCTGCTTTCCGTCTCGGCGAGCTTTGCCGCATCCGGGTACTGGGGCACCTGGACGATCGGCTTTGCCCGCCAGCTATCGGGCGTCCAACGCTCGGGCATGGCACAACTCCTTTTCGCGCCGGGCTTATACACGCCCTTCTGTCGTCCCGGAAGCCGCGCCAGCGGCTATCCGGGAGCCATCTCTCCCGACATCCGTCTGGCTGATGTAAAGGGAGGAATGGATCCCGGCTCCGCCGGACTGCGTCCGGCTTCGGCCGGGATGACGATTGAGAAAATGCCCATCCACCCCGCCTACGCCCAGGTTTCCGCCCTCCTCGCCGCGGTGTTCATCCTGATCGCCGGCAATGGGCTGTCGAACACGCTGATTCCGCTAAGCGCCACCGCGGCGAACTTCCCGGAGCTGTCGATCGGGTTGATCGGCTCGGCCTATTTCGGCGGCATGCTGATCGGCTGCCTCGCGGCGCCGCGCATCATCGCGCGTGCGGGCCATATCCGGGCGTTCGCGGCGTTCGTCGCCGTCGCGACGGTCGCCACGATCACGCATCCGATCTTCGTCGAGCCCGTCGCCTGGGCGGCGATCCGCGCGGTGACCGGCTTCTGCTTCGCCGGCCTCTACGCGACGATCGAGAGCTGGATGCACGACAAGGCCGACAACGTCGTGCGCGGCCGCCTGCTCGCGGTCTACCAGATGATGAATTATGCGGGCAGCGCGGTCGGCCAGCAGGCGATCCGCTTCGTTTCCCCCGCCTCGTTCGTGTCGTTCTCGATCGTGGCGGCGGCGCTCAGCCTCTCGGTGCTGCCGCTGACCTACACGCGCTCCGACCCGCCCGAGCCGCCGCCCGTGCCACGGCTGCGCCTTGGCTGGCTGTTCCGCATCTCGCCGGTCGGCGTCGCCGGCGCGCTCGTGTCGGGCTCCGCGAACGGGACGTTCTGGTCGCTCGCGCCGGTGTTCGCCGACCGCAGCGGACTTTCGGCCGGCGGGGTCGCGAGCTTCATGACCGCGGCGGTCGTCGCCGCCGGGCTCGCGCAGTGGCCGGTCGGCCGCCTCGCCGATCGCCGCGACCGCCGTCACATCATGCTGGTCGCGGTCGCGATCGCGGTCGCGGCGCAGCTCGCGCTGGTGTGGTTCGCAAGAAGCGACGCGACTGTGCTGATCGCGCTCGCGGCCGCGGTCGGCGCATCCGCGCTGGTGCTCTATCCGTTGTCCTCGAGCCACGCGCAGGACCTTGCCGGGCGCGAGAACGCCGTCGAGGTCTCGAGCGGGCTCCTGCTCGCCTACACCATCGGCGCGATCGTCGGCCCGACCACGGCGGCCTGGCTGATGGGCCTGATCGGACCGCAGGCGCTGTTCATCCACAATGCCGCGATCCACATCGCGTTCATCGTGTTCGTCATCTGGCGGCTCTGGCAGCGCCCGCCGGGCGGAGAAAAGGCGCAAGCGTGAAGGCAAGCAGTCCGGCCGGCGCCACGATGCTCAGCACGAGCATCGGCCAGAATACATGGTCGTAGGCCAGCGTCAGGCCATAGAGCGTGCCGACGGTCACGATCTGCAGCGCGACGAACAGGAGGCCGACGCGCGGCGCGCGCAGCCCCAGCACGATGAACGCCGCAAGCGTCGCCATCACGTGCATCGCATAGGTCATCTGGTGGTTCACCGCCGCGCCCGGCCTCAACAGCAGGATGCAGCAGGTGATGCAGGTCACGAGCACCACGCCGAGAAGCGCGAGCGCGATGGCGCGCTGGCGCGGCCAGGCGCGCATGAACGCCAGCAGCACGAGCGCGACGACCAGCGCGAGCACGAAGCCGTGCAGCGAAGGCAGGAAGTTGAAGAAGTCGCCGATGCGCAGCGCTCGCGCAAGCTCCGGGTCATGATTGACGGTGAGCAGCGCGAGATCGCGCAGATGCTGCGTGCCGCGGCCGAGCTGCACGGCGAAATTGGCGAGTCGCCCCTCCAGGTAATCGTGCCAGGAGAGCGCCCCGTAGGCGGCGCGCATGGTTTCGAGGAGGCCGCGGCTATCGACGTCCTGCACGTCCGCCAAGTGCCACTTCAGCAGGCGGTTGCCGGGAGGATCGACGAAGGCCTGATAGGCCACCCACGGTAGGTACAGGACCAGCAGCGTCGGAACCGCATAGGCGATCGTGCGCCATGACGGCCAGCGCCACGCGACCAGAACGATGACAGCAACGCCGATCAGCGCGAAGGCGCTCGAGCCGTGGCACAGCATCGCGAGCGCGGTGAGCCCGCCGAGCAGCACGCCGACGATCACGTGCTCGCGCGGCTCGCGCGGCCGGTAGACGAACAGCAGCGCAAAGATCATGAGCAGATAGCCGACCGAGATGATCTTCGGCCAGGTGTAGAACGTGTTGAGGATCGTGACCGGCAGCAGGCAGCAGGCGAGGAGCGCGAGGCGCCGCGCGGTTACAGGCAACTCCGCGGCGACGCAGAGCATCCATACGCCGAACAGGAACGTCGCCTGCAGCCAGGACGAGACGATCTCGTAGACGAGCACGAAGTTGCGCGGGTTCAGCAGCAGATAGAGGCCGGTCTGCAGCGGCGGACGATCGCTCGCGAGCCAGTCGCCGAGCAGCGGCGACGGCACATGATCGCCGTTGAGGCCGACCGCGAACAGGAACGGGATGACGTCGTCGGGCGGCAACGGGTGGGTGAACCGGTTCTGCGCCGTCGTGGCGGCGTCTTCGATGCCACCGTTCGAGAACCCGAGCGCCACGACCGCAAGAAAGAACAGGAACACGTAGAGCATCGGCTCGCCGAGCCATGCGAGTTGCGCCTTCAGGCGCCGCTGCCGGACCATGAGCACGAGGCGAATCACCATGAGCGCGATCAGCGCGACCTTGACGATGCGCAAGGCCGGGTAGTTCCAATAGGCGATCCAGAAGCTCAGATAGCCGAGCACGCCGAGCATCAGGACGGCGACGCAGAGCGCCAATGGCGGCTCGAGACGGAAAGTCTTGGTCGCGACGTCGACCAGCACGATGATGACCGCGCAAAGCGCGACGGTCTGAAGCAGCAGGAGGCCGAGGAAGACCAGTTGCACGCGCATGCGCTATTCGGCCGCCTCGCGCACATGGCTGCGCGTCACGCTGCGCAGCGTGACGAGTTCCTCCGCGATGGTCGGATGCACCGCCATGGTGGCGTCGAAGTCGGCCTTGGTCGCCTTCATCTTCACGGCGATGCCGATCACCTGGATCAACTCGCCCGCGTCCGGCCCGACCAGATGGCAACCGACCACGCGATCGGTCATGCCGTCGACCACGAGCTTCATCAGCATGTGCGCCTGCCCGCCCAGGAAGGCGGTGCGCATCGAGCGAAACGTGGTCGCGTAGACGTCGACCTTGGGCAGGCGCTCGCAGGCCTGCGCCTCGGTCAGGCCGACGACGCCGATCTCGGGCTCGGAGAACACGGCCGTCGGCACATTCGTGTGGTCGACCGACGTCGGCTTGCCGCCGAACACCGTGTCGGCGAAGGCATGCCCCTCGCGGATCGCGACGGGCGTGAGCGCCAAGCGGTCGGTCACGTCGCCGACCGCGTAGATATGCGGCACCGAGGTACGGGAGAATTCGTCGACCGCGATCGCGCCCTTGTCGTCGATGCGCACGCCCGCGGTCTCCAGGCCAAGCCCCGCGATGTTCGGCCGCCGCCCGGTCGCGAACATCACCGTGTCGACCAGGATGTCGTCATGGTCCGAGAGCTCCACGCATAGCCCGTGGTCGACCTTCTCGATCGCCTCGACGATGCGCTTGGTGATCACCGTGACGCCGCGTCGCTCCATCTCGTGGCGCAGATGCGCGCGCACTTCCTCGTCGAAGCCGCGCAAAATGTTCTCGCCGCGATAGACGAGCGTCACCTGTGAGCCGAGGCCGGCGAAGATGCAGGCGAACTCGACCGCGATGTAACCGCCGCCCTGGATCAGGATACGCTGCGGCAGCTCGGTCAGGTGAAACGCCTCGTTCGACGAGATGACGTGCTCGATGCCGGCGATGCCGTTGCCCATGCTCGGCGCGGCGCCGGTTGCGATCAGGATGTGCTTGGCGCGCACGCGGGTGTCGTCGGCGAGCAGGCGCACGGTGTGCGCGTCCTCGAGCACCGCGCGGCTCTTTGCGATCGTGACGTTTGCGCGCGTGAGGTTCGACGTGTAGGCGGCCTCCAGCCGCGCGATCTCCTTGTCCTTGTTGGCGATCAGGGTCGGCCAGTCGAACGAGGGCTCGCCGACGGTCCAGCCGAAGCCCGTCGCCTCGTCGAAGTCGTGGCGAAAGCGGGAGGCGTAGACCAGCAGCTTCTTCGGCACGCAGCCGCGGATCACGCAGGTACCGCCGACGCGGTATTCCTCGGCCAGCATCACGCGCGCGCCGTAGCTGCCGGCGACGCGCGCGGCGCGCACGCCGCCGGACCCGCCGCCGATGACGAAGAGATCGACCTCGCGATCAGCCATGACGCTCGGACCCGTCCACCAACTTAGAGATCATGTCCCTTCTTTTTCTTAGAGATCATGTCCCTTCTTTTTCATTTCGGCGCGGAAGCGGGTCATGACTTCTTCGCCGATGCGCGGCGCCCATTGCTGCACGAAGTTGAAAGTCTCGTCGAGCACGAGTGGCTCCTGCACCAGCATCTTCTTGCCGAGCGGTGACTTGTAGAACGTCACCATGTCCTTGAGTTCCTGCTCGTTGAACCGATTGGCATAGAACTTCGCCGCCTGCTCGATCAGCTCCGCGCGCTTCGCCCCGAACTCGCCCACGAGCTGCGTCGCGACCTCGTTCAATTCCTTCGAGAGCTGCGGGCTGGTGCGCACCAGCGCGGTCCGGGTCTGATCCACCACGCCGGTGATGACGGGATCGAACATTCCGGAGCCGCCCTTGAGCTCGACCAATTCCTTCGCGGTCGCAATCGCTGAAGGCGAAGCCGGCTGGGCGGACGCAGTGCCGGCAAGCGCCTGGCACATCATTAGGGCAGCCGCCACGCAGGCGAGCCGAAGTCCCTTATTCGCGATCATCAATCACTCCTTGCGGCTGTCTCTTTAATCTTGTCGAGGCCGTTCGACGATACGCCGGCCATTGGGTCCCGCGATGACGGCCAGATCCGCGAGGCCGATGAAAAGTCCGTGTTCCACGACGCCTGGAATAGCAGCCAGCGCGCCGGCAAGCGAGGCCGGATCGGGGATGCGCCCAAGCGCGGCGTCGAGGATGAAGTGGCCGCCATCAGTGACGAAAGCAAGGCCGTCCTTGCCGCGCCGCAGCGTCAGCGCGTCCGATCCGAGCGCCTTCTCGACCGCGCGGCGCGTCGCCGCAAGCCCAAAAGGCACGACCTCGATCGGTAGCGGAAAAGCGCCGAGCACGGGCACGAACTTGCTATCATCGGCAATCACGATCATGCGCGCGGAGGCCGCCGCAACGATCTTCTCGCGCAACAGCGCCCCGCCGCCGCCCTTGATCAGCGCGAGGTCGGGCGCGATCTCGTCGGCGCCGTCGACCGTGAGGTCGAGCTCAGGCGTCTCATCGAGCGTGGTGAGCCTGATCCCCTGCTGCTCGGCCTGGGCGCGGGTTGCCTCCGACGTCGGCACGCCGATCACGTCGAGGCCGGCGCGCACGCGCGCGCCGAGCAGGGCTACGAAATGCTTCGCGGTCGAGCCCGTGCCGAGGCCAAGGCGCATGCCCGGTCGGACGTATTCGAGCGCACCGGCAGCGGCTTCGCGCTTATAGGTGTCGGCATCCATGACGGCGCGCAACATAGCCAAAATCCGCCGCCGCAACAGCGGTTAGTTTTCGGGCACTGGGTTGGTCCTTGCCTTGCGCGCACCCGCGCGCTAGCGCTTGCCGCATGCCCTCGCCCATGATCGTGTTCGACCTCGACGGAACGCTGGTCGACACAGCGCCCGACCTGATCGACACGCTCAACTTCATCCTGGCGCGCCACGACGTCGAGCCGCTGGCGTTCGAGCGCGGCCGCACGATGATCGGCGGCGGCGTGAGACCGCTGCTCGAGCAGGCGCTCGCGACGCGCGGCATCCGCCTGCCCGCGCCCGAGCTCGACCGGATCTTCGGCGAATACCTGGAGCTCTATGCGGCGCATATCGCCGACCGCTCGCGTCCGTTCCCGGGCGTCACGGCCGCACTCGACGCGCTCGCGGCGCGTGGCTGCCGTTTCGCGGTCTGCACCAACAAGCTTGAACGGCTGTCGGTCCTCCTGCTCGACGCGCTCGACCTCAGGCGCCGCTTCGCGGCGATCTGCGGCCAGGACACGTTCGGCGTGCCGAAGCCCGATCCCGCGATGCTGCGGGCGACGATCGCGCGCGCGGGCGGCGAACTCGATCTCGCCGTGATGGTCGGCGACTCCATGACCGACGTCGCGACCGCGCGCAATGCCGGCATCCCCGTCGTGGCGGTCGATTTCGGCTACACGCAAACGCCGCCGCATGAATTCGGCGCGGACCGGCTGATCAGCCATTTCGACGCTCTGCCGGCTGCCGTGGACGCGCTGGTGACGGCGCGGACCTGAAAGCCTGCCGCTTATGGTCTATATCGGCCCGCCGCCGGCATTTAAGTTTCCGTTAACCGTTAAGTAAGCCTTCATCATCATAACCGGGAGATGGCGCGAAGCCTTCCGCTTCGCCGCGATGACGCGCGCCGGCCGGGGTGCTCATGCTCGCCAATATGTTCGACTTCCTTGTGTCCCGACGCGCCAGGGAAGCGACCGCGCCGGCGATCGAGGCGCCCTCCGTTATCCCGGAGCTCGAGATCGACCAGGGCCAGGCGCGCCTCGCCGCGATCCGCGAGACCATCGATCTGATCGAGACCGATCTTGCCGCCATGATCCGCGACGTGCAGCGCGCCTCCGACGCGGTGCGGGCGGGCACGCGCACCTCGGCCGACGTGCTGGCGGCGATCCGCGGACGCGGCGAGCAGCTCGCGGCGCTCACCGGGCAGGCGACCGACAACGCGATGCAGCTTGCGGCCGCGACGGAGGAATTCGCCCAGTCGGCCGACGAGATCGGCCGCCAGGTCCAGGAGGCCGGAACCCTGACCGAGGACGCCGGCAATGCGGCGACGGCCGCGGGCAAGAGCGTGGACGGGCTCAAGGCCTCCTCGGCCGAGATCGGCAATGTGGTCAGCCTGATATCCGCTATCGCCAAGCAGACCAACCTGCTCGCGCTCAATGCCACGATCGAGGCGGTGCGCGCGGGCGACGCCGGGCGCGGCTTCGCCGTGGTGGCGAACGAGGTCAAGGCGCTCTCGACCGCGACGC
>CAYZMR010000019.1:0-28197 GCA_964479515.1 uncultured Hyphomicrobiales bacterium | reverse complement strand
AGGACCAGCTCATCCTCGACCAGATGCCGGCCTTCGCGACGCCGGAGCGGCTCAAGCTGTCGGTCTACGGCGGCGGGCACATGTACTACACGCGCGACGCCTCGCGCCGCGCGCTGCGCGAGGACGCCGAGCGGCTCTACCGCGCGGTCGCGCAGTCGGCCGAGAAGCCGCGCGGGTAGCGCTGAGCGACTTAGGCGCGCGGCCCCAAGATCGCGGTTGCGGCGTCCGCAACTTTTGATAGTATTTTCCGCAGCGGCCGTCCGGCTGCGCGGAGGCCATCATGGCAATCACTCCTGGATTCGACCGCTCTGAGGCCCTCGACATGCTGGCGATGTGCGCCATCGTCGAATCGGACGACGGAAAGGTGGGGAACCCGATCCCCAATCCACCGCCGGGCTGGGCCTCGCTGTTCGTCTCGCCGGTGATCCCGCCGTTCGACAACAAGTGGCAATTGTGGAAGCGCGACAGCGACGGCGCGTTCGCCGTCGCGATCCGCGGAACCGTGTATCAGGCGGGCAGCATCGCGGAAGACCTCCTCGCGCTGATGATCACCGGGACCGGAACGATGAGCGTCGACGGCGTGACGTTCCCCTATTCGTTCGCGGCCGATCCGCTCGCCGGTGTCCACCTCGGCTTCGCGACCGCGACGCTCCTGGTCGCCGAGCTTCCGCTCATCGGCATCCTCGAAGCGATAAAGCTTGCCGGGGTGGGCCCGGGCAGCCAGGTCTATGTCACCGGCCACAGCCAGGGCGCCGCGATGGCGACGCTGCTGCGCTCCTACCTGCAATACGGCGCGGGCGTGCCGCGCGGCGTCTCCTACAAGACCTACGTGTTCGCGCAGCCCAAGCCCGGCAACGACCACTACGCGGCCGACTTCGAGAACCGCTTCTCCAACACGGGTCTCGGCTATCGCGTGACCAATTCGCTCGACTGGGTGCCGCAGGTGCCGTTCACGCTTGAAATCCTGAGCGACATCAACGTGCCGAATCCGCTGAGCGTGCTCACCCAGACGGAGCAACTGATCAAGGTCGGCGCCGCGATGCACGTGCAGGCGATCACGTCACTGGTCCACGAGGCGAGCCACGTGATCGTCAAGCGCGAGATCGACCGCGTGCGCCCTGCCCTGCAGGAGCTGATGGCCGCGAAGGCCGGACCCGCCGCCACCGTGCTCGGCGGCGCGATCGATCTGCCGCTGATGTTCTCGTTCAACTACGTCAACGCGGCGACGAACTTCTCGCTGATGGGCGCGCCGTGCAAGGACAAGGAATGCTCGGACCAGTTCTTCGAGCACCACGCCGAGACCTATTACAAGCTGCTGCTCGCGGCGTGAGGCGACCTCCGCTCGTCCCCGCGAAGGCGGGGACCCAGCTTTGCGGCATCCAAGAAAGAATGGATTCCCGCTTGCGCGGGAGTGAGCGGAGTGTATTCGCCGGCACGGCGTCGCTCACGCCATCGCGTCCTCGTATTCGGCGCTGGCGGTGAGCCAATCCTCCTCGGCGTTCGCGAGCGCGGTCGCGGCCTCGGCGCGCGCCTTGGCGAGTGCCGAAGCTCTTGCGGGATCGCGCGCGAACAGGCCGGAGCCGAGCTCTCCGTCGATGCGCGCGATCTCGGCCGTAAGCGCGCCGACCGCCTTCTCGGCCGCATCGATGCGGCGCTTGAGCGGCTGCAGCTCGATGCGCTTCTCGGCCGCCGCGCGACGTTGCTCGGCGCGCGAGGCTTGAGCCGCATCGTCACGGCCTCCCGCCGCGCGAGCGTCGCGGCCGAGCACGAGGCGCACATAGTCATCAAGATCGCCGTCATAGGGCGCGACCGTGCCATTGGCCACGAGCCAGAGCCGGTCGGCGCAGGCTTCGATCAGATGGCGGTCATGCGACACCAGGATGACCGCGCCCGGATAGTCGTTGATCGCGTCGACCAGCGCCGCGCGGCTGTCGATGTCGAGATGGTTGGTCGGCTCGTCGAGCACGACGAGATGCGGGCCGAAGAAGGTCGCGATGCCGAGCAGGAGCCGCGCCTTCTCGCCGCCCGAGAGACTGCTGACGGGCGTGTCGGCGGTCGCGCCCGAGAACCCGATGCTGCCGGCGCGCGCGCGCACCTTCGCCTCCGGCGCGTCCGGCATCAGGCGGCGCACGTGATCGTAGACGCTCTGTTCCGGGACCAATTCGTCGAGCTGGTGCTGGGCGAAATAGGCGACCTGAAGCCCGTGCGCGCGCGTAATCGTGCCCGCGAGCGGCGGTAGGCGGCCGGCCAGGAGCTTGGCGAGCGTCGACTTGCCGTTGCCGTTGGCGCCGAGGAGCGCGATGCGGTCGTCGCTATCGATGCGCAAGGTCACGCGGCGCAGCACCGGCTTTCCCGGCTCGTAACCGGCGTCGACCTTGTCGAGCGCGACGATCGGCGGCGACAGCATCTTCGCGGGCGCGGGAAATTCGATGGGACGAACGTGCTCGTCCACCACCGCCGCGATCGGCGCAAGCTTGGCGAGGCGTTTCACGCGCGACTGGGCCTGGCGCGCCTTGGTGGCCTTGGCCTTGAAGCGGTCGATGAAGGCCTGCAGGTGCTTGCGCACGGCCTCCTGCTTCTTGGCGAGCTTCTGGTCGAGCGCCTGGCGCTCCGCACGCTGGCGCGCGAAGGCCGAATAGCCGCCGCGATAGAGCGTGAGCTTGCCGGCGTCGACATGCAGGATCCAGTCGACCGCGTCGTCGAGCAGGTCGCGGTCATGGCTGATCACGATGACAGTGTGCGGGTAGCGCGCGAGATGGTCGGTGAGCCACAACGTGCCTTCGAGGTCGAGGTAGTTGGTCGGCTCGTCGAGCAGCAGGAGGTCCGGCTGCGCGAACAGCACGGAGGCGAGCGCGACGCGCATGCGCCAGCCGCCCGAGAAGTCGGCGCAGGGGCGCTGCTGCGCCGCCTCGTCGAAGCCGAGGCCGGCGAGAATGGAGGCGGCACGCGCAGGCGCCGCATGCGCGCCGATGTCGGCGAGCCGGGTCTGGATCTCGGCGATGCGGTGGGGATCGCGCGCGGACTCGGCCTCGGCCAGCAGTGCGGCGCGCTCGGTGTCGGCCGCGAGCACGACGTCGATCAGGCTTTCCGGACCGGCCGGCGCTTCCTGCGAGAGCCGGGCGATGCGCGCGCGCGCCGGCAGCGCGATCGATCCATGCTCCAGCGGGATGTCGTGCGTGATCGCGCGGAACAGCGTGGTCTTGCCGATGCCGTTGCGCCCGATCAGGCCGACGCGGGCGCCGTCGGGAATGCGCGCCGAGGCGCCGTCGAGCAACAGGCGCCCCGCGACGCGCAGCGAGATGTCATCGATCACCAGCATGCGGACTGTTTAATGCATGACGCCGCGATGTCGAGACATGCTCCGCTCATGCCCGCGAAAGCGGGCATCCAGTTCTTGGCCAAAGGACTGGGTCCCCGCTTTCGCGGGGACGAGCGGATCACACCAGGATCACGCCTTCTTTTCCCAGCGGCCGTTCTCGTCGGCCTGCCAGTAGGTGACGTCGAGGCCGCCGGCCTTGGCCTCGCTCCAGCGCGCGCGCGCGGCCGCGACCGCGTCGTCGTCCTCGCCGTCGAACAGCAGCACGATGCGCTGATAGGTCGAGGCATCCGCCGGCACCGCCACGCCGTCGATCAGGAAGCGCACATGCGCGCCGTTCGGATTGTCGTCGTGCACGGTGAGCAGCACCGGCTGCGCATTCGGGTCACTCTCGCGGTAGGTGCCGTGCGCGAGGAAGCCGTCCTCGCGATAGGTCCACAGATGCGCGTCGAGCGCGTCGACGCGCTCATCGGTCGCGACCTGCACGACGGCGCGCCAGCCACGCTCGAGCGAGCGTTCCAGCAGGCTCGGCAGCACGCGCTCGATCGGCTGGCGCTGCAGGTGATAGAAAAGGAGCTCGGTCATCGTCTCCGGCCTCGCGTCGCATCGCTGTTGTCGCCGGAAAGCACCGAGCCAAGATCTCGGCGTTGATGCAAGACACGGGCGATCTCAACACGATCAGAGACGCGGTAAAAGATGATGTGCGGATGAACGAGGATCGACCGCAACCCCGGAACGAGCTCGTCTCTCGGGCGTCCCATCAGTGGATGGATTCCGAGCCGCGCTCCGACGCGATGGATTTCGCGTGATATGTCGTCGGCGACATCCGGCGACGCGATGCGAGCGAAATAGAGCCAGATTTCCCGAATATCGCGCCGCGCCCGCGGTGCCCAGACGACGCGTTTGTCACCATCAGCCATGCTCTTTGCGAGCTTCGCGGATCAATTCCTCGACATCGAGCTCTTCGCCTTTTCCGGCATCCAGTTCGTCGAGCCCGATCTGAATTTCAGCGCGCAGGCTCGACAAGTTGTCGATCCGTTCGAGAAGCTCGCGTCCGAGCTGCTCCTGCGCCGCCTCGGGCAGGTCCGCAGCCTTCGTCATGGCGAGTTCGAGTGCTTTGACCATGCTTGTCTGTATCACATCGTGGTGTCCGATCGAAATACCGGCGCGAAGCTACCCCTCATACTCCTCCGCGACCAGCCGATCGAGGAGGCGCACGCCCCAGCCCGAGCCCCAGCTCTTGTTGATGTCGGATGCGGGCGAGGCGAAGCCGGTGCCGGCGATGTCGAGATGCGCCCAGGGCGTCTTGCCGACGAAGCGCTGAATGAACTGAGCCGCCGTGATCGAGCCGCCGAAGCGCCCGCCGGTGTTCTTCATGTCGGCGAACTTGGAATCGATCATCTTGTCGTATTCGGGCCCGAGCGGCATGCGCCACACGCGCTCACCGGTCGCAAGGCCTGCCTGCGTCAGGCGCTCGGCGAGCTTGTCGTCATTGGCGAACATTCCGGCATAGTCCTGCCCGAGCGACACGATGATGGCGCCGGTCAAGGTCGCGAGATCGATCATGAACTTCGGCTTGAAGCGCGTGTTGACGTAGTGGCAGACATCGGCGAGCACGAGGCGCCCTTCGGCGTCGGTGTTGATGATCTCGATGGTCTGACCGGACATCGAGGTGACGATGTCGCCCGGCCGCTGCGCGTTGCCGTCGGGCATGTTCTCGACCAGGCCGATCGCGCCGATCGCGTTCACCTTGGCCTTGCGGCCGGCGAGCGCATGCATCAGCCCGACCACGCAGGCCGCGCCCGCCATGTCGCCCTTCATGTCTTCCATGCCGGCGGCCGGCTTGATCGAGATGCCGCCGGTGTCGAAGCACACGCCCTTGCCGATGAAGGCGAGCGGCGGCGTCCCTTTCTTGCCGCCGTTCCAGCGCATGACCACGACGCGGCTGTCCTGCCGCGAGCCCTGCCCGACACCGAGCAGCGCGCCCATGCCGAGCTTGCGCATCGCGGCGACGTCGAGGACCTGGATGCCGACGCCGAGCTTGCGCAAGGCGCTCGCGCGGCGCGCGAATTCGACCGGAAACAGCACGTTCGGCGGCTCGTTGACGAGGTCGCGCGCGAGCACCACGCCGTCGGCAACGGCCTGCCGCCCCGCCCACGCGCGCCGTGCGGCGGGGACGTCGGCGACCGCGAGCGTGACGCGGCGCTTGACGGGCGGCTCCTCGCCCTCCTTGCGCTTGGTCTTGTAGCGGTCGAACGAATAGGCGCGCAGCGTCGCGCCAAGCGCAATATCCGCCGCGACGTCCGGCTTGGCGGCGCCGTCGGCAAAATCCAGCACGATCGTCGCCTCGCTCGCGGCCGCGGGAATTCGCCCCATGGCGGCACCACCGAGCTTGACGAAATCCTGCGACTTGCGCTCCGCCGCCTTGCCGGCGCCGATGATGACGAGACGTGAGAGCTTCATTCCGGCCGGCGCCACGATGTCGAGCGCCGAGCCGCTTTTGCCCGTGAACCGGTCGGCTTTGGCGGCGCGCGTCACCATGTCCAAGGCCGAGCCGAGCACTGTCCGGGTCCGCGCCCCGAAACGCAGATCGCTGTCGCAGAACACGACGAGAACACCGCTCCCCGGCGCCGCGATCGGGGCAAAGCTGAGTTTCGGGGCCTCGGCCATGAGAATGAATCCTTATCTTGGTAAACGACGCGGCCGGCGCGCGCGGGAACTCCGCGGAACTTCAGGCCATTTCGGGGTCTCCCTTAGCGCATCGGCGGCCGCGTTGCGAGATCGTTGCCCAAGCAGTTGCCCCCGTCTTGCCATCGATCGCGTTTAAGGGTCTGGTGCGATGCGTCGGGGCATGCTGCGTCGCGGGAAGCCATCGCTGAACCTGGGGGAAGCCGTCGCTCTATGGGTGCGCTCGACCGCTACATCTTCCGGACCACGTTCGGCGCGTTTCTGCTGATCTGTATCAGCCTGACGATGGTCATCTGGCTCACGCACGCGCTGCGTGAAATCGACCTGATGACGAATCAGCGCCAGACCGTGCTGACCTTCGTCGGCATCACCGGACTGCTCATCCCGATGCTGGTGCTGATCATCGCGCCGATCTCGCTGGTGGTGGCCGTCGGCCATACGCTCAATCGGTTGAACACGGATTCCGAGATCGTGGTGATGAACGCTGCCGGCATGTCGCCGTGGCGCATCTTTCGGCCCTTCATGACGACCACCATCGTGGTCTCGCTGCTGGTCTTGGGGGTCAGCGCCTATTTGGCGCCCAAGGGCCTGAGCGAACTGCGCGACTGGGCGACCAAGGTGAAGGCGGATTTCGTGATCAACGTGATCCAGCCCGGGCGCTTCACGCAGATCGAGCGCGGCCTCACCCTGCATATCCGCGAGCGGCGCCCCGACGGCCAGCTTCTCGGCATCTTCATCGATGACCGGCGCGATCCCAAGGAGCGGGTCACCTCGCTCTCCGAATATGGCGAGATCGCCGAGACTGGGTCGGGCACGTTCCTGATCCTGTCGAACGGGAGCGTGCAGCGGCTCGAAACCGGACGCCCGGATCCGACCATCGTGCGGTTCGACCGCTATGCCTTCGACCTCTCCCGCTTCACCGCCGGCCCCACCATCCAACCGCCGGGCGTGCGCGAGCGAAATCTATGGGACCTTGCGTTCCCCGATCCGTCCGACACCGTCTACAAGCAGGTTCCAACGCATTTCCGCGCCGAGCTGCATGACCGGCTGGCGGCGCCGATCTATCCGATCGCCTTCACGATCATCTGCTTTGCGATCCTCGGCGCGCCGCGCACCAGCCGGCAAAGCCGCGAAGTGTCGGTCATCATGGCGCTCGCCTGCACCGCCGTGCTGCGCCTGATCGGATTCGTCTGCAACGTGGTGGCGACGCAGACCGTGCTCGCGGTGTACATCCTCTATGCCTCGCTGTTCGCGACGATCGCGATCGGTCTTTTTGCGATCGGGCGCGGCGTCGTGCTGGAGCCGCCGGCGTTCATCATGCAGCCGATCGGCTCGCTGTTCGGGCGGCTGACGCGGCGCCTGGCGCCGACCTGAGGCCGAGCCCCACATGGTGTCGCGCACCCTTCTCCGCTATTTCGGCCTGCGCTTCCTCAGCGCGGTGATGTCGGTGTTTTTCGGCATCTTCCTGCTCGTGGTTCTGGTCGACTACATCGAACTGATGCGCCGCTCCGCGGACGTGCCCAATCTCTCGGCCTGGGTGGTCGCCAAGACCTCGTTCTTCCGGGTTCCCCAACTGACCGAACGGCTGTTGCCGTTCTCGGTGCTGGTCGGCGCCATGGCGTGCTACCTCGCGCTGTCGCGGCGCAACGAGCTGGTGGTCGCGCGCTCGGCCGGAATGTCGGCCTGGCAGTTCGTCGCGCCCGCCGTCATCGCGGCTTTCGGGCTCGGGATCGTGGCGACGGCGATCTACAATCCGATATCGGCGGTGATGAGCGAATGGTCGAAGCGCCTCCAGGCGGAGATGTTCGGCGAGAAACAGGCCGCGCTGCAGGATACGAGCTTCGGCTTTTGGGTGCGCCAGAAGAGTACCGACGGTCAGTCGATCGTCTATGCGGCCACCAGCCAGGAACAGGGCGTGCGGCTCGACGGCGTGAGCGTGTTCACCTTCGACCCGGCCGGCAAGGCGCTCGAACGCATCGAAGCCAAGCGCGCCTTGCTGGAAACCGGGCATTGGCGTCTCGACCAGGCCCGCGTCTACGCGAACGGCGCGGCGCCGCGCGAATACGACGTCTATGAAGTCAAGACCAACCTCACCTCCGCGCAGGTGCGCGAAAGCTTCTCCACGCCCGAGACCGTCCCATTTTGGGATCTTCCCTCGTATATCGACATCGCGGAACGGTCCGGTCTGGTCGCGGCAGGCTATAAGCTGCAGTACCACATCCTGATCGCCCGACCGTTCCTGCTGGCGGCGATGGTGATGCTTGCGTGTTGCGTTAGCTTAAGGTTCTTTCGCTTTGGCGGCGTTACGAAAATGGTTTTGAGTGGCATCGCGGCGGGCTTTCTGCTTTATGTACTCTCCAAGGTGACCGAGGATTTGAGCAAAGCGGAGCTGCTGCATCCGGCAGCCGCGGCTTGGCTTCCTGTCCTCGCGGGGGGACTGACGGGCTTCATTGTGCTGCTGTACCAGGAGGACGGGTGATGGCCGCGGCGATCACCGCTCGGCCTTCAGAGTTGTGTTGGGTGAGCCGCGTCGCGGCTTTGGCCTTTGCTGCGGTCGTGGCGGTCGCGCTCACGGCCGGCGGTGGCGTTCGTCCCGCGCTGGCGCAGTTCGACAACAGACCCCAGCCCTGGGTCGGCGTTCCGACCGGCAAGCCGCCACCCACCGCCTCCTCGCGCATGTCGGCGGGCGAGAAGGATCCGAACGCGCAGATGCTCGTGCGCGCCGACGAGATGCAATACGACAACACCAACGACCGCATCATCGCGGTCGGGAACGTGCAGATCTATTACGAGGGCTCGCAGCTCCAGGCCGACAAGGTCGTCTACGACAAGAAGACCAAGCGGCTGCGCGCGGAGGGCAACGTCCTGCTCACCGAAGCCGACGGCAAGGTCGTGCGCGGCCAGACGCTGGACCTCAACGAACAGTTCCGCGACGGTTTCGTCGATTCGCTCCAGCTTGAGGGCGCCGACAAGACCCGCTTCGCGGCGCCGCGCGCCGACCGCAGCGACAAGCGCTACACCGTGTTCCAGAACGGCGTCTACACGGCCTGCGAGCCGTGCAAGGACGATCCGAGCAAGCCGCCGCGCTGGCAGGTCAAGGCGACGCGCATCATCCACGACGAGACCGAGAAGATGATCTATTTCGAGCAGGCGCGGCTCGAAGCGTTCGGCTTCCCCCTGTTCTACTGGCCGTATCTTTCTACCCCGGACCCGACGGTGAAGCGCAAGACCGGCGTGGTCGATCCACGGGTGTCGTATTCCAGCGCCTACGGCGCCGCCGTCACGGTCCCGTATTTCTGGGCGCTGGCGCCGGATTACGACTTCACGCTGACGCCGACCGCGACGACGCGGCAGGGCTTGCTGCTGCAGGGCGAGTGGCGCGAGCGCCTGATGAACGGCTCCTACATGATCCGCGCGGCTGGCATCTTCCAGGCGGACCAGAAGTATTTCGCCGACACCGTCGGCGTCGGCTCGCCCGGTGATCGCTTCTTTCGCGGCAATATCGACACCACCGGCCAGTTCAGCTTGAGCAGCAACTGGGTCTGGGGCTGGGACGGCTCGCTTCTCACCGACAAGCTGTTCCTGCAGGACTACGGCCTGCGCACCTACTTCGTCACCGCCGACCCGTTGAAGTCGGGTGGCCTGGAGACGGTCTCGCAGCTCTATCTGACGGGACGCGGCGCGAGCAGCTATTTCGACATCCGCGGAATGTACTTCTACGGCCTGTCCGTGAGCGACGTGCAGAAGCAGCTCCCCCTCGTCCTTCCGGTGATCGATTACAAGAACGTCAAGTCGTCGGTGCTGGGCGGCGAGGTGACCTACAAATTCAACCTGACGAGCCTGTCGCGCGATCAGGCCGACTTCGATCCGATCACCCAGGCCGCCCTCAACAGCGGGCAATGCGACACCATCAGCCCGGATCCCTCGATCAAGACGCCGGCAAGCTGCATTCTGCGCGGTTTCCCCGGCACCTACACGCGCGCGTCCGCGGAGGCGACTTGGAGGCGCACCTTCATCGACCCCTATGGCGAGAAGTGGACGCCCTTCGTGTCGATGCGCGCCGATGTCGCCGCGCTCTCGATCGACCCGCAGCCCGGCGTGTCCAACTTCCTCGCCCCCGGCGACAGCACGGTCGCACGCGTCATGCCGGCGGTCGGCCTCGAGTATCGCTATCCCTTCATCGACGCGCAGTCCTGGGGCACGCAGACGATCGAGCCGATCGCGCAATTGATCGTGCGGCCGGACGAGACCAGCATCGGCAGGCTGCCCAACGAAGACGCCCAGAGCCTTATCTTCGACGACAGCAACCTGTTCAGCGTCAACAAGTTCTCCGGCTGGGACCGCGTCGAGGGCGGCACGCGCGCCAATGTCGGCGTGCAGTACACCGCGCAGTTCAACAAGGCCGGATTCGTCAACGTGCTGTTCGGGCAGTCCTACCAGCTATTCGGCCAGAATTCGTTCGCGGTCGCCGACAACGTCAACACCGGTCTGACCAGCGGTCTGGAAACGCCCGTGTCCGACTACGTGGCACGCATCGCCTATCAGCCGGACAACATCTACACCTTCATCTCGCGCTTCCTGTTCGATCACGAGACCTTCGAGGCCCGCCGGATCGAGCTTGAAGGCCGCGCGAACTTCGACCGCATCACCCTGACGGCGTTGTATGGCAACTACGCCGCGCAGCCGGAGATCGGCTTCCTGGAGCGCCGGCAGGGCATCGTCGGGACCGTGAACCTGAAGCTGACGCAGAACTGGAGCTTGGTCGGCGGGGCGCGCTACGACCTGGAAGCACACCAGATCAATCAGCACCGGATCGGCATCGGCTACATCGACGATTGCTTCGCGATCTCGGTCAACTACAGCACCGACTACAATTACAGCGGCACGACAACGACCGACCAGAAGGTGATGGTCGTGATCAACCTGCGCACGCTGGGCGGCACGAGCTTTAGCCAGAGCCTGAACCAGAATAATTCCAACACCAACGGCACGGGCCAGGGACTTGGTCTCTGAGCCGCCGCAATGTTGCGGCACGCGCGCGGCGGCAACGAGGAAACGGGACTTCGGGGGCGACAGCAAGGACGGAGAGATGACGCCCTTCACTGCGACGACAGCGAACCGATCCGGCCATCCTGGCGGATCGTCGAGCCGGCGGCCAATCGCGCCGCGGACCGCGCTTGCGCGGCGCGTGCTTGCGACCGTCCTGCTCGCGGCCGCGGCGCTGACCTTTGGCCACGCGCCCGCGCGCGCCCAGATCGTCGCGATCGTCAACGGCGAGCCGATCACCGCGACCGACATCGCGCAACGCAGCAAGCTGCTGCAGCTCTCGACCCATAAGGCGCCGGCGCGCCAGGAGGTGCTCGACGAGCTGATCGACGACAAGCTGAAGGTCCAGCTTTCCAAGCGCTACATCGCCGAGGTGCCCAAGCGCGAGATCGAGACCGCCTATGCGGGTATCGCGCGCCGCGCCGGCCTGACACCGCAGCAGTTCAACGCCGCGCTCAAGCAGAGCGGTATCGACGTCGATGCCTTGAAGGCGCGCATTCACGCCGACTTCGTGTGGAACCAGATCGTCCGCGGCAAATTCCAGGGAAGCTTGCAGGTCGGCGAAAAGGACGTCGCGGCCGCGCTGCAATCGAAGAACAAGCAAGAGGCAACAGGCTACGAATACGTGCTGCGCCCGATCCTGCTGTTGGTGCCGAAGGGAAGCAGCACCAATATACTCGAGGCGCGCAAGCGCGAGGCCGAGAGCCTGCGCGCGCGCTTCCAGAACTGCGATGAGGGCGTGCGCCTGGCGATGGCGCTGCCGGACGTCGCCGTGCGCGACACCGTCCGGCGCCTGTCCGCCGACTTGCCGGGGCCGCAGCGCGAAGTGCTCAACAATACCCCCGTCGGCCATTTGACGCCGCCGGACACCACCATGACGGGCGTCGAATTGTTCGCCGTATGCAGCAAGGAGGCGAGCTCGAGCGAGACGCCGACGCGGCGCGAGGCGCGCGACGAGCTCTACACCGAGCGCTATAACGCGCTGTCGAAGAAATTCCTCAAAGAGCTGCGCGCCCAGGCTCTGATCGAGCTCAGGTAGGTCGGCGCGCGATGACGGGACCGCTGGCGCTGACGCTCGGCGAGCCGGCCGGGATCGGTCCCGACATCACGCTCCTCGCGTGGCGGAAGCGGGCCGAGCTCGCCCTGCCGCCGTTCCACGTGATCGGGGACGCGGCCTTCCTGGCGCGGCGCGCAAAGCTGCTCGGCCTCACGATCCCGCTGCGCGAGATCGACCCCGAGGAGACGCAGGCCACGTTCGACACGGCGCTGCCCGTGGTCGCGCTCGACGAGCCCGTCACCGCGGAGCCGGGTCATCCCGACGCATCGAGCGCGCCCGCCGCGATCGCCTCGATCCGGCGCGCGGTCGCCTCGGTCTTCGCCGGACGCGCGCGCGCCGTCGTCACCAACCCGATCGCGAAATCCGTGCTCTACCGCAACGGCTTCGCCGAGCCGGGACACACCGAATACCTCGCAAAGCTCGCGCAGGCGCATACCGGCAAGGCCGTGCACCCCGTCATGATGCTGTGGTCGCCCGACCTCGCGGTCGTGCCGGTGACGATCCATCTGCCGGTGCGCGACGTGCCGGGCGCGCTGACCACGGAGCTGATCGTGGACACGGGGCGCATCGTCGCGCGCGATCTTCGGGCGCGCTTCGGCATCCCGCATCCGCGCCTCGCGGTCGCCGGCCTCAATCCGCATGCCGGCGAGGACGGAATGCTCGGCGAGGAGGACCGCGCCGTGGTCGCGCCCGCGGTCGAACGGCTGCGCGCCGAGGGGATCGACGCGCGCGGTCCCCTCCCCGCCGACGCCATGTTCCACGCCGCCGCGCGGCGCACCTACGACGCCGCGCTCGCGATGTACCACGACCAGGCGCTGATCCCGATCAAGACGCTCGCGTTCGACCATGCGGTCAACGTCACGCTCGGCCTCCCGTTCGTGCGCACCTCGCCCGATCACGGCACCGCCTTCGACATCGCCGGAACCGGGCGCGCGAGCCCGTTGAGCCTTACCGCCGCGCTCAAGCTCGCGGCGCGGCTTGCCAGCCCCGTGACGGTGCCAGCGGCGGCGCAATGAGCGCGCCCGACGCTCTGCCGCCGCTGCGCGATGTGATCCGCCGCCACGGCCTCTCCGCCCGCAAGTCGCTGGGCCAGAACTTCCTGCTCGACCTCAACCTCACGGGGCGCATCGCGCGCGCCGCCGGCCCGCTCGACGGCGTGACGGTGGTCGAGGTCGGACCCGGACCCGGCGGGCTCACGCGCGCGCTGATCGCCGAAGGTGGGCGCCACGTGGTGGCGATCGAGCGCGACGAACGCGCGGTCGCCGCGCTGGAAGAAATCGCGGCGCATCATCCGGGCCGTCTCACGATCGTCGCGGACGATGCGCTCAGCTTCGACGTGCGACCGCTGCTCGGCGATAAGCCGGCGCGCATCGTCGCGAACCTGCCCTACAACATCGCGACCGCGCTGCTGGTGTCGTGGCTCACAACAGAGCCGTGGCCGCCCTGGTACGACCGGCTCGTGCTGATGTTCCAGCGCGAGGTGGCAGAACGCATCGTGGCAAAGCCCGGCTCGAAGACCTACGGGCGCCTCTCGGTGCTGGCCGGCTGGCGCACCGAGGCCAAGATCCTGTTCGACATCGCGCCGTCCGCCTTCGTGCCGCCGCCGAAGGTGACCTCGTCGCTGGTCCAGCTTGTGCCTCGCGCGGCGCCCCTCCCCTGCGACCGCCGCACCCTTGAACGCGTGACGCAGGCCGCCTTCGGACAGCGCCGCAAGATGCTGCGCGCGAGCCTGCGCCCGCTCGGACCCGATCCGCTGGCGCTGCTCGCTGCGGCCGGCATCGATCCGACCGCGCGCGCCGAGGAGATTCCGGTTGAGGGATTCGTTGCGCTCGCGCGCGCCTTCGCCGACCATGTTGGAAAGACGCCGGAGGACTGACGTGGCCCGCATGATCCGCCAATCGCTGACCGCCTATGCGACCCCGCTGTGCGAAACGGTCGTCGAGACGCCGACGCCGCGCGGCACCGAAGTCCTGGTGCGCATCAGCCGCTGCGGCGTGTGCCATTCCGACATCCATCTGCAGGACGGCTATTTCGGTCTCGGCGGGGAGAAGAAGCTCGACGTGACGCAGGGGCGCACGCTGCCCTTCACGCTCGGCCACGAGATCGCCGGCACCGTCGAGCAAGCCGGGCCGGACGCACGGATCGAGACGGGCAAATCCTATGCGGTGTTTCCCTGGATCGGTTGCGGCCAATGCGCGGCCTGCCGCGCCGGCGAAGAAAACCTTTGCGCGGCGCCACGTCATCTCGGCGTCCAGGTCGACGGCGGATTTGCGACCCACGTGCTGGTGCCGCATCCGCGCTACCTGATCGAGCACGATCCGCTGCCGGCGGGCCTCGCCGGCGCCTACATGTGCTCCGGCATCACGGCGTTCTCGGCCTTGAAGCGTCTGACCGAGCGCGCGACGCGCGGACCGATCCTGCTGGTCGGCCTCGGTGGCGTCGGCATGATGGGCCTTGCGCTCGCGCGCGCGATGTTCGCCGATGCGCCGATCGTCGCCGACATCGATGCGAAGAAACGCGAGGCCGCGCTCGCGGCGGGCGCCGCCGCCGCCTACGATCCGGCCGATGCGGGCGCCCGCAAGGCGCTGTTGAAGGCGACCGGAGGCGTCGCGGGCGCGGTCGATTTCGTCGGCTCCGACGGCTCGCTGGCGTTCGCCGTCGGCGCCATCGCCAAGGGCGGCAAGGTCGTGATCACGGGATTGCTCGGCGGCAGCTACCAGACCGCGATCGCGATGTTTCCGCTGCGCGCGATGACGATCGAGGGCACGATGACCGGCACGCTCGCCGAAGCGCACGAGATGATGGCGCTCGCGCGCGCCGGCAAGGTTACGCCGGTGCCGACGCAGGAGCGCCCGCTCTCGGCCGCGCAGGCCTCGCTCGACGATCTGCGCGGCGGGCGCGTGGTCGGGCGCGTGATCTTGACGGCGTAACGGCCTACTCCTCGATCTTGCGCAAATCCGCCAGCAGCTCGGCGACGAAGCTGTGCAGGTTCGGCATCAGCACGCGCTTGAGCCGCTCGGCGGTGAGGATCGCACGCAGCCGCACGAAGCTCTTGTCGAGATCGCGGTTGACCAGCACGTAGTCGTATTCGTTCCAGTGCGGGATCTCCTGCGCGGCCGCGCGCAGGCGGCGCCTGATCGTCTCCGCCGAGTCCTCGGCGCGCCGTTCGAGCCGCACCTTCAGCTCAGTGGCCGACGGCGGCAGCACGAACACGCTCACCACATCGGCGCGCATCTTGGCGTAGAGCTGCTGCGTGCCCTGCCAGTCGATGTCGAACAGCATGTCGCGGCCGGACGACAGCGCTTTCTCGACCGGCTCGCGCGGCGTGCCGTAGTAGTTGCCGTGCACCTCGGCCCATTCGAGCAGCTCGTCGGAATCGCGCATCTGTTCGAAGCGTCGCTTCGAGATGAAATGATAGTGCACCCCTTCGATCTCGCTCAGGCGCTTCTCGCGCGTCGTGACCGAAACCGAGAGGCTGACGTTCTCCTCCATCTCGAGGAGATTGCGCGTCAGCGTCGTCTTGCCCGCGCCCGAGGGCGAGGACACGACCAGCATGATGCCCCGGCGGGCGATCTCGGGCGTAGCGTTCATTCGAGGTTCTGCACCTGCTCGCGGAATTGCTCGACCACGGTCTTGAGCTCAAGCCCAATGTTGGTGAGCTCGACGTCGTTCGACTTCGCGCACAGCGTATTGGATTCGCGGTTGAGCTCCTGCGACAGGAAATCGAGCTTGCGCCCGACCGGCCCGCCGGCCGCGATCAGATGGCGCGCCTGCGCGACATGCGCGACGAGGCGGTCGAGCTCCTCGCGGATATCGGCCTTCGAGGCGATCAGGATCGCCTCCTGGTGCAGGCGGTCGGCATCGAAGCGCGTCGAGGTATCGAGCAAGGTCGCGACCTGCTCGACCAGACGCGCCTTGATCGCCTCGGGGCGGCGGCCGGGCGTGCCTTCGGCGCGCGCCGTGAGCGCCGCGATCTCGTCGAGCCGCGCTGCGAGCACCGCGCCGAGCGCGTCGCCTTCGCGGCGGCGCATCTCGTTGAGGCTCGTCAGCGCCACGTCGAAACCCGCGATCACCGCCGCTTCGCCGGCGCGGCGCTCGTCCTCGCTCTCGTCCTGATCGATCACCTCGATCACGCCCTTCATGCTGAGGATGCCATCGAGAGTTGGCCGGTCGCTGTCGACGCGCTTCGCGACGTCGTGCATGGTCGACAGTATCGCGGCGAGCACCGGCTCGTTGACGCGCACCACCGGCGGCACGCCGGCGCGCTGTACGCTCAAATTCCCGTGCACGGAGCCGCGCGCGAGCGCCTTGCCGACGCGCGTCCGCAACGCCGGCTCAATCACGTCCCAGCCGGCCGGCAGGCGCAGCCGCGGCTCGAGCCCCTTGGCGTTGACGGATTTCAACTCCCAGGCCCAGTGATAGGCCCCGGCGACGCCGTCGGCCCGCGCAAAGCCGGTCATGCTCGACAGCGTCATCGCGCCCCGATTCCCGGTAAGAGGAAGAGAGGTTTTAACGGCGGGGGAAGGCGGTCACAAGCTAAAGCGCGGCGCCGGCGCCGTCACTGCTTCTTGGTCGCGCTCTTCTTGGTGTTCTTGGTGGCCGGAGCCGGCGCGGGAGCGGGTGTGACCGGCGCCGTCGGCTGAGCGAACGGGATCGCGGTGTCGGTGGGCGAGTTCGTGCGCACCTGCTGCTCGAACTGGCGCAGCCGCGCGACGTTCTGCTGATGCTGCTGCAGGTTTTCGGCGAAGGCGTGCCCGCCGGTGCCGTCGGCGACGAAATAGAGCTCCTTGGTGCGTGCCGGATTGGCGACCGCTTCGAGCGAGCCGCGGCCCGGATTGGCGATCGGCCCGGGCGGCAGCCCCTCGATCACATACGTATTGTAGGGCGTCGCCTGCTCGATCTCGGATTTCATGATCGGGCGGCCGAGCGTTCCCTTGCCGCCGACCAGGCCGTAGATGATGGTCGGGTCGGACTGAAGCCGCATGCGCGCCTTGAGGCGGTTGGCAAACACCGCGGCGACGCGGCTGCGTTCGTCCGGCTTTCCGGTCTCTTTCTCGACGATCGAGGCGAGCGTGACGAGCTGCTCCGGCGTCTTGACCGGAATGTCGGCGCTGCGCCGCTCCCAGATCTCGGCCAGCGCGCGCTTTTGCGCCTGCTGCATGCGCTGGATCGCCTGCTCGCGAGTCGTGCCGCGCGGGAAGCTGTAGGTCTCGGGCAGCAGCGTGCCTTCCTTCGGGACTTCCTTGATGTTCCCGGCGAGGAAATCGACCTCCACCAGGCGCGAGATGATCTGCTCCGAGGTGAGGCCTTCGGGAATCGTGAAGGCGTGCTGGATCACCTTGCCGGACACGATGGTCTCGATCGCGTCGCGCAGGCTGATGCTCTTGGTGAATTTGTACTCGCCGTATTTGAGGTCTTCGCGCGCCTTGAGCACGACGACGCCGCCGATGAAGAACCAGGGCTGGTCGATGACGTTCTCGCGCGCGAGCACATCCGCGATCTCGCGCAGGCCGAGGCCGCGCGGGATGTTGACGATCTTGTCGTTGTCGAGCGGGCCCGGCGCGTCGAAACGACCTTTGCCGAGCGAATAGACGATGCCGCCCGCGATGGCGGCGATCAGGATGATGGTGAAGATCGCATTGCCGGCGATCACGAGCGGATGGCGCGCCCGGCGCGACGGTCGGTTGCTCGGCTCCACCATGTATTCAGGCTCCAGAGCGGCGCGCGGGCTGCGCGGTGTCACGCGCCTGGTGTCGCCGGGATCGCCCGCGGTGCGTCGCCCGTAATCCGTCATGTCCGCTCGTCGGATCGCGCAGGCAGGTTACGTCCAAATGTGGCGAAAGGGTGAAGCGATACCACTGGTTACTCCGCGAAGCGGCGAAACACCAGAGACGCGTTGGTTCCGCCGAACCCGAATGAGTTGGAGAGTACCACGTCCACGTCGCGCTCGCGCGCCTTGTGCGGGACAAGGTCGATCGGCGTGTCCACCGAGGGATTGTCCAGGTTGATCGTCGGCGGCACGACCTGGTCGCGCATCGCCAGGATGCAGAAGATCGCCTCGACCGCGCCGGCCGCGCCCAACAGGTGCCCGATCGAGGACTTGGTCGACGACATCGAGATGCGCCCGGCCGCGTTGCCGACGAGGCGGTGCACCGCGCCGAGCTCGATCTCGTCGCCGAGCGGCGTCGATGTGCCATGCGCGTTGATGTAGTCGAGCTCGGACGGGCTGATCTTGGCGCGCTTGAGCGCCGCCGCCATGCTGCGATAGGCGCCGTCGCCTTCCGGCGATGGCGCCGTGATGTGGTAGGCGTCGCCCGACATGCCGTAGCCGATCACTTCGGCATAGATCGTCGCGCCGCGATTCCGGGCGTGATCCAGGTCTTCGAGCACGACCACGCCCGCCCCCTCGCCCATCACGAAGCCGTCGCGGTCGCGATCATAGGGACGCGACGCGCGCTCCGGCGTGTCGTTGAAGTGCGTCGAAAGCGCGCGGGAGGAGGCAAATCCCGCGAGCGATATCCGGCTGACCGGTGACTCGGTGCCGCCCGCGACCATGACGTCCGCGTCGCCGAGCGCGATCAGCCGCGCGGCGTCGCCGATCGCGTGAGCGCCGGTGGAACATGCGGTGACCACCGCGTGATTGGGACCCTTGAGGCCGAATGCGATCGAGACGTAGCCGGACGCGAGATTGATGAGGCGGCCGGGAATGAAGAACGGCGACACGCGCCGCGGGCCCTTCTCGTGCAGGATGACGGCGGTCTCGGCGATGCCTTCGATCCCGCCGATCCCCGAGCCGATCATCACGCCGGTCGCGATCTGTTCGTCGTAGCTTTGCGGCATCCAGCCGGCGTGATCGAGCGCCTGGCGCGCGGCGCACATCGCGAAGATGATGAATTCGTCGACCTTGCGCTGTTCCTTCGGCTCCATCCACTGGTCGGGATTGTAGGTGCCATCGGCGCCATCGCCGCGGGGAACTTGGCAGGCGATCTTGGCCGGCAGGTCGGAGACGTCGAACCGCTCGATCCGGCTTGCGCCGCTGTGTCCGGCGATCAGGCGTTGCCACGTGGGTTCGGCGCCGCACCCGAGCGGCGAGACCATACCGAGCCCCGTGACGACGACGCGTCTCATGCCGGCTCCCTACCCGGGCGATCGCGCCGACCGACCCGGCACGGGCAACGGCGCGCGATCCTGCAAATTCCTCGCGTGGCGGATTGTGAAGCTCCCATGACGATGCCGCAAGCGCGCAGACCTCGGACCCGGCGTGACAGCATCGGCGAACGTCGGAGAATCCCGACACCGCAACCTGCGCGGCTCGCCCACCGACTGTCCAGCACCATCGTGGAACGGCCAACCCCGTCTGCCCGCGCTCGCATCGCCACGCCGCGGCGACGGCCGCGGCGCGGGTTTGAAATTGCGACCGGTTGTCGGCGGAGGTGTCAGCTCTTCGCGTTCTTTTCGAGGAATTTGACGGCATCGCCAACCGTCAGGATGGTTTCGGCCGCATCGTCGGGAATCTCGCAGCCGAACTCTTCCTCGAACGCCATCACCAACTCGACCGTATCGAGACTGTCGGCGCCGAGGTCGTCGATGAAACTCGCCGCTTCGGTCACCTTGTCCGGCTCGACGCCGAGGTGCTCCACGACGATCTTTTTCACCCGCTCGGCAATGTCACTCATCGCTTGACCCTCGTGTTCTTCTCAATGGGCGGTCGGCAGCGCGACCTATAGTCGTCACAGCCTCGTCGTGGTGGAAGGCGGCGTGCAACCGTCGTTGTTGGAGGGTCCGTTTCAGCAGCCCCCTCGCTTGGTTGCCCCACCCAAGACGGGGTTCGGTTACCATACTTCCAATGGCTTGGCCAGCGCGCGGGGATGGCCGGAACACGGCCGCGCGCAAGCACATAACGACGCTCCGTCATCGCACCCGCGCCTTGAACGCCGCGACGTCCTCCGGCGAGCCGATCGCGGTGCCGGTCGCGCCCGGCGCGATGCGTTTCACGAGTCCGGACAGCACCTTGCCGGCGCCAATCTCATAAAATGAATCAACCCCCGCGCCCGCCATGAAGGCGACGCACTCGCGCCAGCGCACCGTGCCGGTGACCTGCCGCACGAGGCTCGTCACGATCTCGGGCGGCATCGTGACCGGGCGCGCCAGCACGTTCGCGACCAGCGCAACGGCGGGCGGCTTGACCGCCACCCTGGCCAAGGCTTCGGCCATCGCGTCGGCGGCGGGCTGCATCAGCGCGCAATGGAACGGCGCGGACACGGGCAGCAGCATCGCGCGTTTCGCGCCCTTGTCCTTGGCGATCGCGACCGCGCGCTCGACCGCGGCCTTGTTGCCGGAGACGACGACCTGCCCGCCGCCATTGTCGTTCGCGGCCTGGCAGACCTCGCCCTGGGCGGCTTCCGCCGCGACCGCCACGGCGGCATCGAAGTCGAGCCCGAGCAGCGCCGCCATGGCGCCGACGCCGACCGGCACGGCCGCCTGCATGGCGCGCCCGCGCAGACGCAACAGCCGCGCCGCATCCGCAAGGGTGAGCGCGCCCGCGGCCGCGAGCGCGGAATATTCTCCGAGCGAATGGCCGGCGACGAAGGCGGCGTCGCGCGCAAGGTCAAGGCCAGCCTCGCTTTCAAGCACGCGCAGCGTCGCAAGCGAGACTGCCA
Organism: uncultured Hyphomicrobiales bacterium; assembly: GCA_964479515.1. Taxonomy (GTDB): domain Bacteria; phylum Pseudomonadota; class Alphaproteobacteria; order Rhizobiales; family Xanthobacteraceae; genus PALSA-894. The sequence goes on along the minus strand of CAYZMR010000019.1, from coordinate 7,430 downwards.
TCAGCGCGGGCTGGGCGTTCTCGGTCAGCGTGAGCCTGTCGGCGGGGCCGTCCCAGATCACGGCGGTGAGTTTTTCGCCGAGCGCTTCGTCAACGGCAGCAAAGACTTCCCGCGCAGCATTGAAATTCTCGGCGAGCGCCTTGCCCATGCCGACGGCCTGGCTACCCTGGCCTGGAAACACGAACGCGACGGACATCTGTCACTCCCGGCGAAACGCGCCGAGAGACACGTCGATGACGGGGCTGTCAAGGTCGCTACAAGTTTTGGTAGCATTCTCGGGAACTTTAGTTGGGCGCGAACCGGGGCCTTCCATGGCGATCAGTCGGCGCAGCTCTCTCAAGCTGATCGGCGCGGCCGTCGCGGCGCCCGCGCTCGCGCGGCGGTCGCAGGCCGCAGCCGCGCCCCTTCCGACGCTCCCGACCTTGCCGGCGAGCGACGCCGAACTGCTGGTGCCCGGCAGTGCGCGCTACAAGACATTCCAGGTCGCCTACAACCTGCGCACCATCAAGGCGCCGCGGCTGCGCGCGCTCTGCAAGACGTCGCAAGGCGTCGCGGCGGTCATCAACTGGGCGCGCGACAACCACCTGCCATTCGCGCTGCGCGCCGGCGGCCACAGCTACGAGGGCTTTTCGCAGAGCGATGACGTGGCGATCGACGTCAGCCAGATGAACCACATCGACATCGCGAACGCCACGATGACGGTCGGGGCCGGCTGCGGGCTCGGCGACATCTACAACAAGATCAACGCCGCCGGCTTCGCGTTCCCGGGCGGAAGCTGCGAGACCGTCGGGGTCACCGGGCATGCGCTCGGCGGCGGCTTCGGCTTCATGGGGCGGCCTTTCGGTCTGGCCTGCGACAACCTGCAATGGGCCGAGCTCGTGGACGCAAAGGGCAACATCATCACGGCGGACACGCAGAACAATGCCGACCTGTTCTGGGCGCTGCGCGGCGGTGGTGGTGGCAGCTTCGGCGCGGTCACGCGCATGCGCTTTACGATCCACAAGGTCCAGCAGATCGTGCATTTCAGCGTGAGCTGGAAGCTCAATCCGGCAAGCGCGGTCAAGCTGATGCAGGCATGGCAGGCCTGGGCCCCGCAGGCGCCTGCGAACCTCACGACCGTCCTTGTCCTCGCCAATGGCGGCAAGGGACGCGTCGCGTTGACGTGCTCCGGTCAGTCGCCCGGGTCCACCGACGAGGTGCGGCACGAGCTTGCCAAGCTGACCAAAGTCGCGGCCGCGACGCCGACGATCACGGTCTCGTCGCGCCAGGTGCCGAAGAAGCCCGTCTCGGGCTGGGCCTATCCCTCGCTGTTCCAGAAGGCGAAGTCCGACTACGTGAAGTCGCCGATGAGCGAAGATGGAATGGCGACGCTGTTCCGCGAAATGCTGAAAAGCCCCTCGGTCGGCGCGATCTGCGACGCCTATGGCGGCGCGGTCGGTAGCGTCGCTGCCGATGCGACCGCGTTCGGCCACCGCGACATGCTCTATTCGATCCAGTACTTCATCAACTGGACGACGACCGCGGCCGGCAAGATCGCGGTGGCGCGCATCGACGCGCTTTACGCCGCGATGCGCCCGTTCGTGTCGGGCGCGGCTTACGTGAACTACCCGGACGTGGACCTGCCCGACTATCCGACCGCCTATTGGGGCGCGAACCTGCCGCGGCTCAAGCAGATCAAGGTGGCGGTCGACCCGAATAACGTGTTCCGTCACGCCCAGAGCGTCCCGCTCGCCTGAGCGGCCGGTTTGCGACCATCTGTCCTTGCTTTTGGGTCCGAAATCCCTATAACCCGCGCTTCCGCTCGATCCCGGCCGGGAGCTGAACGGACGGCTGTGCGCCCCATTGGGCGCCAGCAGGGCCAGTTGGCCCGACGTCCCGTGTTCCCGCATCTCGAGCATTCGTGCCTTTCCCGAAAGGCCGAGGCGGCTTCGCGCCGGGGTCAGCTTGATGTGAGGAAAGGGCAACCATGCCATTGTACGAACACGTCTATATGGCGCGCCAGGATCTGAGCGCGCAGCAAGTCGAGGAGATGACGACCAGCTTCAAGGGCATCATCGAAGGGCTCGGCGGAAAGCTGGCCAACCCGCCCGAATATTGGGGCGTCAAGTCGCTCTCCTTCCGCATCCGCAAGAACCGCAAGGCACACTTCACGCTTCTGAGGGTCGACGCGCCGCCGGCCGCGCTGGCCGAGGTCGAGCGCCAGCAGCGCATCAACGAAGACGTGCTGCGCTACATCACGGTGCGCGTCGACGCGCACGAGGAAGGCCCCTCGGCGATGATGCGCAAGGTCGATCGCGATCGTGATCGCGACGACCGTGGCGGCCGCTTCGGCGATCGCGACCGCGGCTTCGGCGATCGTGACCGCGGCGACCGGCGCCGCGATCGTGACGACCGTGGCGAGCGCCGTCCGCGCGAGGACGCCGAAGCCCCCGCCGTCGCGGCGCAGGAGTAACGATCATGGCATTCGCAGCGACCCAGACGCGCCGGCCGTTCTTCCGCCGCCGCAAGACCTGCCCGTTCTCCGGCACCAACGCGCCGAAGATCGACTACAAGGACGTGAAGCTGTTGCAGCGTTACGTCTCCGAGCGCGGCAAGATCGTGCCGAGCCGCATCACCGCGGTGTCGGCCAAGAAGCAGCGCGAGCTCGCCCAGGCGATCAAGCGCGCGCGCTTCCTCGGACTGTTGCCCTACGTGATCCGCTGAGGATCACCGCCGGAGCGTGACAAGCTCACGCTCAAACGAAGAGGCCGGCGGGATATCCCGGCGGCCGATGGTTGGGACGGACGGTCGATCCGCCTCTAACCGCTCTAGGAACCTAGACGCGGGACAGCTTGGGACATGGTGCAGGTCATCCTCATCGGCATTGCGGCTGGCGCCGCGGCGGCATTGTTGTTTGCCTCCGTGGTGTCGGGCTCGATCCTGTCGGTTGCGCTGTTCTATCTGGCGGCGCTGCCGCTGATGATCGCGGCGATCGGCTGGAGCCATGTCGCCGGGATGATCGCGGCGCTGGTCGCCGCCGGCGGCCTCGCGGCCGTGTTCGGTCATTACCTGCTGCTCGCCTTCCTGATCGGTGTCGGCCTGCCGGCCTGGTGGCTCGGCTATCTGGCGCTGCTCGCGCGCCCCGCAGCGACGCCCGCCGGCGAAGCGCTCGAATGGTATCCGGTCGGCCGGCTGGTCGTGTGGGCGGCGCTGCTCGGTGCGCTCGTCGTGGTGGTGGCGATCCCGAATTTCGGCCTGGATGCGGAGAGCTTCCGCTCGGGGCTGCGGCGCGTGTTCGAGCGGGTGCTGCGCGCCCAGACCGGCACCGCCGAAGACGCCCCGCTCGCCCTGCCCGGCATCTCCGACAGCGGCCGCGTGCTCGATCTCTTGGTGGTGCTGATCCCGCCGACCGCGGCGGTGCTCTCGACCCTGACCAACCTCGTCAATCTGTGGTTCGCGGCGCTGATCGTGCGCTTCTCCGGCCGGCTGCGGCGCCCCTGGCCGCAGATTTCCGCGATGACGTTTCCGCGCTACGCGCTGGCCTTGCTTGCGCTCGCGGTCGCGGGCTCGTTCCTGCCCGATCTCGTCGGCGTGGGCGCGAGCGTGCTGAGCGCGACCCTGCTCGTCGCCTACGCGCTGCTGGGCTTGGCCGTGATGCATGCGATCACCGTCGGGATCAACGGGCGCGGCTTCGTCCTTGCCGGCACTTATGTGACCGTCGGCCTGTTCGGCTGGCCGATCCTGATGATGGCGCTGCTCGGCCTGATCGAAACCGTCTTCACGCTGCGCGCGCGGCTTGCCGCCAAGCGCGGACCGCCGGCCAAGCCGGTCTGAAAGAAAACCCCTCAACCAACCCAACCACGGAGAGACCAAGATGGAAGTGATATTGCTCGAACGCGTCGCCAAGCTCGGCCAGATGGGCGACGTCGTGCGCGTCAAGGACGGCTTCGCGCGCAATTTCCTGTTGCCGCAGCGCAAGGCGCTGCGCGCCACCAAGGAGAACAAGACCCGCTTCGAGGGCATGAAGATCGAGCTCGAAGCGACCAACCTCAAGGCCAAGGGCGAGGCGGAAGGCGTCGCCGGCAAGCTGAACGGAAAGAGCTTCATCGTCACGCGCCAGGCCTCCGAGACCGGCCAGCTCTACGGTTCGGTGTCGGGCCGCGATATCGCGACGCTGCTCGGCGATGGCGGCTTCACCGTGACGCGCAACCAGATCGCGCTTCATGCGCCGATCAAGATGGTCGGTCTGCACAAGGTGCCGGTCGCGCTTCACCCCGAAGTCGAGGTCGCGATCACGATCAACGTGGCGCGCAACGCCGAGGAGGCCGAGCGCCAGGCGCGCGGCGAGGACGTGACGCAGCGGCGCGATGAAGGTGACGACGAGGCGGCGGCCGCCACTCAGGCCGCGGCGGCCGTGTTCGAAAAGCCCGAACAGCTCGCCGAGGATCAGGGCAGCGGGGCCGAGGAGAAGGCCGAGGGCTGACGCAGGTCCGCCGGCGGCTCGCTCGGATAGATGGGCTCCGGCAGGTCGAGCGCCGGGCCCGATGCGGCGGGCTCGGCCTGGGTGCGCGGTGCCGCGTTCGGCGTGGTCAAGGCGGCGGTCGCCTGGTCGGACGACGCGGCGGCGGGGCGCTCAGGCGGCAGCGGGGCCGGTTCGTTCGGTCGCGCCACCATGCGGCCGGGCGGCTCGCTTCCCGGCCCCTTGGCGTTCTTCTGCTGCTTGCCGCGCACGGACGGCGTCTGCGTGGGCTCCGGCCCGGTCTCGTTCGGCGCGGGCGCGGTGCTCACTCGCTCGTGCTTTTGCGCCGGATTGGTCTTGGCATCCGCGGGCGCGGCCGCTTCCCTTGGCTTGTCGGCCTTCTTGCCGGGCGGGCCGTTGCCGGCCGAGGCCAGATAGGCCGCCATCGAGGCGCTCATTTCGGGCCCGGTGGTGTAATGCTCGCGCAGGAATGCGGCCGTTCCGCCGCTCTTGGCGAGGCCTTGCGGGCTTTTATGACAGCCCGAGCACGTGCCGGCGAAGATCTTGGCCGCGTTCTTGGGATCTTCCAGGACCGTCTGCGCGCGCACGATCGCGGTGCCGAGCCCGGCCGCGACGGTCGCGCCAATCAACATGATCCGTGCAAAGCGGGCCACGCCGTAATCTCCTGTCAAAGCCTGACGCCGGGAGCCAGTCCGCCGATTCGCCCCGCCGTCCTTTAGCGCATTCTCGGGCTCATGATAGCCGAAAATGCGCCCGCCCCGGGCATGGGCATTGCCGATAGCCAACGACTTTGTTCTAATGGTGTTATCCGGCGCGGCCGCCTTGGGGTTTTGGGCGAACATCGCGCCGGCGGTCCTCGAACGCGCGCGGTGCCGCATCTTTTGCCCTGCCGCCGGATGGACCGGGCGGATGTGCGTGTGCTTGGGGCGGCCCATGGATTGGGTGCTACGGACGGTCTTGCAGTCGTTCATCCGGCAAGGGACGTTGCGCGTCACGACGGCCGGCGGAGCGACCTTTGTTCTCGGCGACGGCACCGGCCCGCCGCTCGCGGTGCGCTTCACCACGCCGGCCGCGCAGCGCGCGGTCCTGCTCGATCCGGAACTCGCGCTCGGCGAAACCTACATGAACGGCACCTTCGTGATCGAGCAGGGCTCGATCGCGGAACTGCTCGAACTCGCGCTCTCGCAGGACCACTCCGGCAAGCCGCCGCGCTGGGCGCGGCCGCAATGGCTCTTGCGCTATCTCGGCCGGCGCCTCGCGCAATTCAATCCGCCGACGCGCGCGCAGCGCAACGTCGCGCACCACTACGATCTCGACGGCCGGCTCTATTCGCTCTTCCTCGACGCCGACCGGCAATACAGCTGCGCCTATTTCGAGCACCCGGAGCAGTCGCTCGACGACGCGCAGCTCGCCAAGCGCCGCCACGTCGCCGCGAAGCTGCTGGTCGAACCGGACGCGCGCGTGCTCGACATCGGCTCCGGCTGGGGCGGCCTCGGGCTCTATCTCGCCGAGCTCGGCGGCGCGCGGGTGACCGGCGTCACGCTGTCGCGCGAGCAGCTTGCGCTCTCCACCCAGCGCGCCGAGGAAAAAGGTCTCGCCGACAAGGTCACGTTCCGCCTGCAGGACTATCGCGACATCACCGAGCGCTTCGATCGCATCGTCTCGGTCGGCATGTTCGAGCATGTCGGCGTCGGCTTCTACGACATCTTCTTCCGCAAGGCCGCCGAGCTCCTCGCCGACGACGGCGTGATGCTGCTGCATTCGATCGGCCGCTCCGAAGGACCCGGCATCACCAATCCGTGGATCGCGAAATACATCTTCCCCGGCGGCTACATCCCGGCGCTGTCGGAAGTGCTGCCCGCGATCGAGCGCTCCGGCCTGCTCGTCACCGACATCGAGATTCTGCGCCTGCACTACGCCGAGACGCTGAAGAACTGGCGCGAGCGCTTCCTTGCCCATCGCGAGGAAGTTGAGCGGCTCTACGACGCGCGCTTCGTGCGCATGTGGGAATTCTATCTCGCCTCTTCGGAGATGACGTTCCGCGAGCAAGGCATGATGGTATTCCAACTTCAGTTGACCAAACGGCAGGATGTGGTTCCGATCACTCGCGATTACATCGGACGCGAGGAAGCGCGCTTGCGCGCGCTCGAAGGCGGCAGCCGCCAGCCGCTGCGGCTCGCCGGGGAGTAGAGTCGCCTGCGAGGCGGTTCTGTCCGCGACGCGGACATAAATCCGTCAAGAGCAATTATACTTATCGTCAAATCAAAATGATTCGCGGTGAGCAGCGGGGACAGCGGTGATCCGCGCTTCCGTTGATCGTCAGAGTCACTCAGCGATGCTAAGAGGCGTACTCGCCTCGGTATCAGTCGGGCACTTCGTTCATGGCTATCGATCAGACCGCGCGCAAGTCCGCGCCAGAGAGTCCTGCGCTGTTTCGCGCCGCACCGCACAATATCGAAGCGGAGCAGGCGCTGCTCGGCGCCATGCTGGTCAACAACGAAGCGTTCTATCGCGTCTCCGACTTCCTGCTGCCGGAACATTTCTTCGAGCCGATCCACGCCAAGATCTTCGAGCTCGCCGGCAGCCTGATCCGTGCCGGCAAGATCGCGAGCCCGGTGACGCTCAAGACCTTCCTGCCGCAGGATTTCGAAGTCGCGGGGCTGACGGGAGGCCAGTATCTCGCGCGCGTCGCAGCCGAAGCGACCACCGTCATCAACGCCGAGGATTATGGGCGCACGATCTACGACCTTGCGACGCGCCGTTCGCTGATCCTGATCGGCGCCGACATGGTCAATGTCGCCTATGACGCGCCGGTCGATCTCGCGCCGCGCGATCAGATCGAGGACGCCGAGCGCCGGCTCTACGAGCTCGCCGAGATCGGACGCTATGGCGGCGGCTTCCAGCGCTTCGCATCCGCGCTCACCAGCGCGGTGGAGATGGCGGCGCGCGCCTACCAGCGCGACGGCAAGCT
>CAYZMR010000018.1:0-28407 GCA_964479515.1 uncultured Hyphomicrobiales bacterium | reverse complement strand
GCCCGCGCCCGACATAGCCGTAGAAGCCCGCCTTCTCGTCGGTCAGCTTCTCGGCCAGCGCGTTCATCTCGTCGAGGGTCTTGGGGATCGCGACGCCCTTCTTCTCGAAAACTTCCTTGTTGTAATAGAGGATGAAGTAATCGACCGACCACGGCAGCGAGAGCATCCGCCCCTTGTCGTTCTTGGCGTAGGCGAGGCCCGCGGCCGAGAAGTCGCTCTCGACCAGATCCGGCGCGGTCAGATTCGGGTCCTTCATGAAATCCGTGATGTCGGCGAGCCAGCCGGCCTTCTCGAACTGACGCTTCTGCACGTGATAGCTCAGGTGGACGATATCGAAGCTCGGCTTGCCGGAGGCGAGCTCGATCACGGCCTTCTGGCGCTGCTGCTGCTCCGGGATCACCTCCGACTCGACCGTAATTCCGGTGAGGTCGGTGAACTCCTTGGCGTATTTCTGCAGCAGCTCGCCGCGCGGGCCCTTGATCAGGTTCGCTTCGAGCTTGGTGCCGGCGTATTTCTTCCACTGCACCTCGGAGCGGGCCGGAAGCCCGGAGAGCCCGAGCGCGCCGGCGGCCGTGCCGGCAAGCAGTGCGCGGCGCGAGATCTGTGTGTTCTTCATGTCTTCCTCCCTGGAAGCGATGTCATTGACGGGATGGTAGTGCCTGCGAACGTCCGACAACACCCGCGTGACGAAGAGACGCGGCGTCAGTTGATGTCCATCTGCAGGTTCTCCTTGCGGATGATCTCGCCGAACTTCGCGATCTCGTTCAGCACGAAGGCGGTGTATTGCGCCGGCGTGCCGTGGTCCGGGCTCGCGCCGATCTCCTTGATGCGCGCCTGCGTGTCCTCGCGATCGAGCAGCGCCTTGCATTGCGCGTTGAGCGCCGCGAGCACCGGCTCGGGGACGCCGCGCGGCAGCATGACGCCGAACCAGGACGACACCTCGAACTTGGCGAGCTCCGGCGCGCTCTCGCGCATGGTCGGAATATCGGGCGCGAGGAAGCTGCGCTCCGTCGTCGTCACGGCGAGCGCGCGCAGCTTGCCCTGGCGCGCCTGCGGCAGGGACGGATAAAGATTGTCGAATAGCACCGGCACCTGCCCGCCGAGCACGGCCTGGAGCGCCGGGCCCGCGCCGCGGAACGGCACGTGCGGCATGGTGAGCCCGGTCAGTTGCAGGAACCAGGCGGCGGTGAGGTGTGGGCTCTGCCCGACGCCCGAGGTAGCGTAGCTGAGTTTCTCGGGGTTGGCCTTGAGATAGTCCATCAGTTCCTTGATCGAGGCGACCGGCACGGACGGGTGCACCGAGACGATGTTCGGCGTGCGGATCAGGTTGCTCACCGGCTGCAACTGGTCCGGCTTGTAGGGCAGGTTGCGGAAGATGCTGTAGGCGACCGCGTTGGGGCCCGGATTGGCGAGCATGATCGTGTGCCCGTCGGGCCTCTGGCGCACGAAATCCGACATGGCGATCGTGCCGCCGCCGCCGGACTTGTTCTCAACCACCGTCGACGCATTCCAGGCGACGCCGAGATGCTGCGCCAGCAACCGCGCCATCAGATCGGTGGTGCCGCCGGGCGCGGCCGGCGCGATCACGCGGATCGTCTCGGTCGGCCGCCAATCGGCGCGGAGCGAGGAGGAGAGGGCGGACGCCGCCGCAAGGCCGCCGGCGCCCGACAGGACGCGGCGGCGCGAGACAAGCTTGGTCATGGTGTTTCCTGATCCGGCTGTTTTTTTGCTTGCCGGATCATCGCGGGACGCATCGCCGCGCGCAAGCCTGCCGCCGCGGACCCGCACCCGCAAACCGGAGCTATTTGCTGCCGAAGATCTTGAAAATGTAGCTGAGGTAGGACAATTCCGCGCCGCTCGTCGGCGTCGTACGGCTGATATAGTCGAACACCTTGCCGTCCTGGACGCCGTAATTCGCAAGCCGCGTGACGCGCCGGTCCTTGTCGAAATAGACCGCGACCACGCGCTGATCGATGATCTTCTCCGGCATGAACGCGGTCTGCTCGGTGCGCGCCGAAATGTAGTAGAACACCTCGCCGCTCACCGTGGCGACGGTCGAGGGGGTGCCGAGCGTGATCAGCACCTGTTCCTGCGGGGCGCCGAGCGGGACCTGCTCCAGCGCGCCCTCCGCCAACACATAGCCGCGCTGATAGTTCTGGGTGAAACAGCCCCCAAGCAGCGGCGAAAGCGCGAGGATGCCCACAATAGCGAGCACAGACCGACGGCGGACGCTGCGATGACCCATATCGCCTTGCCTTGGTGGGCGCTCTTGCGCCCAAAGATGCGTTGACGTACCCCGCAGCCCTGCGAATTGCAATCCGGCCCCGGCCATCCGGCCTGGACCATCATTAACGCGCGCTGCCGATGATTCTGCCCCGATTTCGCCGCAACCCCAACCAAGCCAGCATCGCTGCCCTCTATGGCGCGATCGTGGCGCAGGCGCGGCGACCTGCGTTCTACGACCGGTGCGGCGTGCCCGACACGGCGCTGGGGCGCTTCGATATGGTGGTGCTGCATTGCGCGCTGTTGTTGCGCCGGCTGCGCGCCGCGGACGCCGCGGCGCAGGCCTTGGGGCAGGGGGTGTTCGACGCCTTCTGCCGCGACATGGACGACAATCTGCGCGAGATGGGCGTGAGCGACGTCGGCGTGCCGCGCGAAATGCGCAAGCTCGCCGAGGCGTTCTACGGGCGCGCCCGCGCCTACGACGCGGCGCTCGACGCCGACGGCGATGCGGCACTCGCCGCCGCGCTGACGCGCAACCTCTACGCGGACGCGGCACCGCTGCCGGTTGCGGTGGCGGCGCTCACCGCCTATGTGCGGGCCGCAACGAGGATGCTCGCCGCTCAGGATGACGCCGCGATCGCGGGCGGCGCGGTGCGGTTTCCCGATTCCGATCGGTCGTTTGCGGCCGCGGCAGGTTGAACATGATGGCAGCACAGGACCCTTGGAACGTGCCGATCCGGCTTGAGGATGTTCCCGAGAGCGGGCGGCAGGTCGAGCTCGACGCTGACGCGGCGGCCCGCGCGGCGGTCGCCAGTCAGGCCCGGGTGGATGCGGTCGAGCGGCTCTTCGCCGTATTCGATCTGACCCGGCGTGGACGCGACAAGCTGCACGCGGCCGGCCGTGTGCGCGCCACGATCCGGCAGACCTGCGTGGTCACGCTCGAGCCGGTGGTGAACGAGGTCGACGAGGAGATTGACGTGACCTTCGGGCCGACGCCCGCGGCCGTCGAGGCGAGGGAATTGGACCTGGCCCCGGCGAGCCAAGATCCGCCCGAGCCGCTGCGCAACGGGGCGATCGACCTTGGCGCGCTCGCCACCGAGTTTCTGATTCTCGGGATCGACCCCTATCCGCGCAAGGCGGGTGTCACATTCGAGCCGCCGCAGGTCGCCGACTCGGGCGGCACGGCGTTCGAGGCGCTCGCCGCATTGAAGAAGGCGAACAAAGTCAAGGAGTAGCGAGGTCGCGCGGGCGGCTTGCCGACACAGGCCCTTTGTCTCCGGCTGCCGAACCGCTATTGTCGCGCCGCGCCGTCGGCCTGGGCCGCTATCCGTTCAAACTAACAAAGATCGCGGTCCAGATTCTTGTTTCGTGCCTGATCCTTCCCGAAATCCGGTTTCCACTTTGCGGGATCATGCACTAAAGACCATCGCCCGACGCGGGGACAGTCGCCTGGGACGGTTCATGGCTCAGAAAGTCCGTATTGCGCTCGATGCCATGGGGGGCGATTTCGGGCCGACGGTGGTCGTGCCCGGGGCGGCGATTTCGCTCGCGCGCCATCCCGATACCGAGTTCCTCCTGTTCGGCGCGGCCGGCGAGGTCGAGCCTCTGCTCGCACAGAACCCCCGCATGAAGGCGGCCTCGCGCGTGATCCACACCGATGTCGTCGTCAAGATGGACGACAAGCCGAGCCAGGCGCTTCGCCACGGGCGCTGGAAGTCCTCCATGTGGCTCGCGCTCGACGCGGTCAAGAAGGGCGAGGCCGACGTCGCGGTATCGGCGGGCAATACCGGCGCGCTGATGGCGATGGCGAAGTTCAATCTCAAGACCATGCAGGGAATCGGGCGACCCGCGATCGCCGGGCTGTGGCCGACGCTCAAGGGCGATTCGGTCGTGCTCGACGTCGGCGCTTCGATCGGGGCCGATGCCGACCATCTCGTCGACCTCGCCGTGATGGGAAGCGCGATGGCGCGCGTGCTGTTCGATCTCGAGCGGCCGAGCGTCGGGCTCTTGAACATCGGCGTGGAAGAGGTCAAGGGACTGGAGTCGGTTCGCGAGGCCGGCCGGATCTTGCGCGAGGCGAACCTTCCGTTCCTCGACTATGTCGGGTTCGTGGAGGGCAACGATATCGGGAAGGGAAACGTCGACGTGGTCGTGAGCGAAGGCTTCTCGGGCAACATCGCGATCAAGACCGCGGAAGGCACGGCACGCCAGCTCGCCGATTACCTGCGCTCCGCGATGAGCCGGACCTGGCGTGCCAGGATCGGCTATCTGTTCGCGCGTCCCGCGTTCGACGCGCTGCGCGAGAAGATGGATCCGCGCAAGGCGAATGGCGGCGTGTTCCTCGGCCTCAACGGCATCGTGATCAAGAGCCACGGCGGCACCGACGCGGAGGGGTTCGCCTCGGCGGTCGACGTCGGTTACGACATGGTGCGCTACGCGTTGCTCGACAAGATCAGCCAGACGCTGATCCGGCGTGCGCGCGACGAGGCGGAAGCCGGCAAGGTGCACGGAGTTGCATCGTGACAGTGATGCGCTCGGTGATCCTCGGCTCCGGCAGCTATCTGCCGAGTCGCAGAGTGACGAATGACGAGCTCTCCCGCACGGTCGACACGACCGACGAATGGATCGTTCAGCGCACCGGCATCCGCGCGCGCCACATCGCGGCCGACAAGGAAGTCACCTCCGACCTCGCGCTCGCCGCCGCGCGCGCGGCGCTTGCCGCCGCCGGCGTGGATGCGCAGTCGATCGACCTGATCGTGCTCGCGACCTCGACCCCGGACAACACGTTTCCGGCGAGCGCGGTTGCCGTGCAGGCGGGCCTCGGCATCACGGGAGGCGCGGCGTTCGATCTGCAGGCGGTGTGCTCGGGCTTCGTCTATGCGCTGAGCGTCGCCGACGGCCTGTTGCGCACCGGCGCGCACAAGCGCGCGCTCGTGATCGGCGCGGAGACGTTCTCGCGCATCCTCGATTGGACCGATCGCGGCACCTGCGTGCTGTTCGGCGACGGCGCCGGCGCGGTCGTCATCGAGGCGCGCGAGCAGCCGGGCGGGCGCGACGACCGCGGCCTGCTCACCGCGCATCTGCGCTCCGATGGCCGGCACAAGAGCAAGCTCTACGTCGACGGCGGTCCATCCTCGACGCAGACCGTCGGTCACCTGCGGATGGAAGGCAAAGAGGTGTTCAAGTTCGCGGTCGGTGCGATCACCGACGTCATCAAGGATGTCTTTCGCGATACCGGATATACGGCTGGCGATATCAACTGGTTCGTGCCGCATCAGGCCAACAAGCGCATCATCGACGGCTCGGCGCACAAGCTCGGAATCGCGCCGGAAAAAGTCGTCACGACCGTCGCCGAGCATGGCAACACGTCCGCCGCCTCGATCCCGCTCGCGCTCGATGTCGCGGTGAAGGATGGGCGCATCAAACCGGGCGATCTCGTTCTGCTGGAGGCGATGGGCGGCGGCTTTACCTGGGGTGCGGCCCTCGTGCGCTGGTAGGCGCCGGCCGCGTCTTGCGCCGGGAGGCTGCGGCCGGGTGCCCAAGGAAGCTGCATGTCACAATCGAGAAAGGCCGTTGACCGTGGCCCCGACATGTGAATATCGTTGAAAATTCATGAGGATAGAATTGAGGTCGCCGACGGCGGGGTAAGGCGATGGCGGGCAAAACGGTAACGCGAGCCGATCTATGTGAGGCGGTCTACCAGAAGGTCGGACTGTCGCGAACTGAGTCGGCAACACTCGTAGAGATGGTATTGAAGGAAATCACGGATTGCCTCGAAAGGGGCGAGACCGTGAAGCTGTCGTCGTTCGGCTCGTTCGTGGTGCGCAAGAAAGGCCAGCGCATCGGCCGCAATCCGAAGACCGGCAAGGAAGTGCCGATCTCGCCGCGCCGCGTGATGGTGTTCAAGCCCTCCGCGATTCTCAAGCAGCGCATCAACGCCGACGGAAAAGCCGAATAACGCGCGATCGTGAGCGCAGCAAAAGGGTAGGCGGTGGACAAGGCGCCCGACGCGTTCCGCACCATCAGCGAAGTCGCGGAAGACCTCGACCTGCCGCAGCACGTGCTGCGGTTCTGGGAGACTCGCTTCCCGCAGATCAAGCCGATGAAGCGCGGCGGCGGCCGCCGCTATTATCGCCCCGACGACGTCGATCTCCTGCGCGGCATCCGTCATCTGCTCTACGGCGAGGGCTACACGATCCGCGGCGTGCAGCGCATCCTGAAGGATCACGGCGTCAAGTTCGTGCAGAACGTCTGGAGGGCGGGCGCGCCGCAGCCCGCGCGCGCCGGCGAGGTGATCGACGTCGACGAAGCGCCGCCGCTGACGCGCCCGCTGCCGGGCAGCGCCAAGCGCGCCGAAGACGGACCGCACCGCCGCCTGTTCGGCCTGTTGCCGTCATTCCTCTCGGGCGAGCGTGAGAGCCCGCCGCAAGTGCCCGAGCCCGCCGAGCCGGCTATCCCGTCGGCCGAGCCGCTGGCCGAGCGAACGCCCGCGCCCGCGCTGAGCGGCGGGCTGCGCGGCGAGGACCGGCAGAAGCTTCAGGCCATGCTCCAGGAGCTCACCGAATGCCGCAAGCTGCTCGACGCCGCGATGGTCGAGGACGCTTCGTCGCCGGCGTGATCCTGCCGCCATGACTCGACGGCTGCTGACCGTTCTCGCCTGCGCCGTGGTGCTCATCTGCTCCGGCGCGCAAGCGCGCCCGGTCGGCCCGTCGACATTGAACTGCGGCTTCTATGCCGCGCTTGACCGCCGCTGCGGGTGCGGCGGACGCGACCACTACTTCCTCGACTACGGGCAACGCTATTGCGAGCGCGTCGTGCACGCGACCGGCTGGTCGCCGGCCGGCCTGCGCTGGCGCGCGCACACGCTTTCCTGCCTCAAGAACGAGCTTGCGCAGGCGCTTGCCAGATCGCCGCATCGATGTGACTGCGCGCGCGTCAGGACATTGGCGTTCGACAGCCACGTGCAGTGCTACACGCTTAAAGCCGCATCGGTGTGTGCGCTGCCGCTCTCCGATGTCCGCAAAATCTACCAGATCATCGACACCGCCGATCTGATCGACCCCGCCGGCTTCAAGCAGGTGCTGGGCGTCACGCTTGCGTGCGTCCGGCAGAACGGGAACGCGGGCGCGCGCGGGGATGACCCCACGCAGTAGCATGGCTCGGACTTAAATCGGCCGAAGTTGCCCCATCCCGTCTGGCACAGGCTATGCGAGTCACGCTTTGCGTATTGTGTTGCTGCGGCGCTAGCCGGGACGCCGTCGACCGCGCATCGCGCGGTGCTTCGTCTTATGAGGTTGCATCATGATGGCGCGCGTCGCGAATCTCGATAAGCCGCTGCTGGTCGCGGTCGCGCTGCTCGCCCTGATGCTGCTGGAAAATGCCGCGCCCGGCGCGCGGTTCATCGTCGCGCGCGATGATGGCTGCGAAGCCGCGGATGGGATCTGCCCCGCGGATCGACGCGACAACCTCGATGAGGCCGACACGCTCGTGGATTCGGTCGCGATAATTGAGGGTGGGTTCACGTCGCGCACGAGCGACGCGCCATAAGGACGTCAGCGCAGGCTCTTGCTCCAAGCGTCGGTCTTGGCGAGCGCGTCCTGCCAGAACGGCGTCAGGTCGCACCCAGGGGCGGCCCGGTACGCGTCATACAGTTTTCGAATTGAGACCCACGCTTGCATCCGCGGATAATCGTCCCGGCCCGCGCCGGCGACCTCGTTCCTCAGGCGCACGAGGCAGGCAAGCGCCGCGCTCCGGTCGCCGAAGCGCGCGGCGCGCAAGTCCAGGAGGGCGCGCTCGGCGATCTCTTTGTCTGCCGCGTAGTACATAGGCACTTCCACGCACGCAAAACGACTTAAGAAGCGTCCAAGGGTGTCAGCAGCGCGCTAAGCGGTTGGTAACAAGACAGTTCAAATTTTAGCGGTGTGCACCGTCCACGCGATCGGCGCGCCGCGCGCTCGTCACTCATGGATTTCGTCTTGGAAAATTGGTCGGAGCGCCGAGATTCGAACTCGGGACCCCCAGTCCCCCAGACTGGTGCGCTAACCGGGCTGCGCTACGCTCCGCCGTCGCAATGACGCCGAAGCTCTACGCCGCCGCACCGGCCTGTGCAAGGGCGGGCCGGCGGGCCGCCGCCGTGCGCCCCGCGCTGCCGCGCGCCACCGCCATCAGGCCCCAGAGTACGCCGAGCAGCAGGAAATAGTGGCGCCAGTGGTCGCTGTCGATGATGGCGCTCTCGACCGCGGTGCCGACGAAGGCGGCATAGATCACCAGATAGATCGGGCGCCAGGGTGTCGCGACGAACACGAAGCGCAAGCCCCTGACGAGCGTGATCAGCGTCATCGCCGCATACATGCAACCCGACAGCCATCCACCCGACATGAAGGTGTTGAGATACGTGTTGTGCGGGTCTTCGGGAAAGAAGTGGGAGAACTGCAACGGCCCGATGCCGAACGGCTCCTGCAGCGCGAGGATGAAGCCCGGGAGATAGCGGCCGAACCGCCCCATGGGGCCGAGATCGTAGCTTTGCTCGAGCGCGGCGCGCGCGTTGAACAGCTCGGCGACGCGGTCGACCGACAACAGCGCGACGATGAGCAGCGCCAGCAGCATGACGCCCGCCAGCGCGACCAGGATGATGCGCAGTCTCTCCTGGCCGGAGCGGCTGGTCACGAAGGTCAGGAACATCACCAGCAGCGATCCCAGCGCGAACTGGCCCCATGCGGCGCGCGAGAAGCTCAGCAACAGGGCCGCCGTGAACACGGCGAGCAGGATCGCGCCGCCGATCGCCGCCGCGAGCCGGCCGACGAGGACACGCTGGAACGCCAGCAGCGCCGGAAGGATCACGAAAGCACCGAGGACGTTGGGATCATTGAACGTGCCGCGCGCGCGGTCATAGAGCAGGAACATGTCGGAATAGTCGCCGAAGGCGCGGAAGTAGGCGAGCACCGCGATGATGGACGCGACCACGGCCGCGACCATGTAGCCTTGCAGCAGCAGCCAGAGCCGCTGCGTCGTGTTGGTGCCGAGCATGGCGGCGTAGAAGATGGCGGTCACGATCAGGTACCAGGACACTGCGGTCCAGACGACCGACTTTCCCTGGTCCGAGACCTGGATCGTCGCGATGCCGAAGCCGAGGCCGTAGAGCACCAGCATGGCGATCAGCGGCAGCAGCGCGGCGCGCAGCGACAGGCCGGTGATCACGAAGACGATGATCGTGACCAGCGAGCAGACTTCGTAGGGGCTGGGCTCCACGAAAACGAACCCGCCGGACAGGCCTGTGAGCCACAGCAGCGCGCAGCGCATCCGCTCGGCCGCGCGCGCGAGCTGCGGAGCATGGATCGCGGGCGAGATCAGATTGGCATGGATCGCGGCAGCCATCAGTAGGCGTTCTCGCTCTTGATGAGCGCGAACGGCGTCATCGCCATGATGTAGAGATCGAACAGCACCGACCAGTTCTCGATGTAGTAGAGGTCGTGCTCGACGCGGGCCTGGATCTTCTCCTGGCTGTCGGTCTCGCCGCGCCAACCGTTGACCTGCGCCCAGCCGGTGATTCCGGGCTTCACCCGATGGCGGGCGAAATAGCCGTCGACCGCCTCGTCATAGAGGCGATCCACCGCCTTGGCGTGGACCGCGTGCGGGCGCGGGCCGACGAGCGAGAGGTTGCCCTTGAACACGACGTTGAAGAGCTGCGGCAGCTCGTCGAGCGAGGTCTTGCGGATGAAGCGGCCGACGCGGGTGACGCGCGGATCGTCCTTGGTCACCAGCTTGGCGGCGGTCGCGTCGGTCGCCTCGGCATACATCGAGCGGAACTTGTAGACCCCGATCAGCTCGTTGTTGAAGCCGTAGCGCTTCTGCTTGAACAGGATCGGCCCGCGGCTGTCGAGCTTGATGGCGAGCGCCACCAGCGCCATCACGGGCGCGGCGGCGATCAGCATCAGGCTGCCGACGATCTTGTCGAACAGCCACTTCATGACGACGTCCCAGTCGGCGATCGGGCGGTCGAACACGTCGAGCACCGGCACCGAGCCGATGTAGGAGTAGGAGCGCGGGCGGAACTGCAGCTTGTTGGTGTGCGCGGAGAGGCGGATGTCGACCGGGAGCACCCACAGCTTCTTGAGCATCTGCAGGATGCGGCTCTCCGCCGAGATCGGCAGCGAGAAGATCACGAGGTCGACGCGCGTGCGGCGCGCGAACTCGACCAGATCGTCGACCGAGCCGAGCTTGGCGAGGCCGCCGCAGGTGACCGGCGTGCGCTCGTCGCCGCGATCGTCGAATACGCCGATCAGCCGCACTTCGGAGTCCTGCTGGCGGTTGAGCGCGCCCACCAGCGCCGCGCCCGGATCGCCCCCGCCGACCACCACGGCACGGCGGTCGAGCCGGCCGTCGCGCGTCCAGCGGCGCACCAGCGTGAACAGGAACAGGCGGAAGCCGTAGAGCGCGAACAGGCCGATGCCGTAATAGCTGGCGAGCCACAAGCGCGAATAGCGGTCGCCGAGATGGGCGAAGAAGACGACCGCAACCACCACCAGGAACACGAACGACCAGGCGGCCGTCAGGCGGGCGCCTTGGCTCACCGGATGGCGCAGCGCATGGACGTGATAGACGTCGGCGGCCTGGAACGCGAGCACGGCGAGCGCCGCGACCGCGACCGCGGTCGCGACGTAGTACCAATTGAAGACGTGACCGTAGGACGGATAGACATAGGCGAAGTAGGTCGCGACGCCGATCACGGCGATCAGGCCGAATTCGGCGATGCGGACGATCCCCGCGACCACGATCGGCGAGTAGGCCGGCATGGTCGGCTGGGCCGCGACCATCTGGGCGAGCGGCGAGAGCTCATGCGGTTTCGCCTGCGGGCGCGAGGCGCTCGCCGCTGCCGCCGTGGCGGGGGCTGCGCGCATGATTCTGGCCGTATCGAATTCCATCGTTGCGGTTTCCGCTTTGCGCGCGTCGCGGCTGCGGCGTCGAGATGTTCGCTCCACCGTCAGCTAGCGGAAAAGTTTCAAGAAAAGCTTAGAGCTTCGTTCAATTCGCTTTGGAACCCGGCGCGGTCCCACGCGCTGCGCGCGCCTGCGCGTAGCCGGCGAGCACCGCGTCGGTCATGGCATCGGCGGAGAACTCCGATGCGACGCGCGCGCGCAGCGTTAACGCTTCGTTACGGGCGCGCTCGGGGTCCGCGGCGGCGCCGGTGATCGCCGCGGCGAGTGCCGCGACGTCAGCGGGCGGCACGAGACGCTCGGTCTGCGCGCCAAAAATTTCCGGAATGCCGCCGACCCGCGTCGTGATCAGCGGGATCGCGGCGGCGGCTGCTTCCAGCACGATGTAGGGCAGGGACTCGGCGCGCGAGGGGATCACAAGGCAACGGCCGAGCGCGAAGGCGGCGCGTGCCGGCATCGCGCCGACAAACCGCACCTCGGTCAGACCGAGCCGTTCGGCCTGCGCGCGGAACGACGCGGCATCCGGCCCATCGCCGACGATCGTTGCGCTGAGCGCGCGGCCATCGCGCCGGATGAGGGCGAGCGCGTCGAGCAGCACGTCGACGCCCTTGAGGACGCGGAGTTCGCCGACGAAGACAAGGTCCGTGGCGTCGGCCTGCGGCACGACCGGGGTGAATTCGTCCGCCGTGACGCCGTTGTGCACGATGCGCACGACGCAACGCGGCACGCCGATCTTTGCCACGAACGCGTCGCGGCCGAACGCGCTCTCGAACAGGAACAGGTCGGTGCGCGCCATCAGCACGCGCTCGAGCGTCAGATACATGAGCCCGACCGGCGAGCCGCGGTCGTAGTGCAGGCTGCCGCCGTGCGGCGTATAGACGCGTAGCGCCGGCCCGGCAGCGGTGAGACGCGCGTAGGCGCCGCCCTTGGCGCCGTGACCGTGCACCACATCCGCGTTGGTTTGGACGGTACGCAGCGCCACGAGCCGCTGCGCCGCAAGGTCGCTCAAGCCGATGTGGCGGCTCATGGCGATGCGATTGAGCCCGAGCGCGAGATCGCCGCTCAGCGCCGCGAAGGCTGCGTCGGCGCGCTCCCCGCCGGTGGTTGAGTCCGCCACGATGCCGACCTGATGGCCGCGCGCCGCCTGTCCGCGCGCGAGATCGGTGACGTGACGAAACAGCCCGCCGACCGGAGACCGCAGGACGTGGAGAATGCGCAGGGGTCGTTCGCCCCCAGCCATGGGGCTAGAACCAGCGCTCGGAGATCACGATCGTGTCGCCGGGGCGCACCGGATAGGTCGGCGGCACCTTCTCGCGCACGGTCAGTCCATTGACCGGATGGCTGATCTCGATGCGGTACTTGAAGGCGCGCGGCGTATAGCCGCCCGCGATCGCAACGGCGGTCTCGACCGTCATGTTGGCGACGTAGGGATATTGGCCGGGCAAGGTCACTTCGCCGAGGATGAAGAACGGCCGATAGGCCTCGACCTCGACCGCGACATGCGGCTCCCGGATATAGCCTTGGCGCAGCCGCGCCGAGATCGACTCCTGGATGCCGGCCGTTGTCATGCCGCGCGCGCGCACGGCGCCGATCAGCGGCATCGTGATGCTGCCGCTCGGATCGACCGTGTAGGAGTTGGAGAGCCCTTCCTGGCCGAACACGACGACGCGCAGCTTGTCGCCGGAATCGAGCGTGTAAGCCTCGGGCGCGGGCGCCGCATAGGCTGGCGCGGCGTAGGCTGGCGCAGCGTAGCGGGGAGCAGCCGCGACGGGCTGGATCTCGGGCATCGGCTCGGACGCGATGGCGGGCGCCGCGACCGGCTGAGCCCGGGCCGGCCGCGCCCAGGGAGCTGGCGCGTTGTGGGAGAGGATGTCCGTCCCGTCCGAGCGCGCCCAGGGGGGCGGAGCATTGCGCGCGAAGATGTCCGGTCCGCCCGTGCGCGCACACCCCGCAACCGTCACGACGGCGAGCGCCAGAGCGATGAAGCGGCTTGACCGCATGAGACCGAATCCGCGCCTTCAATCCAAAACCGACGCGGTCGATTAACGCTTCACATGGTTAACAAATTCTGACGATCACCTGCCCCGGCGGGACAATTAACGCGACAGCAACCTTAATGGTTTCTGATGGCTTGCGTCGGCGTTGGTCGTGTGCAGTTCGAGGGTGGCTATGAGTGAGCAAGGTCGCGTCGGAGTGACGTCTGAAGCCGCGCGCGAGGGGGAGCTGGACCTCAGCGCGGTCGGCAAGGCGCTGTCGCGCAAGAAGTGGTGGGTGCTCGGGCCGACGCTCGCGGTCGCGGCGCTCACGCTGGTCGGCGTCAACGTGATCACGCCGAAATACAAATCCGAGTCGCGCATCCTGATCGAAAGCCGCGAGAACGTGTTCTTGCGCCCCGACGCCGAGAAGAATCTCGAGCGCGACCGCACCGTCGACCAGGAGGCGATCACAAGTCAGGTCCAGCTTGCGCTTTCGCGCGATCTCGCGCGGCAGGTCATCAAGGATCTGAAGCTCGGCGAGCGTCCGGAATTCGACCCGACGCTGCGCGGCATTTCGCTCATGCGCTATTCCCTGTCCTTCCTCGGGCTCGCCAAGGATCCGCTGTCGATGACGCCAGAGGAGCGGGTGCTCGAGGCCTATTACGAACGGCTCTCGGTGTATCCGGTGGAAAAGTCGCGCGTGATCGCGATCGAATTCCAGTCGGCTGATCCGGAGCTTGCCGCGCGGGTCGCGAACGCGATCGCGGACAATTTCATCACGCTGCAGCAGACCGTGCGCCAGGATCAGACGCGTGCCGCGGGCCGCTGGCTGTCGGGTGAAATCGAGAGCCTGCGCAAGAAAGTCGCCGAGGCCGAAGCCAAGGTCGAGGACTTCCGCGCCAAGACCAACCTGTTCGTTGGGCCTAACAACACGACGCTGTCGAGCCAGACGCTCGGCGAATCGAACCGCGAGCTTGCGCTTGCGCGCTCGCAGAAGTCCGATCTTGAGGCGAAGGCCCGCTTCATCCGCGAGCTGTTGAAGAAAGGGGCCGCGATCGAATCCTCCGAATTCGTCAATTCCGAGTTGATCCGCCGGCTCAACGAGCAGCGCGTGACCCTGCGGGCGCAGCTTGCCGAACAGTCCTCGACGCTGCTCGACAATCATCCGCGCATCAAGGAGCTCAAGGCGCAGATCAACGATCTCGACCGCCAGATCCGCGATGAGGCGGCGCGGCTCGCGCGCTCGTTCGAGAACGACGCCCGCATGGCGAGCGCGCGCGTCGAGACGCTCAGCACCGGGCTCGATCAGCTCAAGGCGCAGGCGGCGTCCACCAACGGGCAGGACGTCGAGCTGCGCGCGATGGAGCGCGAAGCCAAGGCGCAGCGCGATCTGCTCGAGTCCTATCTCGCCAAGTATCGCGAGGCGAGCGCGCGCGACAGCCTCGGCGCAGCGCCGGGCGATGCGCGCGTGATCTCCCGCGCCGCCGTATCGAACACGCCGTATTTCCCGAAGAAGCTGCCGATCGTTCTGATCGCGACGCTGGCCACGCTATTCGCGGCGATCGGGTTCATCACCACGGGCGAGCTGCTGGCCGGCAACGTGTATCGCGGAAGCGGCGTCGTGATCGAGCTCGGCGACGGCCGGCCGGCCTACTTCGCGGCCAATGGCGGCGACGGCAAGACCGCGATCGCCCACGATCCGAACGCGCGTCCGGCCGTGGCGCCGCCCACGGCACCGTATGACGCGATGGTCACGGACGTGACGGTCGCCGATGTCGCACAGGCGGTGCGCGAGGCGGGCGAAGCCGGCAAGCGCATCGCGGTCATCGGCGGCGAGCGCGACGTCGGCGCGACATTCACCGCGGTCGGGCTCGCCCGCGAACTTGCGCGCGACGGGCGCGTCGTGATCGTCGACCTCGCGCTCGACGATCCGAGCCTCGGCGCGATCGCGAGCGATCCGCGTGCGCCCGGCGTCGCCGACCTTGTGCGCGGCGCGGCCTCGTTCGGGCAGATCATCACGCGCGATCGTTTCTCGCGCGCGCAACTCATCCAGGCCGGCGAGGCCGGCGGCAACGCGGCCGCGATCATTAATTCCGAGCGGCTCGCGATCGCGGTCGACGCGCTGTCGCGCACCTATGATCACGTCGTGATCGTCGCGGGAGCGGCCGCGCACCTTGCGGCCGAGCGGATGGCGCGCCTCTCGCCCTGTGCGCTGCTGGTCGCGACCGGCATCGCGCGTGCCGACAGCGATGCCTTGCGCGATCAGCTCGGCAATGCCGGCTTCGCCGACGTTGCGGTCTTCGCCGGTCCGCTGCCCGAGCTTCACGGCGTGGTCCCGCAGGGGGTGGCGGCGTGACGCAGGGTGCGGTCCGCGCAAGGGCGACGATCGCAAAGAAATCTCAATAAACCCCTGGCAGGGTCGCACCAACCGAGAACGGGGGCCCTGCTTGGCCGGGTTCAGAAAAACTGCGGTCAAGACCGCGCTGGAAACGCTGTATTTCAGCGGCGCGTACGCCGCTTTGCGGCCATGGCTGGGCGGCGTCGGCTCGATCCTGACCTTGCACCACGTCCGTCCGCGGCGGGCCGGCGAGTTCCAACCGAATCGGCTGCTCGAAATCACGCCGGCCTATCTGGAACGCGTCCTCACTCAACTGCGTCGCAGCGGCGTCGACATCGTCACACTGGACGAGGCGCGCCGGCGCCTGATGGAAGGCGACTTCCGCCGGCGATTCGTCTGCCTCACCTTCGACGACGGCTATCGCGACAATCTGCGCCACGCGTTTCCGATCCTGAAGAAATACGCCGCGCCGTTCACGCTCTACATCCCGACGAGCTTTCCCGATCGCGTCGGCGATCTTTGGTGGCTTACCCTCGAGCAGGTGATCGCGAAAAACGGTCGCGTCGCGCTTGAGATGGACGGCAGGGACCGGCGTTTCGACTGCGTGACGACCGAAGAGAAATATGAAGTGTTCGATTACATCTATTGGTGGTTGCGCGGCCTCGACGATGAGGACGAGATGCGGCGCGTGGTGCGCGATCTTGCGACCCGCTACGGCGTGGACGCCGCGGAATTCTGCGCCGAATTGTGCATGACGTGGGGCGAGATCGGCGAACTTGCGGCGGACCCGCTCACCACGATCGGTGCCCACACGGTCAACCACGTCATGCTGAAGAAGGCGAGCGACGAGGCGGTGCGCAGCGAGATGCGCATGAGCGCGGCGACGATCGAGGCGGCGCTCGGCGTCAAGCCGAAGCATTTCGCCTATCCGGTGGGTGATCGCACATCCGCGGGCCCGCGCGAGTTCGCGATCGCGGCCGAGCTCGGCTTTGCGACCGCGGTGACGACCCGTCCGGGCGTACTGTTCCCGGAGCATCGCGCGCACCTGATGGCGCTGCCGCGTCTGTCGCTCAACGGCGAGTACCAGCGCCTGCGCTACACCACGGTGCTGATGTCCGGCGCCGCGACGGGCTTACGTAACGGCCTGCGCCGGGTGGATGCGGCCTAGGCTAGATCACGACGAAAGCCACGAGCACGACGGCGATCGTGATGCCGCCGAGGATGAACTTCACGCTCGCGCAGAGCGAGGTTGCGAACGCGACCGCGCCGCTGATGTGACCGTTGAGCATCGTCAGCAGCCCGACATTCTCCAGGCAGTCGAAAGCGCCGGCGAGCAGCCCGCCCCAGGCGGCGAGGTGGGCCACGGAGGCGAGCTTGAACAGGCCGGCCGCCATCGCGGCGCGCTCGGCGGCGAGCCCCACGCACAACAGCAGAACCGAGTAGCCGGCGATGAAGATGAAGTCGGCGAGCACCTGATGGACCGCCGTGTCCTTCATGGCGCTCCACGCGTTCACGACCTTGGTCGCGCACGCCTGCGTCCAGGCAAGCTCGAGCGACACGACGCCGCGCGGCGCGTCGGGCGTGCGCAACGGCGCGCCTTGACGCGACAAGTACCAGCTCATGGTGATCGCGATGATCAGAGCCGCTAGGCGGATGTACGGCGCCGTCGACGAATGAATGAGAAAGTCCGTCATGAATGCCCCCGCAGCCGATGACGCGAAATACTACCTCAGGTACGGTCGCGTCTCCTAGCGGGCGGCGCGGTCCGGCCGCAGCATCCAACCGACCAGCGGCATCGCGGGCAGCACCCAGCCGAGGCCTGCGGCGACGTAATAGAGCGCGACGACGATGCCGTTGGCCGAGCGCAGCGCGAACTGCGCGACCGCCATGGCGAGCAGCGCCCACACCGCGACGAGGAGCAGCAGCGCCACCGTTCCGATCAGCTTGCGCGTGCGAATGCCCATCCGGTGCCTCGTCGATCCGCCGCCTTGACCACCCGGCGTCCGTCTATATGGTCCGCGCCGACCTCGGCAAGATCATCATGGCTGCCACATCGCTCCCCGTCGAAACCCGCCGCCGCGCCATCCGGCTGTGGCTCTATGCGGTCGCGGCGCTGATCGTCGCGACCCTGCTGGTCGGCGGCGCGACGCGCCTGACCGAATCCGGGCTGTCGATCACGGAATGGAAGCCGGTCGCGGGCGCGCTGCCGCCGATGGGTGAGGGGGCCTGGCAGGCCGCATTCGAGAAGTACCAGGCGATCCCGCAGTTCCAGCTCAATCGCGGCATGACGCTCGCCGAGTTCAAGACCATCTTCTGGTGGGAATGGGCGCACCGGATGCTCGGCCGGCTGATCGGCGCGGCGTTCCTGCTGCCGTTCCTGTGGTTCCTGTGGAAGGGCTTCGTCGAACCGGCCCTGCGCGCGCGGCTGTGGGCGATCTTCGGCCTTGGCGCGCTGCAAGGCGCGATCGGCTGGTGGATGGTGGCGTCCGGCCTCACCGAGCGCGTCAGCGTGTCGCAATATCGGCTGGCGACGCATCTGACGCTTGCCTGCGGCATCTTCGCGGCGTGCCTCTGGGTCGCGCGGCGGCTTGGCGAAGGCGACAGCATCGAGGTGCCGCGCCGCATCCGCCTCACGGCGGCCGCGCTGCTGGGCCTGGTGTTCCTGCAGATCTATCTCGGCGCGCTGGTCGCGGGCCTGCGCGCCGGGCTCATCTACAACACCTGGCCGCTGATCGACGGCGCCCTCATCCCTGACGCCGCGCATCTGATGTTCGAGCAGCCCTGGTGGCGGAACCTGTTCGAGAACACCCTGACGGTGCAGTTCATGCACCGCATGGTCGCCTACGCGCTGTGGCTCGTGGCGGTGCTGCACGTGGCCGACGTCGCGCGCAGCCGCGGCGGCGAGGCGCTGAACGGAGCGCTCGCGCTCGCCGTCGCCGTCACGATCCAGGCGTCGCTCGGCATCCTGACGCTGATCTATGTCGTGCCGGTCGCGCTTGCTCTCGCGCATCAGGCGATGGCGATCGTGGTGCTGACGCTTGCCACGGTGCAGGCGCAACGCCTCACCGCGCGGCCCGCCGAGGCGCCGCTCGGCGCGCCGCTGACGGCGTAGTTACGCCGCGAGCCCCTGCTCCAGGTCGGCGATGATGTCGGCTGCGTCTTCCAACCCGATCGAGAGCCGCACCACGTCCGGCCCGGCGCCCGCCTGCACCTTCTGCGCGTCGGAGAGCTGGCGGTGCGTGGTCGAGGCCGGATGGATGATGAGCGAGCGGGTGTCGCCGATGTTTGCCAGATGCGAGAACAGCTTCACCTCGGACACGAGCTTGACGCCGGCCTCGTAGCCGCCCTTGAGCCCGAAGGTGAACACCGCGCCCGCGCCCTTCGGCACGTATTTCTTGGCCAGCGCGTGATACTTGTCGTTTGGCAGGCCCGGATAGCTGACCCAAGCGACTTCCTTCTGTCCCGCGAGCCACGTCGCGACCGTCTGGGCATTGTCGCAATGGCGCTGCATGCGCAACGGCAGCGTCTCGATCCCGGTCAGGATCAGGAACGCGTTGAACGGCGAGAGCGCGGGCCCGATGTCGCGCAGGCCGAGCACGCGGCACGCGATCGCGAAGGCGAAATTGCCGAAGGTCTCGTGCAGCACCATGCCGTTATATTCCGGCCGCGGATCGGACAGCATCGGATAGCGGCCCTCGCGCGACCAGTTGAAGGTGCCGCCGTCGACGATCATGCCGCCGATCGAGTTGCCGTGGCCGCCGAGGAATTTCGTGAGCGAGTGCACCACGATATCGGCGCCGTGCTCGAACGGCTTGCACAGGTACGGCGTCGCCAGCGTGTTGTCGACGATCAGCGGCACGCCGGCCTTGCGTGCGATGTTGGAGACCGCCTCGATGTCGGTGATGACGCCGCCCGGATTGGCGATCGACTCGATGAAGATCGCCTTGGTCTTCGGCGAGATCGCGCGCTCGAACGACGAATTGTCGTCGGGGTCGGCCCACACCACGTTCCAGCCGAAGCTCTTGAAGGCGTGGTTGAACTGGTTGATCGAGCCGCCATAGAGTTTCTTGGAAGCCACGAACTCCTCGCCCGGCATCATCAGCGCCTGCATCACCAGCACCTGCGCGGCGTGGCCCGACGCGACCGCAAGGCCGGCGGTGCCGCCTTCGAGCGCAGCGACCCGCTCCTCCAGCACCGCATTGGTCGGGTTGCCGATGCGCGTATAGATGTTGCCGAACGCCTGCAGGCCGAACAGCGAGGCCGCGTGATCGACGTCGTCGAACACGAACGACGTCGTCTGGTAGATCGGCGTCGCGCGCGCGCCTGTGGTCGGGTCGGGCTTGGCGCCAGCATGGATGGCCAGCGTGTTAAAGCCGGGCGTGCGGTCTTCGCTCATGGGGGAGGCTCCGGTGGGGAAGGGCGGTGCGACTATATCGGCGGGTTTAGCGAACGGGAACCACGGGTCAAGCGGTCTGGCGTACTTGGAAATGATCGGTGCGGCGGGACCATGACAAACGGAATTCCGTGCTTTCCGCGGACGGTCGCCGGCTATTTTTGTCCTCGCGTCGCCGCGCTGCCGAACGGATTGAGCGACATGCGCTGCACGCCCTTGCCGAGAAGCTGCGCGCGCTTGGAGGAGAGCGTGCGCGAGTTGACGCCGATCCAGCCGATCTCGGACGAAAGCCGGCCGTACTCGATCTTGGGGCAGCGGTTCATCACCACCTTCATGCCGTTCGCTTCCGCGAGCGCTGCCGCTTCATCGTTGCGGATGGTGAGCTGCATCCAGATCACGCGTGGGCGCGGAGTGAGGGTGAGCGCTTCCTGCACGATCGGCAGCGCGTAATTCGAGGCGCGGAAGATGTCGACCATGTCGATCGGCTCGGGGACGTCCGAAAGCCGCGCATAGATTTTGCGGCCCAGCAGCTCCTTGCCGGCGAGCCCCGGATTGATGGGAATCATGTTGTAGCCGCGCTCGCCCAGATACTTGAAGGCGAAATAGCTCGGCCGGTTGTCCTTCGCCGACGCGCCGACCATCGCGATGGTCTTCACGGTGTTGAGGATGCCGCGGATGTAGCTGTCGTCGTAGCTGTCGTGGTTCATGCGCCCGAATTCATCCGCCAAAAGCTTCCGCAAGCGTTCGCCAGGAACGTAGTGCGGAAGCCGGCCGGGCGAAAGGGCAGTGCGTCAGCGCGGCAGGATGTTCAATGGCTTGCCGGGGCGCGTCGTGTTGGCGGCCGTCTTGATGGGCTTCGGCAGCTTGGTGTTCGCGCTTCTCAGGGACTTGACCGGCGTGGCGGTCGCCGTCTGCACGGGCGCCGAGGAGGGCGGCGCGTACTTGTCCATGACCATCTGACAAGCGGTGCTGAGCTGAGTCTTGTGCTGGATCATGCAGGTGGTCGTGCGGGCGCGATCCGGGATCGTGGCCGAGCACACGCGGAAAGCGTCATCCATGCAGGCCTGCTGCTCGTCGGCGGTTTGCGCGATGGCTGCGGTCGAGAGCATTCCGATGGTGAATGCGACCGCGAATGTGAGCCGGTTCTGCATGGGAATCCCCTTGTTTCGGAGGGATTCCGACGGACCTTCCTCTCACCCGGCCTGCGCCGAAGCGAGCCTATCCGCGTCCCCTCTGTCTGTTAGACGCGCCAGGGGGCCAAAAGGTTCAATCGGCCGGAGGTTTGGCATCCGGCGCCGGGGCTTCGCAGTTGACGTGGTTAACAGTCCCGACCGCCCGGCTCAGCCGCCGGACAGCACCTTTTTGCAAGATTCGCTGATCCGCGCGTAGTTCGACTGCAAACAGCCATGGATCGCCCCGACGTCGTCCATTCCCCTGCAGAATCGCGCCACATCGCGACGGCAGGCCGAGCGCTGCTGCGGGGTGCCTTGCGCCAGCGCCGCTCCGGCGAAGGCAACGGCCAAGGCGGCAATGCTCAAACGAAGAAGCGACATCCGGCAATTCCTTTGGTTCGGGTGTGAAGGGATGGCGGCGATACACCGGCCAAACATGTCACCATCGTGGCGGGGTTATCTGTCCTCCCAGGTCGGGTCGCGCTTCTCGATGAAGGCGCCGATACCTTCGGCGGCGTCGCGCGCCAGCATGTTCTCGACCATCACCTGGGACGTATAGCGATAGGCCTCGGCGAGCGGCATTTCGAGCTGGCGGTAGAACGCCTCCTTGCCGATCTTCACCGTCAAGGCGGATTTCGAGGCGATCTGGCGCGCGAGCGCGAGCGCGGCGTCGCGTTCGGCCCCGGGCGCA
Organism: uncultured Hyphomicrobiales bacterium; assembly: GCA_964479515.1. Lineage (GTDB taxonomy): Bacteria > Pseudomonadota > Alphaproteobacteria > Rhizobiales > Xanthobacteraceae > PALSA-894. The sequence continues at coordinate 6,681 of CAYZMR010000018.1, read as the reverse complement.
ACGACGCGATTGATGAGCCCGACGCGGCGGGCTTCATCGGCCGCGACCCTGTCGCCGGTCAGCAGCATTTCCATCGCGTGCTTGGGCGCGACGTTGCGCGAGAGCGCGACCATGGGGGTCGAGCAGAACAACCCGATGTCGACGCCCGGCGTCGCGAACGTTGCGGCGCTCGAGGCGACCGCGAGATCGCAACTTGCGACAAGCTGGCAGCCGGCAGCCGTCGCGGTCCCTTGCACGGCCGCGATCACGGGCTTGGGCAGTTGCACGATCGCCTGCATCATCGTGCTGCACGCATCCATCATCTGCCGGAAATAGGCGCGGCCGCGGTCCGGATCGGCGCGCCGCGCGGTCATTTCCTTGAGATCATGCCCGGCGCAGAAAATCGCCCCGCTCGCCGCGATCACGACCGCGCGTATCCGAGGGTCGGCGGCGAGCTCGCCGAGGCTTTCGGTCAGGGCCGAAAGCAGCGCTTCCGAGAGGCTGTTGCCGGCGCGCGGTCGATTGAGGGTCAGGACCGCGACGTCGCCCAAGTCCTCGCGCAGCAGCACGGGGGCGGACGACGCGGCGCGAACGGGTGCGTTCATGGGCGACCTCATCGAAACGGGCGCAACTTAAACTCCTGCGCGCGCCATGCAAGCGAGGAACAAGGCCTGTCGATAGAGCGTTTTGCCACGGGGATGCGCCCTTTTGCGAGGTCCGTCATGGCCAAAACCGCAGCGAAGAAGACCGCCAGAAAGACCGCGGCGAACGGAACGCGTCGGCGTCGCAAGACCGCGGGCGCTCGGCGCTGGTCGAAGCGCGTGACCGAGACGAGCGACGCGCTCGACCTCAAGGGTGGCGTGTTCACGCTGCGCGACCCGAGGAAGATCGCGGCCTCGCTCAAGCGCTCCGCGGAGCGCAGCAAGCGGCGCAAGACGAATCCGTATCGCTCCGCGCTCTCGATGCTGACGTTCTACGTCAACCGCGCGGGCAAGAACCTGCCAGCGAGCCGCCGCAAGGTGCTCGACCGGGCGAAGGACGAGCTGAAGCAGCAGTTCCACCGGACTTGAAGACTTCAGGTCTTGCGCTTCCGGATCAGCCCCGCGACGGCGCCCTCGACGAAGCGTTCCATAAGGCCTTGCGCGGAGGCGCCGAACACGCGCATGCGGCCGGTGTGGGCGAGCAGCAGAAGCCCGGACGCGTGCGCGAATGTGTCGACCATCAACAGCTTCGCGTCCTCCTGCCGCGCGCCGAGCGCCTGCGCGGCATCGGCGATGGGTCGGAGAGCCTGCTCCAGCGCCGTGTTGAGAACCTCGTCGCGTTGCTTGCCGAGGCCGTGCGGCTTCATGCCGCCGCGGAAGAGGTAGAAGCCGAGATCGAGGTCGCGCGGGTTGTCGGAATAGTAGCGGAAGAACGCCATCGCGGCAGCGCGCAGACGGTCGGCCGGCGTTTTGGCGCGGCGTATCGCGCGGCCGACGGCCTCTTCCAGATTGACGAGCGAGCCGCGAAGCACCTCCGCGTAGATCGCCTCTTTGGATTCGAAGTGGAAATAGAGCGCGGCCGGCGTATAGCCTGCGGCCGCGGCGATCGCCCGCAACGAGGCGCCATCAAGCCCGTCCGCTTCGAATACTTTTCGCGCGGCATCGAGAATCAGCCCGCGCTTCAGGTCGCTGACGGCCTTTTGCCGGCCGGTCTTCGGTTGCTTCGCCATGGCGGCCCATTCTAGCACGCTTGACGGCCAATCTAACGGTGTTAGAATTTTAACGATGTTAGAATTAACGAACGACGGGAGCATTTCATGGCGGTGAGGATCGAGAAGGACGGCGCGGTTTGGACGATCGTTCACGATCGGCCCGAGGCCCGCAACGCGATGGACCCGGCGAGCGCGGACGCGCTGACCCAAGCCTTTCTCGAATTCGATGCGGACCGGAGCGCTTCGGTCGCGGTGTTCTACGGCGCGGGCGGGGCTTTCTGCGCCGGGTGGGACCTCAAATATGTCAGCACGCTCAATGCCGAACATCCGCTCGGCGAACTCGATATTCCGGTCGCCGGCCCGCGCATCAATGGGGGCGAAATTCCGCGCGGGCCACTCGGTCCGTCGCGGCTCGAGCTGGACAAGCCGGTCATCGCCGCCATCGAGGGCCCCGCCGTTGCGGGCGGCATGGAGCTCGGGCTGTGGTGCGATTTCCGCGTGATGGCGCGGGAATCCTATTTCGGCGTCTACTGCCGCCGTTGGGGCGTTCCGCTGATCGACGGCGGGACCGTCCGGCTGCCGCGCATCGTCGGGCAGGGCCGCGCGCTCGAAATCATCCTTACCGGACGAAAGGTGCCGGCGGAGGAATGCATCACTATCGGCTTGTGCGAGTACGTCACGCCGAAAGGCGGCGCCCGCGCGAAGGCGGAGGAGCTCGCGCGCGAGATCGCGCGCTTCCCGCAGGTCTGCGTGCGGGCCGACCGGCGCTCCGCGATCAAAAGCCATGGGCTCACGGTGCGCGATGCGCTGATTCAGGAATGGTACAACGGTCGCGATGCGCTGATCGAGGACGGCGTCGCCGGCGCGGGCCGTTTCAAGGACGGGCTCGGCCGCCATGGCGATTTCGCCAAGATCCTGTAACGACGCCGATTGATGGTTTGAGCGCCCCAGCCTATCCGTGGACGGCACGGAGGAGAGGATGGACGAGACAAGGAAGCCGGGGGTCCTGTCGGCGAAGGAAGTCGCGGAGTTGCTCGAGCGCGAATTCTCGCAGGTGGCCTCGCGCAGCTCGCCGATCAAGATCGAAGACGCTTGGCATGGCGGCTGCCGCGTCCGACGCGCGTTCAGTGCGCAGACGCTGCGTCCCGGCGGCACCATCTCGGGTCCGACCATGATGGGGCTGACCGACTTCGCGATCTATGTCGCGATCCTCGCGTCGGTCGGTCCGGTGCCGCTCGCGGTGACGACCAATCTCAACATCAATTTCCTGCGCAGGCCGGCGCAGCGCGATCTGATCGCCGAGGCGCGACTGATCAAGCTCGGCAAGCGCCTCGCGGTTGGCGAGGTCGCGATCTATTCGGAGGGCGATGACGAGATGGTGGCGCACGCGACGTCGACCTATTCGATCCCGCCGCCCGATCAACGGGGATGATGGTTATATCATACCTATTTTATATCGTATTGTTTTCACTTGGTCTTTTCGCTGCGAGATGCGTTGACTGGCTTCGGCGCTGCGTGTAGAAGGCGCCTCCATTCGGCGGCGAAAGTCCGCCGCATTCCCATGGATGAGACCATGACCAGCTATTCGGCCAAGGCCGCCGACGTCGAGAAGAAGTGGGTGTTGATCGACGCGAAGGGTCTCGTCGTCGGCCGCCTCGCCTCGATCATCGCGCTGCACCTGCGCGGCAAGCACAAGCCGACCTACACCCCGCATGTCGACGACGGCGACAACGTGATCGTCGTCAATGCCGACCAGGTGGTCCTCACCGGCCGCAAGCGCGAGAACAAGGTGTACCGCCATCACACCGGCTATATCGGCGGCATCAAGGAGCGTACCGCGAAATACATCCTCGAGAGCCGCTTTCCCGAGCGCGTCCTCGAGAAGGCGGTGGAGCGTATGCTCCCGCGCGGCCCGCTCGCGCGCGTGCAGCTTGGAAATCTGCGCGTCTACAAGGGGCCGGATCACCCGCACACGGCGCAGCAGCCCGTTGCGCTCGACATCGCCGCGATGAATCGCAAGAACGCAAGGAGCGCGTGACCATGGCCGAAACCATGCAGTCGCTCGGCGACCTCGGAACCCTGAAGCCGGCCACGCCCGAAGCGCCGAAATACGTCCAGAAGATCGACAAGCAAGGCCGCGCCTACGCGACCGGCAAGCGCAAGAACGCGGTCGCGCGCGTGTGGATCAAGCCGGGCGCGGGCAAGATCACGGTCAACGAGCGCACGGTCGAAGTGTTCTTTGCGCGGCCGGTGCTGCGCATGCTGATCCAGCAGCCGATCGTCGCGACCAACCGGACGGGACAGTACGACGTGATCTGCACGGTCTCGGGTGGCGGGCTGTCGGGGCAGGCCGGCGCGGTGCGCCACGGCATCTCGAAGGCCCTGACCTATTACGAGCCGGATCTGCGCGGCGCGCTCAAGCGCGGCGGCTTCCTCACGCGCGACTCGCGCGTGGTCGAGCGCAAGAAGTACGGCAAGATGAAAGCGCGGCGGAGCTTCCAGTTCTCCAAGCGCTGAGCCGCAGCGTTTCGCGAAACGAAGGGGTGCGCCGCGGCGCACCCCTTTTGCTTGTGTGGGCGCGATCGCGTCGTGGCGTTCGGCGGCGACACCCGGTCGTGCCCGCGTCCGAGCCGGCGAGCATGCGGCGATCGCGCAATGGTCTGGCCACGTGCCGGTTAACCGCTATTAACCGCTGCATGCCGAAATGAAGCAGCGACGACGGCGCGGAAACCCGGCATTTACCCTGTCGCGCTAGCGTCATTGCATGATGCGTTCGCGTAGCATTGCCCAGGTCGAGTCCGACATTGTCGCGTTGCGTGCCGCTGCCGAGCGGGCGGGGACCGCACTGGCGTGTTTGTTTTCGACGGCCGATGAGTTCGAGGCCGACGTCGTGCGCGAGCGGCGGGAGCAGGGCGCGTACGGCCCTGTGGCGCCGCGCATCCATCATTCGTTGTGGCGGCCTTTGGTGCTGACGGCCCTGCTGGCGGTCGCGTTTCTTCTGCTCTGATCCACCGTCCCGTTCGCGATGAAAAAAGAGGGGCGCCGCGAGGCGCCCCTTTGAGTTTGTCGCGTTGCCGCGACGTTCGGGAGGAAGACACGCACTACACACGACAACTCCTTGCGACGGCGAGCCGGCGCAGTGTCACTGCACGGCCTCGCCATGGAGGGCGAGATCGAGGCCCTCCTGTTCGACTTCGGGCGTGACGCGCAGGCCGATGACGACGTCGATGATCTTGAGCAGGATCAGCGACACGATGACGTCGTAGACGATGACGATGAGCACGCCCTCGACCTGGTTGAGCACTTGGGCGGCATTGCCCTCGATCAGGCCGGGGGTGCCGCCGTATTGCTCGACCGCGAACACGCCGGTGAGGATGGCGCCGGCCATGCCGCCGACCGCGTGCACGCCGAAGCAGTCGAGCGCGTCGTCATAGCCGAAGGTGTGCTTGAGGCCCGTGACGCCCCAGTAGCAGACGATGCCGGCGGCAGCCCCGATGGCGAGCGAGCCGAGCGGGCCGACGAAGCCCGAGGCCGGCGTGATCGCCACCAGTCCCGCGACCGCGCCCGAACAGACGCCGATGACCGTCGGCTTGCCGCGGTGGATCCATTCCACCAGCATCCACACGAAGCCGGCCGTCGCGGTGGCGAACTGCGTCACCGCCATCGCCATGCCGGCCTGCATGCCGGCGGTGACCGCCGAGCCTGCGTTGAAGCCGAACCAGCCGACCCACAGCAGCGAGGCGCCGATGAAGGTCAGCACCATGTTGTGCGCCGGGCCGGTATCCTTGCGCTTGCCGAGCATCAGCGCGCACATCAGGCCGGCAACGCCGGAGTTGATGTGCACCACCGTGCCGCCCGCGAAGTCGAGCACCTTGATCATGGCGTCGGAATTACCCGAGGAGAGGAAGCCGTCCGGTCCCCACACCCAGTGGGCGATCGGTGAGTAGACCAGGATCGCCCACAGCCCGATGAACCACAGCATCGCCGAGAACTTCATGCGCTCGGCGAATGCGCCCGCGATCAGCGCCGGCGTGATGATCGCGAAGGTGAGCTGGAAGCAGATGTAGACCGTCTCCGGGATGGTCGCGGCGAGCGGATTGGGCGTGCCGATGCCCTTGGCGATGTCGCTCAGGATGTTCTGCAGGAAGGCTCGATCGAGCCCGCCGATGTAGGGTGAGCCCGCGCGGAACGCGAGCGAGTAGGTGCAGATCACCCAGAGGACCGTGATCAGGCAGGTGATGGCGAAGCTCGTCATCACGGTGTCGCCCACGTTCTTCTTGCGCACCATGCCGCCGTAGAAGAGGCCAAGCCCCGGCACCGTCATCATCAGGACCAGCGCGACCGAGGTGAGCATCCAGGCGGTGTCGCCGGAATTGGGCGTGCACTTCTCCAGCACCGCCTTCTTCGGATCGGGATCGCTGGCGCAGGCCGGCGGGGCCGCGGCCGCCTCCGGCGCAGGCGTCGCGGCGGGGGCCGGTGCAGGCGTTGCGGCCGGCGCCGCGGGCGCGGCGGCTGGCGCCGCAGGGGCCTGTGCGAACGAGACGCCCGCCGGCACCAGGCTCAATGTGAGGGCGACGAGAACCGCGATACAGAGACCCGCAAGCCCCGCGCGGGAGAATTTGAACGTCATGGTCTGGCTCCTGATTGGACGAATTGCGCGAGGATTTACAGCGCCGCGCCGTCGGTCTCGCCGGTGCGGATGCGCACCGCGTGATCGAGCGGGAATACGAAGATCTTGCCGTCGCCGATCTGCCCGGTCTTGGCCGCGGCCGTGATCGCCTCGACCACCTTGTCGACCGCGCCGGAATCCACCGCCACCTCGATCTTCACCTTGGGCAGAAAGTTCACCGCGTACTCGGTCCCACGATAAATCTCCGTGTGACCCTTCTGGCGCCCATAGCCCTTAACCTCCGTAACCGTCAGGCCGTGAACCCCAACGCCCGTCAGCGCATCGCGCACCTCGTCCAGCTTGAATGGCTTGATGATCGCCATGACAATCTTCATGGGTT
>CAYZMR010000017.1:0-28953 GCA_964479515.1 uncultured Hyphomicrobiales bacterium | reverse complement strand
ACGCCGTCGGCGAGCGGTAGCGCGCCACCCGAGAGCGACGTTCCGGCGCCGCGCGGCACCACGCGGATGCCGTGCTCGTGGCAGTAGCGCAGCACCTGCGCCACCTGCTCGGTCGTCGACGGCAGCACCACCACGAAGGGAAGCTGCTTGTACGCGGTTAGCCCATCCGACTCGTAGGGGCGCATCTCGCGCTCGGCCGCGATCACGCCTTCACCCGGCACGATCACGGACAGATCGCGCACGATCTCGGCGCGCCGCGCCAGCACGGCCTGATCGGGCTCCGGCATTGTCACCGACATCGCGGTCTCTCGCTATCTTCCGTCAATATAGCGGGAATTGGCCCAAGACGACGGCGAAATCGTCGGCGCCGTCCGTCCGGACGCCGTTGCGACCCAGCCATGCGGGCACGGATCGCGCCGAATTGATGGTTGACACCGCTATCCGGTTTCCCCATTCGACCCTTAGAAAAGATCGGGGCGGATCGAAAGCGCGAGGAGCAGATCATGACCAAAGGCTTCGCGACTGCGGCAATCTTGCTCGTCTGCTCGGCCGCCGCTGCAACCGCGCAAAGCGCCGCGCCCGCCGCGCCCGCCGCCCCGACGACTGAGCCCACGCCCGCGGCGCCGGCGGCTCAGCCCGCGCCCGTTGCCCCTTCGACGGAGCCCGCGCCCGCCGCTCCGTCCACGCAGCCCGCACCCGCCGCCGCGGCGGACCTCGCCGCCGGCGAAAGCTCGTTCAAGAAATGCCTGCCCTGTCACGCCATCGGCGAAGGCGCCAAGAACAAGGTCGGGCCGGAGCTCAACGGCATCGACGGCCGCCCGGCGGGCACCGCGCCAGACTACAAATACAGCGACGCCAACAAGAACTCCGGCATCACCTGGAACGAGGACGTCTTCAAGGAATACATCACCAATCCGCGCGCCAAGATTCCGAACACGAAGATGACGTTTGCCGGCATCAGCAGCGAGACCGAGCGCACCAACCTCTGGGCCTATCTCAAGCAGTTCGACGCCACCGGCAAGAAGAAGTGAGCGGGACAGCCGCTTGACCTTGGTCAAGGCGCGGGCGCCCTATTGCGCTTTAAAGGTTTTGGGGCTTCTGGGAGGCCCCAAAATGGCCGGGCACCACGCCCGGCGATCGGAAGCCGGAGCCACCATGATCAAAGATATCGTCGTCAACCTGTCGGTCGAGCCAAGCCGGGATATCGCCGGCCCCTATGCCATCTCGGTCGCGGACGCGTTCGGCGCGCATCTCGCCGCGGTCGCGTTCAGCTACGACCCCATCATTCCGCCGACGATCATGGGCGGGGTGCCTGCCTCCTTCATCGACGAGCAGCGCGCCGAGAACGAGAAGGCCGCCAAGGATGCGGTCGCGCGGTTCGACGAGGCGGCGCGGCGTGCCGGCATCTCGTTCGAATCCCGCAGCATGACCGCAAGCGTCGCCGGCGGCGCCGACACGTTCGGCCGGATCGCGCGGCGTTTCGATCTTTCGATCGTCGGGCAGACCGAGCCCGACAAGGTCGCGCCGGAGGAACTGATCGTGGAAGGCGCGCTGTTTGATTCCGGCCGGCCGGTGCTGGTCGTGCCCTATATCCAAAAGGGCGGTCTCAAGCTCGACCGCGTCATGGTCTGCTGGGACGGAAGCCGCAACGCCACCCGCGCGGTCGCCGACGCGATGCCGCTGCTGCACAAGGCCAAGGCCGTCGACGTGGTGATCGTCGCGAACGACAAGGGCAAGGACGACGAGCTGCCTGGCGCCGACATCGCGCAGCATCTCGCCCGCCACGACCTTGCGGTCGACCTGAAACGCATCGTGGCGACGGACACCGACATCGCCAACACGCTGCTCTCGCACGCCGCCGACACCTCGGCCGACTTCATCGTGATGGGCGGCTACGGGCATTCGCGGCTGCGCGAATTCATCCTCGGCGGCGCGACGCACGGCATCCTGGCGTCGATGACGGTGCCCGTTCTGATGTCGCATTGACGCCTCACCCCTCGCGGCGAATGATCGAGCATGCGGCCCGATCCTGCGCTCTTCGAACACCACGATGTCCTGCCCGACGGCACGCGCGTGTACGTGCGGCCGCTGCGACACGAAGACGCCGCGCTCTATCCCGAGTTTGTCTCGGCGGTGACGATCGAGGACTCGCGCATGCGCTTTTTCGCGGCGATCCGCGAGCTTTCGGAGCAGCGCATCCAAGAGCTCACCCACTTCGACCCCGAGCGCGCCATGGCTTTCATCGCGATCGAGGAGACGACGGGTCAGATGCTCGGCGTGGTGCGCCTGCATCTCGACGATGACCGCCAGGGCGGCGAATACGCCGTGCTCGTGCGCTCGACGCTCAAGGGCCATGGCCTTGGCTGGCTGCTGATGCAGCGCATGATCGACTACGCGCGGGCAGCGGGGCTGAAGCGGGTCCACGGCTACGTGTTGGCCGAAAATACCCTGATGCTGCGCATGTGCGCCGAGCTCGGCTTCACCATCGCGAGTACGCCGAGCACGACCATCAAACAGGTGCTGCTGCCGCTCGACGCGCCCAGACCGCCGTCATAGCAGGGCGTCGGCCGCGGGCAGCGCCGTCTGCACCACGAGGCCGCGCGCATGCGCGTCGACGACGCCGACCGCGCGCAGCACGAACAGCGTGAGCGTCTGCACGGTGTCGCGGATCTTGGCGCTGTCGTCGGGCGCCGTCGCGAGCGGGCCCGCGAGGCCTTCCAGCAGCGCGCCGACCACCGCGAATGCCGTGACCGCGGCATCCTGCGCGGGCAGGTGCTTTCCGCCGATCGCGGCCTTGAGCTCGGCCTCGAACTCGGCCGCGAGCGCGCGCCGCAACGACAGCCGGGTGCGCTCGATCTCCGGATCGACCCCTTCCGCGGTGAGCGCCCAGGCCAGCCGGCGCTGGCGCAGCGCCCGCGCCGCAAACGTCGTCACCGCGGCGGCGAGCGCCGAGAGCGGCCCGGGCGCGGCCTTGGCGGCCTTGCGGATCGCGCCGATCTCGACCTCGCTGACGGACGCGACCAGCGCCGTGACGAGTTCGGTCTTGGAGGGAAAGTAGCGATAGACCGTGCCGGCCGCGATGCCGGCGCGCTCCGCGACGGCCGCGATCTGCACCGCGCCCATGCCGGCCTCCGCGGCGAGCGCGTGCGCGGCCTCGATGATCGCGTCGTGGCGGGCGGCAAGCCGCCGGACGACATTCTCGGTGCGGCGGTAGACCATGAGCGAATCGCGTGGCGTTGCTAAAAGAGTGAACTATGGTTCACTCAACGATGCAAACAATTGCGTTGCGTCGCAATTGAAGCTGCGTCGCGCGCACCTGCGTCCGAAAGGGGCCTGAGCAATGGAATCTTGGAAGCTCGAAGGCTACGACACGTTCGACCACAGGCCTTATCGGCTGCCGGGCGAGTATCAATCACAAGCAGACGCGGAACGAGCCGCGCTGGAGCGGCTCCAAGACCTTGAGAGAACGCAGCCGCGATCCTTATCGGGCGGGCAGGGGGGCATCCAGGACCGCGTCTACATCGTGCGGCCAGACGGAACGCAGTATCTTTTCGATCCTGCCGATCCCGTGCGCCTGGACTGACGGCGTCAGTTCGCCCGCGCCGCGAGCGACCTTTCGCGCAACGCCGTGAGGCTGATGTTCGGGTTGATCGCCTCGGGATCGACCTTCAGGTGCAGGATCGCGGGTTTGCCTGACTCTTTCGCCGCATTGAAAGCGGCGGCGAAATCTTCCGTTCTCTCGATCGTCGCACCGAAGCCGCCGAAGGCGCGCGCGTAGGCGGCGAAATCCGGGTTGCGCAGCGCGGTCGCGATCACGCGCGTCGGAAACTCGCGCTCCTGGTGCGCGCGGATCGTGCCGTACATGCCGTTGTCCATCAGCAGCACGATGATCGGTAGTTCGTACTGCACCGCAGTCGCGAATTCCTGGCCGTTCATGAGGAAGTCGCCGTCGCCCGCCACGCACACGACGGTGCGCTCGGGATAGAGGCGCTTTGCCGCAACCGCGGCCGGCACCCCATAGCCCATCGAGCCCGACGTCGGCCCGAGCAGCGTCGCGAAGCGGCTGAAGCGATAGAAGCGGTGCATCCAGGTCGAGAAGTTGCCGGCGCCGTTGGTGATGATGCTCTCGGGCGGCAACTGCCCGCGCAGCCACACCATGATCTCGCCGAAGTTGACCGGCCCCGGCACCTTGGTCGGCTGCTCGGTCCAGGCGATGTAGTCTTCATGCGCGATCTTGGTCTCGGCGCGCCAACGGATCTCGTTCGGCGGCTGCAGGCCTTCGAGCGCGGCCGCGAACGCGGTCGGCGCCGCGTTGATCGCCAAATCAGGCCGATAGACGCGGCCGAGTTCGCTCGGATCCGGGTGCACGTGCACGAATTTCGTCTTCGGATTGGGGATGTCGAACAGCGTGTAGCCCTGCGACGGCATCTCGCCGAGCCGGCCGCCGACCATCACCACGAGGTCGGCCGCCTTGATGCGCGCCAGCACCTTCGGATTGGGGCCGACGCCGAGATCGCCCGCGTAGCAGGGATGCGTCGCCTCGAACAGATGCAGCCGCCGGAATGTGGTCACGACCGGCAGGTCGAAGCGTTCGGCGAAGCGCTTGACCGCAGCGCAGGCGCTCTCCGACCAGCGGCTGCCGCCGAGCAGCACGATCGGGCGCTCCGCCGCCCACAGCATCTTCTGCAGCCGCGACATGTCGGCGAGGCCGGGCCAGGTCTCGATCGGATCGGCCGCGAGCGCGTCGTCGACCGAGACGCGCTCCATCAGCATGTCCTCGGGCAGCGCGATGACCACCGGGCCCGGCCGGCCGTTCATCGCGACGTGAAACGCGCGCGAGACGATCTCCGGAATGCGCGCCGGATCGTCGATCTCGGTCGCCCATTTGACCATGCTGCCGAACACCGCGCGGTAGTCGAGCTCCTGGAACGCCTCGCGCTCGCGCATCTCGCGCGCGACCTGACCGACGAACATGATCATCGGCGAGGAGTCCTGCTTGGCGATGTGCAGGCCGGGCGAGCCGTTGGTCGCGCCGGGGCCGCGCGTCACGAACGCGATGCCGGGCCGGCCGGTGAGCTTGCCGATCGCTTCCGCCATCATCACGGCGCCGCCCTCCTGGCGGCACACCGTCACGGCGATGTCGCGGTCGTGGAAGGCGTCGAGCGCCGCGAGATAGCTTTCGCCCGGGACGCAGAAGACGTGGCGGACGCCGTTCACCAGGAGCTGATCGACCAGCACCTCGCCGCCGCTGCGCAGATTGTCCTTGGCCCGCATCGCTTTCCCCGCCGTTTGCTCGCGCGGCGTCGTCCGGCCGCGTCTTGACCCTCGCGGGCGAGACTACCACCGATCGATCGATTGCGGAATTTGCCCGAATGCGCCGCGCACGGGCCGAGGCGGCGCCCGCGAATTCAGCGGCGTTCGGAGATCTGCTCGACCAGGTCCACGATCGAGCGTCGCAGGCCGCTGTCCTCGATCGACCCATAGGCTCGCAGCAGCCGGAATGCGCCGGTGACCGTGAGCAGCTTGAGCGGCGAAGCCTCGCCCGGCATCTTGGGATCTTCGGTGTCGAGCGTTTCCTTGGCGCTGAAGAAGGTGCCGACCGGCACGCCGAGCACCTCGGCGATCTTGGTGAGGCGTCCCGCGCCGACGCGGTTCACGCCCTTTTCGTATTTCTGGACTTGCTGGAACGTTACGCCGAGCTGCTTGGCGAGCGCGGTCTGCGACAATCCGCGGGCAAGCCGCTCGATCCTGATCCGGTGCCCCACCTCGACATCGACCGGATCGGGCCTTTTAACCGACATCACCAAACTCTCCTTGCCATTCCCACGCGACCCGCTTGTCCCGATAAGGCAACGACGCGGTCGCGAACGAAAAAGGCTAACAGGAGTCGGTCTCGATTGAGACGTGCGCACATGCATAGCCGCTATGAGTGTCGCCAAAGTATCAAGACGGCATCGCTACAACTGCAATCAAGGTTGCGGCATGCCGAAACAACGCCACGAGCAGGTCGGTTGGCGACGTTCGACGCGCGGGACGTCGACCGCACAGGACGGCCGATTATTCCACGCTCGCCGGAAAATGCGCTCACACCGAAGTGATGATTTTGCACCGCAACGACGCTATTTCCGTCCGATCCTTGCCACTATGGTTTGCGTCATTCCATCCCGTCTACTTTGGAGGTCCGCGATGATTGGTCACGCCTTCGGTCACACCCGCCGCAGTCTGCTTCGGATCGGCGCCGGCACGCTGATCGCATCCACCTTGCCTCGGCTTGCCTCCGCGCAAGGCGCCGACAAGATCAAGATCGGGGTCATCGGCTCAGGCAAGATCGGGGGCACCATCGGCGGCCTCTGGGTCAAGGCCGGCTATCCGGTGCTGTTCTCCTCGCGCCATCCGGAGGAGTTGAAGCCGCTGACCGATGGCCTCGGCCCGCTCGCCAAGGCCGGAACGGTCGAGGACGCGCTCGCGTTCGGCGAGGTGATCTTGCTCGCCGTGCCTTACAAGGCGATCCCGCAGATTTCGAAGGACTACGCGCCGAAATTCGTCGGCAAGATCGTGCTCGACGCCGACAACGCGACCATCAATCGCGACGGCGAAGAGCTGGTGAAGGAAACCAAGGAAAAGGGCATCGGCAACACCACCGCGTCGTACTTCCCCGGCGCGCATGTGGTCCGCGCCTTCAACTCGATGGGTGTCAGCTACTTCCAGAAGGAAGCCCACCGCGCCGGCGAGGCGATGGCGATCCCGATCGCGGGCGACGACAAACACGCCATCGAGGTCGCGACCCAACTCGTGAAAGACGCGGGCTTCGAGGCAGTCGCCGTGCCGCTCGCACGCGCGCAGGAGTTCGCGCAGGGCGGGCCGATCTACGGCAAGCAGCTCACCGCGAAGGAATTGCGCGGCATGTTCGGCCTGACGCAATGACGGAATCCGTGCTCGAGGATTCCGCCGCGGCGCCGAAAAGTTCGTTCCAGAGGATCCTGCACCGGCTGATCGACGTCACGCCGGCGGAATTGCCGGCGCTCGGCTGGTGCTGGCTCTACATCTTCTCGGTGCTCGCCTCCTATTACATCCTGCGGCCGATCCGCGATCAGATGGGCGTCGCCGGCGGCGTGAATAATCTGCCGTGGCTGTTCACCGGCACGCTCGTCGTCATGCTCGCCCTCAACGTGCCGTTCTCGGCGCTGGTGAAGACGCTGCCGCGCCAGCGCTTCATCCCGCTGACCTACCGGTTCTTCGCCGCCACGATCCTCGCCTTCGGTTTCGCGCTGCATGTCGCGACGCCCGAGCAGACCGTCTGGATCGGGCGCTTCTTCTTCATCTGGACGTCGGTCTTCAACCTGTTCGTGGTGTCGATCTTCTGGGCCATGGTGGTCGACATCTTCTCCTCCGAACAGGGCAAGCGGCTGTTCGGATTCATCGCGGCCGGAGCGACGCTCGGCGCGATCGTCGGCTCGGCGGTGACCGCCTCGCTCGCGACCGCCGTGTCGCCGCCGTTTCTGCTGCTGGGCGCGGCCGTGCTGCTCGAAGTCTCGATCTGGTGCGTGCGGCGGCTGTCGCACATTTCCACGACGCTGAACGAACATCCGCATCCCGAGCGCGACGAGCAGCCCATCGGCGGCCGCGTGCTCGCCGGCATCGTCAAGACGCTGCGCTCGCCCTACCTGCTCAATACCGCGCTGTTCCTGCTGCTCTACGCCGTCACCTCCACGCTGCTCTATTTCGATCAGGCGAGCGTCGTGTCGCGCAGCTTCACCGATCGCGGCGCGCAGACGGCATTCTTCGCGACCATCGACCTGGTCGTGAACGTGCTGACGCTCGCGATCCAGCTCTTCTTGACTGGCCGCCTGGTGCGCTGGCTCGGCGTCGGGATGGCGCTCGCGTTATTGCCGGCGCTGAGCGTGTTCGGCTTCGGCGTGCTCGCCGTGCTGCCGACGCTGAGCGCGATCGTGGTGTTCCAGGTCATTCGCCGCGCCGGCAACTTCGCGCTGACGCGGCCGACGCGCGAGGTGCTGTTCACCGTCGTGCCGCGCGAGGATCGCTACAAGGCGAAAAGCTTCATCGACACCGCGGTCTATCGCTCCGGCGATCAGGTCGGCGCCTGGTCTTATGCGCTGATCGGCGTGCTCGGCTGGGGCGTCACGCAGGCGGCGCTCGTCGCCGCGGTCCTGTCCGCGCTGTGGTTCTTCAACAGCCTCTGGCTCGGCCGGCGCCAAGTCGAGCTCGCGGCGCATCAGGCCGAGCGCGAAGCGGAAGACGATAGTATCAAGCGCCCCGCGCTCGCGTGATACGCTAGGCGATGCACCAGACGGAATCGCAGCACGAGGTGTTCGCGCTGATGCGCGATCCCGCGACCCATGATGGCGCGGCCGCGCGGCAGATCGACACCCACGCGGCCGCGGTCTTTCTGAGTGGTGAGCGCGCCTACAAGATCAAGCGCGCGGTGAAGTTCCCGTTCCTCGACTATTCGACCGCGGACAGGCGCAAGGCCGCCTGCGAGGCCGAGCTTGAGGTCAACCGGCCGTTCGCGCCCGCGATCTATCGGCGCGTCGTGGCGATCACGCGCGAGAGCGATGGCACGCTCGCGCTGGATGGACGCGGCACGCCGGTCGACTGGGCCGTGGAGATGCGCCGCTTCGACGAGGAGGCGACGCTCGACCACGTGGCCGAACGCGGCGGCATCGACGCGGCGCTCGCCGGCGCGCTCGCGCGCGCCGTCGCGGCGGCGCACGCGGACGCTCCCGCGGTCGCGGCGCAGCCCTGGCTCGACGCGCTCGGCCGCTTCATCGACCAGAACGATGCGGCCTTCCGCGAGATGCCCGACTTGTTTCCCGCCGCGCGGGCCGAGGCGCTTGTTGGAAAAAGCCGCGCGGCACTCGAACGGCTGACGCCGTTGCTGCTGCGGCGCGGCGAGCACGGGCTCGTGCGTCGCGGGCATGGCGACCTGCACCTCGGCAATATCGCGCTGATCGACGGCAAGCCGGTTGCGTTCGACGCGATCGAGTTCGATCCGCTGATCGCGGCGGGCGATGTGCTCTATGATCTTGCGTTCCTGCTGATGGACCTCGTCGAGCGTGGGTTGACCGAGGCTGCGAATATCGTCCTCAACCGCTATTTCGGCGAGACGCGGCGCGATGACGATCTCGACGCGCTCGCCGCGCTGCCCCTGTTCCTCTCGTTGCGCGCTGCGATCCGCGCCAACGTGACGGCCGCGCGGCTGGAGAACGCGGATGCCGATAAGCACCCGGCCATCTCGAAAACCGCGACGACCTATTTCGGTCTCGCCTGCGACCTCATCGCGCCTCCGGCCGCCAGGCTTGTTGCGGTCGGCGGTTTGTCGGGCACCGGCAAGTCCCTGCTCGCGCGCGGGCTCGCGCCGGAGCTTCCGCCCGCGCCCGGCGCGGTCGCGCTGCGCTCGGACGTCGAACGCAAGGCCATGTTCGGCGTCGGCGAGACCGAGCGCCTGCCGGCGGCAGCGTACAGCACGGAAGCAACCGAGAAGGTCTACGCGGTGCTCGCCGAAAAGGCCCGGCGTGTCCTCGCCGCCGGTCATTCGGCGGTCGTCGACGCCGTCTTCTCCAAGCCCGATGAGCGCGCCACGATCGCGGCTGTTGCGGCGGCGACAGGCACGAGGCTTCGCGGCCTGTTCCTCGTCGCCGATGTGGCGACACGGGTCGCGCGCGTCGGCGGACGGAAAGGCGACGCGTCAGACGCCGACGCGGACGTTGCGCGCCGCCAGGAGACCTACGACACGGGCGCGATGGAGTGGATCGAGGTCGACGCGTCCGGCGCGCCGCCCGAGACGTTGCGACATGCCCGCGTTGCGCTCGCGCGCTGATGCATTCGCGCGCCGGCTGTCCGATAATGCGTGCCCCGTCGCGTGAGCGCCGTCGAACATGAATCAAGGCTTTCGCCGCGCCGCGATCGGTATTCCGGGCTTCTGCGCGTTCTTCAACCTGTATGGACCGCAGTCGCTGCTGCCCTCGCTCGCGCGCGAATTCGACGCGAGCCCCGCGCAGATCAGCCTGACCATGACGGCGACGACGTTCGCGATCGCGCTGTCCGCGCCGTTCGCCGGCGCGATCGCGGACGTGCTCGGCCGCAAGCGCGTGATCGCGGCAGCGATGCTGTTTGCCACCTTCCCGCTCGTCATGATCGCGCTCGCGCCGAGCCTGCATGCGCTGATCGCCTGGCGCTTCGTGCTGGGGCTCGCGCTGCCGCCGATCTTCACGGTCGTGGTCGCCTATATCGGCGAGGAGTGGCCGGCCTCGCAGGCGACCGGCGTCACCGGCGTCTACATGGCGGCGACGAGCGTCGGCGGATTTTCCGGCCGGCTTGTCTCGGGGCTGCTCAACGATACGGTCGGCTGGCGCATCGGGTTCCTGGTGACGGCCGCGCTGACCTTCGCATGCGGTCTCGCGGTTGCGGCGATCCTGCCGCGCGAGCGCAACTTCACGCGCTCGGAAGGCCTCGCCGCCTCGGGACGGCAGATGCTGCGGCACCTGCGCAACGGCCAGCTGCTCGCCACCTACGCGATCGGCTTCGGCACGCTGTTCAACTTCGTCGCACTGTTCACCTACATCAACTTCAAGCTTGCCGCTCCCCCGTTCAGTCTGTCCGCCACCCTGCTCGGCGCGATCTTCGTCACCTACCTCGTCGGCGCGGTCGCGGTGCTGTGGCTCGGACGCGCCATCGCGCGCTTCGGGCGGCGACCGCTGGTCGTCGGCGCGGTCGTGGTCTGGATCTGCGGCGCGCTCATCACGCTCGCGCCGTCGCTGCCGGTGATTCTGGTCGGGCTCGCGATCGCCGCCGGCAGCGGCTTCATCGTGCAGGCGACCGCGACCGCCTACGTGGCGCTCACCGCGGAGAGCGGCCGCACCTCGGCGATCGGGTTCTACGCGACCGCCTATTACATCGGCGGAAGCATCGGCGCGATCCTGCCGGGCTTGACATGGGACGCGGGCGGCTGGCCCGCCTGCGTCGCGATGGTCACGAGCATGCTCGTGCTCATGGCCGTGATGATCCTCCTCGGGTGGAGGCGCTAGAGCCCGGCGGCGCGCGCGAGCCCGACGGCCGTGAGCCCGAGCGCGACCGCGGCGAACTCGTTGCGGCGCAGCAGCAGCATCGCGGCGAATGTGATCGCGATGCCCACCAGTCCTGGGACGCCCGCCTTGGCGACGATCGGCACGATGGTCGCGACCACGATCGCGCCCGGCAGCGTCTCCAGCATCCGGCGCACGCGCAGCGTCATCGGCACATGGCCCATCAGCCAATAGCCGCTCACGCGCGTGAAGCAGGCCGCGAGCGCCATCGCGAGGATCGCGGCGACCGGGCCGGAGACGAGATCAGTCGTCATGGATGAAGCCTCCGGCGATGCTGCCGGCGATCGCGCCGATGACGATGAACCACCAACCGGGCAGGAGCCACGACGCGGCGAGCGCCACGGCGCCCGCGATCGTCCAGCCGATGGCGCGGCGTGCGCCACGCCAGAGCTGCACCAGCATCGCGGTGAAGAAGATCGGCAGCATGAGGTCGAAGCCGAAGCGCGCCGGATCCGCGAACACGGCGCCGAGCAGATAACCCGGGATCGCGGCCGCGACCCAGATGGCCCACAACACGAGGCCGGCGCCGACATAGATCGAAGCGTCGGCGCCGCCGCTCGCGTGATAGCGCGCGCCGACGATCCAGGTCGCGTCGGTGGTTAGCAGCAACGCCGGATAGACCTGCCAGGCCGGCAGCGGTCCGAGCCAGGGGCGCAGCGACGCCGTCATCAGCACGAAGCGCGCATTGACGATCGCCGTCACCACGGCGAGCGAGACGATCGTGCCGAGCGCAAGCGGCTCGGTCCAGACCTCGAGCGCGACAAGCTGCGCGGCGCCCGCGAAAACGATCCCGTTCATCAGTACTAACTGGGCGAGCGTCAGCCCCTTCTGTGCCGCGATGGTGCCGAAGGCGGCCGAGAACACCACGATCCCGGGCAGCAAAGGCAGGGTAAGCCGCGCGCCCTCGATCAAGCCGGGCCACGACCAATAAGGCGCCTGCGCGCGGTGTGGTGTGCTGGTTGTCATGGAAATAGATCGAACAAACGAGCACTAGCAAACAGGGCAAAGATCGGCAATGTTCCGCGTCCGTATCGGGGAGGAATGTTCATGCCTGCGACGTTGACCAAGCAACAGATGGAATTCCTGCAGTCGATGGACACGCCGACGGTGTGCAACATCGTCGAGATGGTCGCGCCGGAACGTCGCGGCCACGGCTACACGGTCAAGCATCTGTTCTGCCCGTTCCCCGACCTGCCGCCGATCGTCGGCTTCGCCAAGACCGTGACGGCGAAGGCGAAAGACAAGGTCGCGCTCGGCGACTACATGGGCAAGCGCCTCGACTATCTCGACTACATCGCCTCCGAGCCGCGTCCCAGCATCGCCGTCATCGAGGACCTCGACGACGAGGTCGGCTATGGGGCGTTCTGGGGTGAGGTGCAGTCGAACATCCACAAGGCGCTCGGCTGTCTCGGCGTCGTCACCAACGGCTCGATCCGCGACATCCCGATGATCGCACCCGGCTTCCAGATGCTCGCCGGCTCGCTTGCGCCCTCGCATGCTTATACGCATGTCGAAGACTTCGGCATTCCGGTGACCGTGCACGGCATGAAAGTGAACAGCGGCGACCTCATCCACGCCGATCAGCACGGCGCGATCGTGGTGCCGCTGGATATCCTCGACAAGCTGCCGGCCGCGCTCGCCGACATCACGGCGCGCGAGGCGCGCATCATCAAGGCGGCGAAAGAGATCGGGACCGTCGAGGCGATCAAGGCCGCGCTCAAGGGAGGCTGACATGCTGGCGCTGCGACCGAACTGCGAATGCTGCGATCGCGATCTTCCGCCCGACGCACGCGACGCGATGATCTGCTCGTTCGAGTGCACGTTCTGCAAATCCTGCGCCGAGGGCGTGCTCAAGGGACGTTGCCCGAACTGCGGCGGCGAACTCCTGCGCCGACCGATCCGGCCTGCCGAGAAGCTCGCGAAGTTTCCCGCATCGACCGAGCGCAAGGTGAAGCCGCAGGGATGCGCGGCGGCGTAAAGAACGCCCCGCGCATTCCGCATCATCAGGGGGCCTTGTCAGAGCGCCGCAAACGCATCAGATTTTGCGGCCGTTGGGGCGCGGTCAATCGCTCTTGCGCAGCTGAGGGGTGGCCACCATGAGACGTATCGTTGCGCTCGTCGCAATCATCTTTGCCTTCGTGATGTTGACCGGCGGACCGACGTTCGCCGACGCATCGCAGCCGGTCGCCGTGGGTATGACAGGCCACGACGCGCCCAACGCGACGAAACCGCAAAGCTTGGCGACGCTTCTCCCATGGCGACCGGCCCCGTCATATTCGATCCTGCCGGCACTGAAGCCCACTCCGATCGCATGCCGGCACGGCGGCAATCCATGTTCATCCGATGCGCAATGCTGCTCGGGAAATTGCCATGGGCCGGTACAAGGCTGGGCTGGGTGGAAGCGATACTGCTCGCCCGATGATTGACCTGAAGCATTGCGGCTGAGGTCCCGGCCTGCTCCGCACGGGCGCCTCAGAGTGAGGGAGCGACGTCCGCGCTCGGATGCCACTGCGGCCGATAGCCGGCGTGCAGAATCGCAACGATGCTGGGTGGAGTGAGAACGTCCGCCATGGCACGCGGGCGCGCAAGCCTGTCCACGTAGCCGCTCTCGCTCCAGCGCAGCAGGTACGACCCGCGCACCGCGTACGCAAGCCGCGGCTCGTCCTTCAACGTGAGAAAAGTCCCGTCAGGCAGATCGTCGACGCGCATTGCATGACGCCGCTTCGCGCGGCCGTCGAGCCGTTCGCGCTGAAGCACGACGTCCATCTCGGGTGCGTACGGAATATCGCCACCTTGCGCCCGCGCCCACGCTTGCGCAAACGCTTTCGCGGCGGCGCGGCGGCATTCGAAACAGGGCCGGTGGCCGGCGGCGAGCGCGGTCGCTTCATCGAGGAAGAACAGCTCGGTGTAGCCCGGTCCCCAGACTTTGCGGTGACGATTTTTGAATTCGAGCACGCAGCAGATCCACTGGCGTGACGCCCAGCGCCGCTGCCCCAGTGTCTGATCGTCGCGATGAAAGCGCCCGCCGCGATTACCGAGAAATAATCCACGCGCGGAGGTCGCGATCAATTCGCCGAACGGATCGATCCGGTTCTGCAGCGGCATGGCGCCGCGCTAATGGCGCCGGGGCGCGACGTCAAGCCGCTCAGTGCTTCTTGCGCGGCGGCTCGTGATGCACCGGTTGGGTGGAGGCGGGGGCGTCGGAGGCTGGAAACGTCTCTTCCAAGCCCTCTTCGAGCTCTTCGTCTGCCTCGTCCTTGGTCTTCTTGTCTTGCTTGCCGTCCATCCGCGCCTCCTCGGGTTCTCTTGATTGAGATGGGCGGCGGCGCGGCGATCGTCAATCCGCGCGGCGCGGTTTTGGGGGAGGCGGCTCCTTGCCGACCGGTTGGGTGCTGGCCGGCGGATCGGACGCCGGGAAGCTGTCGTCGAGCTCGTCGCCGAGCAGCTTCTCCTGCTTGTCCTCGGGTTCGTCTTTCGGACGGCTGCGCGGCCCATCGGCGTCGCCGCCACGTTTCGTGTGTGCCTTGTCCATGGCGTTCTCCTGCCCCCGAAGAGATCGGGTTGTCGTGGAAAACGCCTTGCACCTTGGGAAGGTTCCCGAGCCTCAGCGGCTGTCGAGATAGGACACCGGCGTGAACGTGAGCGGCGGCTCCGGATCGTCCGACTGCAACACGAAGCCGGACGCGCGCGCCGCCGAGACCCGCACCGGCCGCTCGACGCTCGCCACGAAGGGCTTGGCGGCGTTGTCGAGGCCGTACACGTCGTTACGGAAGTTGATCGTGCCATCCGGGCTCGCCCAGCCGGTGAGGTAGATCCAGGCGACCGGAATGCCGTGCGCGAGGCGCACCGTGGTGCGCTTCTGCGTCGCGATCTCGGCGTCGATCTCCTTGCGGCTCCAGCCGGCATTGTCCTTCAGGATCCACGCCGCGAGGTCGCGCACGTCCTGCACGCGCGTGCAGCCCGACGACTGGAAGCGATAGTCGGCGCTGAACAGGTTGCGGTGATTGGTGTCGTGCATGTAGACCGAATACGGGTTCGGCATGTCGATGCGCACATTGCCGAGCGCGTTGCTGTCGCCGGAATCCTGCCGGATGGTGAAATTCGGCGTGCGCTCGGAATTCCAGTCGATCGAACGCGCGTCGATCTCGTTGCCTTGCGCGTCGAGCAGCTTCATGTTCATGCGCGCCGCGTAGTTCGGGTCCTTGCGCATCTTCGGCACGATGTCCTTCTTCACGATGGACAAGGGCACGGTCCAGGTCGGGTTGAGGTTCACCGCGTTGATCTGCGTCGTCAGCGTCGGCGAGGGCCGATCGGTCTTGCCGACGACCGTCACGTAGCGCCGCGCGACGCGGCCGTTCTCGACGGCTTCCGCGACCGCGGCCGGGATGTTCACCACCACGTAGCGCTGGCCGAAGGTGAAGCCCATCTCCTGCAGCCGGTCGAGCGAGGCGGCGAGCTGGCGGATGCGATCCTTCACCGGCGCGTTGAGCGCTTCGACGGTCTGCGGGCCGACCACGCCGGTCTCGGGCAGGCCATGGCGCGCCTGGAAGCGCTTCACGGCCTCGGTCAGCATCTGGTCGTAGCCATCGCCGTCGGCGAGCTCGGCCGGCAGATCGTCCGTGATGGCAAGGCGCTGCCGCAGCTTGGCGACGTCGGCGCCTTTTTCGCCGGGCGCGAGGTTGACCTTGGCGACCGCCGGCCAGCCGCCGCGCACCTCGATCGCCGAATAGGACAGCATCGCGGCGTTGATGCGGTCGTAGGTGTGCTCGTCGAAGGTCGGCTCCGGCGAGGTCCAGAAGCTCGCGACCGGCCGCGCCGGCGCCTTGGCGGCGGCTTGCGTGGCGGCGGGCTTGCGCGGGCTGTCGGGGGGTGTCGTGCGCTGAGCGAGCGCGGACGAGAGCGCCACCAGGCCGAAGGCCGTGGCGTAGCAAAGCGTGCGGATCATCTGCGCCTTCCCAATTCGCTCCACCCGGCCCCGACTATGACGGCAGGCAAGGCGAAACCATGGCGGCGCGGATCGCCGCGCCCCCTTCCAGGAGATGGGTCGCACGGGAAGGGTAAAGGGTTCATTCGGCCCGCCGCGGGCTCCTTTCCCCTCTCCGGCTTGCGGGAGAGGGGAAGGACGTGGCTACAGCCTTGGCGGCACGAAGGCGTAGAACACCCGCACCGGGCGGGTCGGGCGCAGCGTGTGGCGCGCGAGGGTGAGCGGCGGGGCGACATCGAGGCCGGGGAAGGCCGAGCGCAGATCGGCCAGGCGCGCGGCGTCGACCTGGCCGTCTTCCCACACCAGCATGGCGCCGCGCCGGGCGAGGTCGGCGCGATCGATCCACGGGCTCAAGCCCACATCGGCATGCACGATGACGTGCGGCCGGTCGGGCGAATAGACCGCCACGTTGTTGGTCGCGAATTCGCCGCCGCCGACGTAAGCGAGCGCCGTGCCGTATTTGTCATGCCACGCGCGCGTGACCTCCGCGGCGAAGGCACGGCCAGGGAACTGGGTCGCCTTCGGCCGGTCGCGCAGCAGCGGCTCGCCGAACTCGACCGCCGCATAGATGACCGGCATGGCGATGAAGACCACGAGGAAGCCCGCCGCGAAGCGCTTGAGCCGTATGGGGTCGGTGACCGGGCCGAGCCACATCAGCGCGGCGAGCGGCGCGAACGACCACAGCGGATAGCCCCACATCGCGACCGGCAGGCGGCCGAGCGCGAGCGCGACCAGCGTCGTCACGGCGAACGGCCCGAGCGCCAGCATCGTGACATAGCGGCGCGCGAAGGCGAAGTTCTCGGTCGCCGCCGGTGCCGCGCCGGGCCGGCCTCCGACGAGCGCGAGCGCCATCAGGCCGATCGCGGGCGCGAGGAAGAACACTTGGCCGCCGGTCCATTGCAGCGGGAAGGTGATGACCTGGTACCAGCGGGTCGCGATCTTGGCGCGCGCGTCGACATAGCTGAACGGCAGGAAGTCGTTGTCCACGAGCCACCACAGGTTCGGCGCGATCACCAGGAGAAACGCGAGCGCCATCAGATAGGGCCCGGGCGTGCGCCATGCGCGTCGCGCGTCCGGGTCGAACAAAAGGAACAGGCCCACGCTGCCGGCAAGCGCGAAGGCCGCGTATTTCGACCAGAAGCAAAGCGCGAGCGCGACGCCCGCCGCGAGCCAGTCCGGCGCGCGGTGGCGCGTGAGCGCGCGATAGAGGAACAGCCCGGTCAACGCCCAGAACGGAAGCTGCATCTGATCGTGGGCGAACTTGACGACCGAGAAATTGTAAAAATGCACGCCCTCGAGCGCGAGCACGGCGATCAGCGCCTGGACGCCGCCGACGATCTCGCGGCCGAGCAGCCACACGACGTAAAGACATATGACCGCCGCGAGCGGGCCAAGCAGGTAGACCACATGCACGTCGCCGACGACGCGATAGGCGAGATCGGCGACCCACCAGGGCAGCGGCGGATGCTTCCAATAGCCGAGCTGCCATTCGCGCCCGAGCGCGAGGTCTTCGGCGAGATCGAGCTGAAGGTTCCCGGATATCAGCGCCGGCAGCGCGGTCCACACGACCAGGTGCAGCGCGAGCACGACCGCAAGGCACCGGCCCGGCGCGCGTTCGGCGAACGCGATCATGGCGGCAAGCCGCGATGGCCTTGCGGGCGCCGTTGCGGCGTTATCCATGCCCGGCTGCTCCGTTGTCCGCGCGCGCCCCTCGGCCTTGATTTGATGTACATTGCCGATTACGCCCGCGAAAGCGGAAACCACCCGACGCCAGGGCCCTGAAGATCGTGGATGCTGCCCCCGAGATATCGGTCGTGCTGCCGGCCCATAACGAGGCCGGCAACATCGCGCCGATGGTCAAGGCGCTGACCGATCTGCTGGCCCCGCTCGGGCGCCATGAGATCATCTTCGTCGACGACGGCTCGCACGACGGCACGCTCGCGGCGCTGCGCGCGGCGGCGCGCGAGGAGGGCGTGCGCTACGTCTCGTTCACGCGCAATTTCGGGCATCAGGCGGCGCTCCGCGCGGGGCTGCGCCGCGCGGCGGGCCGCGCCGTCATCCTGATGGACGCCGACTTCGAGCACCCGCCCGAATTGATCCCGCAGCTCGTCGCGGCCTGGCGCGCGGGCGCCAAGATCGTGGCGACGCGGCGCGACGACGCGGCCGTGGCGGCCGCCAAGCGCCTCTCCTCGCGGCTCTACTACCAGGTCCTCGACGCGATCGGCGACGTGCGCATCGAGCCCGGCAGCGCCGACTACATGCTGCTCGACCGCGCGGTGGTCGATACCGTCAACGGCATGGAGGAGCAGGACCTGTTCCTGCGCGGCCTCGTGCGCTGGCTCGGCTACCCGCTCACGACCATTCCCTACACGCGCGGCACCCGCCAGCACGGCGACAGCAAATATTCGCTGCGCCGCATGGTCGAGCTCGCGCTCACCGGCATCGCGGCGCACAGCGTGCGGCCGTTACGCTTCGCGATCTACCTCGCGCTCGGCTTCGCGGCGCTCGGCCTGCTGTTCGTGATCTATGCGATCGTGAGCTTCCTGTTCGTGCAGCACACGGTCGCGGGCTGGTCGTCGATTGTGGCGGTGATCGCGATCCTCGGCGCGGCGCAACTGCTCGTGCTCGGCATCATCGGCGAATATGTCGGGCGAACCTTGCGCGAGACGCGCAAGCGCCCGAGCTACGTGGTGGCGGAGACGGAAGAGGGCGTGGGACTGCCGTAGCGGTGCTGTAGCCACAACAGCACGAATCCGATCAGCGGGATCACGATGTCCATGTAGAAGATGACGCCCGCGTTGCCGGGGGCGAAATTATGCGCCGCCATCATTTCCCGGATGTGTCCGACCGCGGCGCCGAGCGTGAAGATGGCGGGGCCGATGACGGCGGCAAGCCGCAGCTCGAGGCTGCGGAACGCCGCGATGAATCCCACCACCGCAAAGCCGAGGCTCGCGGTCGCGACCTCGAACTGGAACGGACTATCAGCCCAGCCGATGAACGTCGCCGACATCCGTCCGAAGAAGCCGTGCATGATGAAATTGTAGAGATAGCCGACGCCGACATTGAAGAAGACGAACCAGCAGAGCAGCTTCTCCACGATGACGGCGGCGCCGGCCGGCTTCGGCGTCCGGGCGATCGCGATCAGCGAGGCGAGGAGCCCGATGATCAGGAACGTCAGGGAATAATTGGCGAGGATGAACGTGATGGTTGCGCGGATGATATCGGCCATCATGGCTGTCCCCTGCGCTGCCGCGGCCGGCGATCATCAGGATGTTTTGACACCCTATCACATTGCTGCTCGAGGGCGACTCAGCCCGGCACAACCTTCGCCGCGCGCTTGCGCAGCAGGGCCATCAGCCCCAGCGCCGTGAAGATCACGATGAACGACACGCCGGTCGTCAGCGTGCCGAGCGCGTAGATCTCCGGGTTGGTGACCGTGGTGGTCAGCCCGGTCAATTCGAGCGGCAGCGTGTTGACGTCGCCGATCGCCTGGCTCGAACGCGCGACCTCGTCCCAGGATAGCGTGAAGCCGAACAGCCCGACGCCGACGATGCTCGGCGCGATGATCGGCAGCACGACATGCGCGAAGGTCTGCCACGGCGTCGCGCCGAGATCGCGCGCGGCCTCCTCGTAGCGGCGGTCGAAGCGGTTGAAGATGGCGAAACAGATGAGCAGGCCGAATGGCAAGGTCCAGGTGAGCTGCGCGCCGAGGCCCGAGGTGTAGAGCCCCATCGCGGTGGTGTAGCCCTCGAGGAAGCTCCAGCCAAACGTGTCGGTGAGCGTCTTGATGGCGTCATCGAACAGGCGGAATTCGAGTCCGATGCCGAGCGAGACCACGATCGACGGCACGATCAGGCTCGCGACCACCACATAGAAGAGGAGGTTCGAGCCGAAGAAGCGCTTGCGGTAGGCAAGACCGGCGAGCAGCGAGAGCACGACGGTGAGCACCATCACGATGCTGCCGAGCTTGAGCGAGCGGCGGAACGCCGCCCAGATGTCGACGACGCCGAGGCCCTCCCACAGCCGCGAGAACCAGTGCAGCGAGACGCCGTTCATCGGGAAGGTGAGCCCGCCTTGCGGCCCCTGGAACGACAGCACCACGATCGTGATCATCGGCCCGTAAAGGAACAGCACGAACGCGGCGAACAGTGCCGCGAGCCAGTAGAAGCCGGCGCTGCGCTTCTCCATCTAGAGCTCTTTCCGGATATCGACGAGCTTCGTCAGCGCCGCGATGATCGCCAGCACGGCGACCAGCAGGATCACGGAATTCGCGGCCGCCGGCGGAAACTGCAGCGCGCCCATCTGCGTGTTGATGACCTTGCCGACGGAGGCGATCTGCTGGCCGCCCATCACGCCCACGGTGACGAAATCGCCCATCACGATGGTGATGACGAAGATCGAGCCGATCACGATGCCGGGCTTCGACAGCGGGATGACGACGTTCCAGATCGTCTGCCAGCCCGACGCGCCGCTATCGCGCGCGGCCTCGATCAGCGCGCGATCGATGCGCATCATCGAATTGAAGATCGGCACGATCATGAACAGCGTGTAGAGGTGCACCAGCGCGACGATCACCGAGAAGTCCGAGAAGATCAGCCACTCGATCGGCGTGTTGATGATACCGGCCTTGACCAGCGTCGTGTTGAGGAGGCCGTTGCGGCCGAGCAGCGGAATCCACGAGATCGTGCGGATGACGTTCGAGGTCCAGAACGGCACCGTGCAGACGAGGAACAGCGCGACCTGCATCGTGGTCGTGCGCACATGGAAGGCGAGGAAGTAGGCGATGAAGAAGCCGACGCCGAGCGAGATCAGCCACACCGACACGCAGAACTTCAAGGTCGACAGATAGGTCTTCAATGTGACGCAGAGGTCGGGAAGTTTGTCGTAGCAGCCGTCGAACATCTCCACATAGCTGCGCAGCGTGAACGCCGGGACGAGCGAGTATTCGGTGTAGTCCCAGAAGCTCACCATCACGGTGAGCGCGAGCGGCACGATGAAGAACACCAGGAACACGAGCGCGAGCGGCAGCGCCTGCGCCCAGGCGGGAAGGGCGCGAGAGAACAGCGCCTGCTTCGCGGAGGCGGATTTTGCTTCCGCCTTCGCCGGCAAGACTTTGTCTTGAGCGAGTACGGTCATTCAACGCGTGTCCCGGACGCGGTGCAGCACGAAGTGGTGCACCGCTGATCCGGGACCCCGGTTTCTATTTCTTGTGGAAGCAAAAAAGAAAGTAACCGGGGTCCCGGGTCTGCAATGCAACGCTGCGCGCTGCATTGCGCCCGGGACACGCGGTCGGCTCTTCGCGTCATCGCCCTACGCCGCGATGAACTCGTTCCACTTCTTCACGAGGTAGTCGTTCTCGTCCATCACCGAGTTCCAGCAGGCGACGCCGCCCATGCGCGCCTCGTAGGAGCCGCCGTCGCGCACCGATCCGGCTTTTTCGAGCAGCGTGCCGTCGGGCGCATGGATGTCCTTCTCGGCCGGCTTGCCCTCCATCCAGAAGGCCCACTCATAGGGCTCCATCTTGGACTTCGCGGTCTCCAGCACGCCCGAGTAGTAGCCCTGGCGGTTGAGGAACGCGCCGGCCCAGCCGTCGAGGAACCAGTTGATGAACTCGTAGGCGAGGTCGGCCTTCTTGCCGGTGGTGGTGCGCGGCAGGCCGAAGCCCGCCGCCCAGGCGCGGTAGCCTTCCTTCAAGGGCTGATAGGTGCAGGCGATGCCCTTCGAGCGCACGGCCGTCACCGCCGGCGACCACATCGACTGGATCACCACCTCGCCCGACGCCATCAGGTTGACGCTCTCGTTGAAGTCCTTCCAGAACGCGCGGAACTGGCCGGCCTTCTTCGCCTCGGTCATCGTCTTCATGGTGAGATCGATCTCGGGCTTCGTCATGTTGCCCTTGTCGGCATATTTGTGCTGGCCGGAAGCCTCCATCACCATCGCGGCGTCCATGATGCCGATCGACGGGATATTGAGGATCGCGGCCTTGCCCTTGAATTCTGGGTTCAACAGCTCCTTCCAGCTCTCGATCGGCCGCTTGATCAGGTCGGGGCGGATGCCGAGCGTGTCGGCGTTGTAGACGGTCGGGATCAGCGTGATCCACTGCGTCGGCGATTTCGCGAACACCTTCGAGTTGGCGCCTTCGAGATAAAACACCTTCTTCGGTGCGGTGCCCTGGTCGCCGATCTTCTTGCCGCCCGGCAGTTCGCCCTTGGTGAAGATCGGCGTGATCTTGTCGGCATTCTTGATGCGCTTGGCGTCCATGCCGACGAGGTTGCCCGACGGGATCACCTTCTTGAGCGAGAAATATTCCTCGTCGACGAGGTCGAACGAGTTCGGCTGCGTCACGATGCGCTTGGCGACTTCGTCGGTCGTTACCGGGATGTACTCGATGGTGATGCCGGTATCTTCCTTCACCTTCTTGGCGATCTCGGTCGACTGGTTCACCGCGGTGCCGAGATAGCGCAGCACCTTCGGCTCCTGCGCGTGCACGGCGGGCGCGTAGAGCGCGGTCGAGCCCATGAGCGCGCCGGCACCTTTCAGCACGGTGCGGCGGTTGATCGGTGTTCGGGTCATCATATCCTCCTTCTGGTGATTGCGTCAGGCGCTCAGGCGATGGATGTCGTGCTCGCTCCAGTCGACCGCGAGCGTGTCGCCGGGCTTGAGCGGCACGGCGTCGAACTCGGCTTCGTTCATCAGCGCGGTGAGGTCGCTCTGGTCGGGCGCGGCGAGCGTGACCTGGAGATGCGTGCCCTGATACTCGATCGCCCGCACGGTGCCGGCGAGCCGGCCGGGCTCGCCCGCGCGGCGCAGCTTCACGCGGTCGGCACGCACCGCGATCGGCCCCGCTCCCGTCGCGATCACGTTATGCCCGCCCATGAACTGCGCGACGAACGCGGTGCGCGGCGCGTTGAAGACGTCGCGCGGGGTGCCGGCCTGTTCGATGCGCCCGCCATTCATCAGCACCACGAGGTCGGCGAGCGCCATCGCCTCGTCCTGGCTGTGGGTGACGTGCAGGAACGAGATGCCGAGCTCCTTCTGCAGGCGCTTCAGCTCGGCGCGCACCTTGATGCGCAGGAACGGATCGAGCGCCGAGAGCGGCTCGTCGAGCAGCAGGATCTGTGGATTGGTGATGAGCGCGCGCGCGAGCGCGACGCGCTGCTGCTGCCCACCGGAGAGTTGCGCCGGCAGCCGCTCGGCGTAGGGCTCCATGTGCACGAGCGCGAGCATCTCGATCGCCTTGGCGCGGCGTTCGGGCTTCGGCACGCCGCGGACCTTCAGCGAGAACGCGACATTGTCGGCGGCGGTCAGGTGCGGGAACAGCGCGTAGCTCTGGAACATCATCGCGGTGCCGCGCTGCGCCGGGGCGAGCGCGGTGACGTTCGCGGCGCCGATGATGATGTCGCCCGACGTCGCGGTCTCGTGGCCGGCGACGAGCCGCAAGGTCGAGGTCTTGCCGCAGCCCGAAGGCCCGAGCAGGCAGCAATAGGTGTTGGCCGGCACCTTCAGGTCGATCGCGTCGACCGCGACGGTCGACCCGTAGGCCTTGGTCAGCGCCGCGAGTTCGAGGCTCGATCCGCTCATGTCCCGGTCCGTTGGGGGCGATCCGGATTGAGGTTGCAAGCCATATGCCAGCGAAATCGAGCTGCCGGCGGGGCTTAAGGCCTTGAGTTCAGGATGGAAGCGCGGCTCGTTCCCGGCTGCCGCCCATGCGCGCGACCGCTCGGGGCCGCGACTGCTTAAATTTTCATCACTGCGTTGCGCGCGGCGACAGGTTCAGTGCACCTGCCTTATCACCTTGCCGACCTTCTCGAAGATCTCGCCGATCTGGTCTTCCGAGATGATCAGCGGCGGGGAGAGCGCGATCGTGTCGCCGGTGATGCGGAACATCAGCCCGTGTTCGTGGAACGCCTTCTCCATCGCCTCGTAGGCGCGCTTGCCGACCGCGTCCGGCCGCGACGCCATGTCGATCGCCGCCACGAGGCCGAGCGTGCGGATGTCGAGCACGCCCGGCGTGCCCTTCAGGCTCATGGCGGCATCGGCCCATTTGGATTCGAGCTTGGCGGCACGGCCGAACAGGTCCTCGTCGCGATAGATGTCGAGCGTCGCGAGGCCGGCCGCGCAGGCGAGCGGATGCGCCGAGTAGGTGTAGCCGTGGAACAGCTCGATCACGTGTTCCGGCCCGCGCATGAACGTGTCGTAGATGCCCTTGCGCACCAACACGCCCGCCATCGGCACGGTGCCGGAGGTCACGCCCTTGGCAAAGGTGATCATGTCGGGAATGACACCGTAGCGCTCGGCCGCGAACGCGCAGCCGAGCCGGCCGAAGCCGGTGATGACCTCGTCGAACACCAGCAGGATGCCGTGCTTGTCGCAGATCGCGCGCAGGCGCTTGAGATAGCCCTGCGGCGGCGGCAGCACGCCGGTCGAGCCCGCCATCGGCTCGACGATCACGGCCGCGATGGTCGAGGCATCATGCAGCGCGACGAGCCGGTCGAGCTCGTCGGCAAGATGCGCGCCCCACTCGGGCTCGCCCTTGGTGAAGGCCTGCTGTTCGCGGTTGTAGGTGTGCGGCAGGTGGTCGACGCCGGCGAGCATCGTGCCGAACATCTTGCGGTTTGCCACGATGCCGCCGACCGAGATACCGCCGAAGCCGACGCCGTGATAGCCGCGCTCGCGGCCGATCAGGCGCGCCCGCGAGGCTTCGCCGCGGATGTTGTGATAGGCGAGTGCGACCTTGAGCGCGGTGTCGACCGCCTCCGATCCGGAGTTGCAGAAGAACACGTGGTCGAGATCGCCCGGCGCGAGCGCGGCGATGCGGCTTGCAAGCTCGAACGCCTTGGGATGCGAAAATTGAAACGCCGGTGGATAGTCGAGCTCGGCGGCCTGTTGCTGGATCGCCTCGACGATCGGTGCCCGGTTATGGCCGGCATTGCAGCACCACATGCCGGCCGAACCGTCGAGCACGGCTTTGCCGTCGACCGTGTAGTAGTGCATGTCCTTCGCGCGCGAGATCAGGCGCGGCGCCTTCTTGAACGCCCGATTCGGCGTGAACGGGACCCAGAACGACGCAAGGTCATTCGGGACCGTGGGCGCGAGCTGCTTGGTGGTGGCGAGCGACATGGGCGTGTCTCCGGACGCGGATTTCTCCGTTCCTATAGCAGCCGTCGCGACAAGGTGAAACGCCGGTTCCGCCGTCCCCAAGAACTCCGCTCATTCCCGCGCAAGCGGGAATCCAGAGCCAGGCGCTCGGGCCAGCTTAAGAGTCTGGGTCCCCGCTTTCGCGGGGACGAGCGCGACACTCGTGCTTGCCTACGCCGCGGCGACGCGGTCGAGGAAGGTGTCGACCGCCTGCTGCAGGGTGCCGGCCTGCGCGGTGAGCGCGTTCGACGCGCCGAGCACGGCGGAGGCCGAGCGGTTGGTCTCCTCGATCGCCTCGGTGACGGTCGCCATGTTGCCGGCAAGCTCGCGCGCGCCGGTCGCGGCCTGGTGCACGTTGCGGCCGATCTCCTGGGTCGAGGCGCTCTGCTCCTCGACCGAGGCCGCGATCGTGGAAGTGAAGCGGCTGATGTCGCCCATCACGTCGCCGATCTGGCGGATCGCGCCGACGGCCTGCGCGGTCGAGCCCTGGATCGCGCCGATCTGGGCGGCGATCTCCTCGGTCGCCTTGGCGGTCTGGCTCGCCAGCGTCTTGACCTCGGAGGCGACGACCGCAAAGCCGCGCCCGGCTTCGCCCGCGCGCGCGGCCTCGATCGTGGCGTTGAGCGCCAGCAAATTGGTCTGCTCGGCGATCGCGCGAATGAGCTTGACGACGTCGCCGATGCGCGCGGCGCCGTTGGCGAGTTGCCCCACCAGTTGATCGGTCGATTGGGCTATGCCGGCCGCATGTTCGACCACGCGGTTCGCCTGCGTCGCCTGATCGCTGATTTCGCGGATCGAGGCGCCGAGCTCCTCGGTCGCGCCCGCGACGCTGCGCACGTTCGCGGAGGTCTGCTCGGACGAGCTCGAGGCCGAGCGCGCCTGGCTGTCGGCTTCCGCCGCGATGCTCGAGAGCGTGCGCGCGGTCGCCTCCATGCGCGAGACGTTGTCGGTCACCGCCGCGATCACGGCCGTGACGGTTGCGCGGAAGTCGCCGATCATCTGCTCGATGCCGGCGGCGCGCTCGCGTTGCGCGGCCTGTTCGGCGTCGCGTCGCGCCGCGAAGCCGCGCCGCTCGATCTCGCCGGCGCGGAACACTTCCAACGAGCGCGCCATCTCGCCGATCTCGTCGCGGTCGCCGGCCGCCGGCACCTTGAGGTCGGTCTCGCCCAACGACAGGCGGCGCATGGCGTCGCCGATCCTGGTGAGCCGGCGCACCAGGCGGCGCTGCACGTAGAACACGCCGATCGCCGCGGCCGCGAGCACGCTCGTGGCGGCGACGATCAGGAGCAGCGTGCGATTGCGGCTGAGGTCGGCCAGCAGTTGCGCCGAGCCGCTCTTCATCGACTGTTCGGCGTCGCCCACCAGCACCGCGACGGCGCGATCGAGCGAGTGCTGGATCGTGACGTTCTGCTCGATCGTCAGGTCGGCGCGCGCCGCGGCGGTGATCTCGCGCTCGCGCAGCGCGAACACGTTCGCGTCGTCGGCGCCGAATGCGAGCAGCTCGGCGATCGCCTGCTTCACCTCGTTGTTCGAGAGCGTGTCGGAGGCCTTGGTCAGCGCCTCGGCCGCCGCCTTGAAGCGCTCGCGCAGCGGGATCAGCTCGGATGGTTCCTTTGCCACCGCGCCTTCGCTGATGAGCGAGGTGATCAGGTGGGTCTGCGCCGCGATCTCGAGCGCGTTGCGCAGATTCGCGACCTGCGTCGAGACGAGGCCCTTCACCAGCTTGCTCGAGCGCTTCACCGCGTCGTCGCTCTGCGTCGTGACGTCGAGATTGAGGTCGTCGATCAGGCCGATCAGCAGCTTGGTGAGCTCCTCGTGCGCGCGGAACACCTTCTGCAGGCGTTCCATCTCGCTGTCGCCCGCGCGCGGCTTGAAGTCGGCGAGCCGGGTGAACGCGCGCACGCGCTCGCGCAAGGCATCATATTTGCTCCCGGCCGGAAGCTTGGCGAGCAACGTCTCGGCGCGCTTGGCCGACACGGCGAAGCGCTCTTCCAGGAGCGCGAGGATCGCCGGCGAGGAGGTGAGCGCGCTCGCCGTGAGCAGGCCGGTGACGAGGTTGGTCTCGGCGCCGACCTCCACCATCGCCTGCATCACTTGCAGGCCGCCCTGCACCAGCGTGCGCACGATCGTGTCGCCGGTCGCGCCCACGTCCTCGGCGGTCATCGCCACTTCCAGGTACGAGCCGTCGACGACCGGGCTGATCGTGTCGGTGATGCGCGAATGCACGCCATGCAGCGCGTCGAGCCGCGCGTCGAGCTTGTCGCGCAGGTCGGTGCGTTCGGAGATCACGGCTTCGAGCGCCTTCAGGTTCTGCTTGAGCTTCTGCGCCATCGGCTCCGCGATGGAGAAGCCGCGCGTGTCGCCTTGCCCGTCGCGCAGCCGCGTCAGGATCTCGTCGAGCTCGCGCGAGCGCGCCGCGATCTGCATCGCGATCAGGCGGCGGTCGTCATTGCCTTTCGCCGCGACGAAGCGCGCCGCGGCCGCCGAGATCTCGCCGGATGCGGCCGAGAGCCGCAGCGCGTCGGTCATCGCCGGCACTTCGCGGCCCGACACGCGCGCAAAGCCGCGCTCGGTCTCCGAGAACGACGTGATGGCGACGGCGGCCGCGACCACCGTCATGATGGCGACGACGCCGAAGGCGACCTGCAGCTTGACCTTGACGCCGAATGCCGCGGGACGGCCACTCGTGCGCGCGGGAGCCTTCGTGCCGCGCGCGCTGCCACTGGCGGCGCGGACGCCGTCAAGCCTTGACGCCATGAAGGTCTCCCCGGGCCCAGAGCCAATTCGCCGGATGCCGACAATGTTGGCGCAGGGTAAAGGAACGATTAATTTACCTCCGGTCGACGGTCGTCGTCGGCGCGGAGGCACAAATATTGTGATGCAAAGTGTCGCGGCCGGCGCGCGTCCTCGACACTGTTCAATATTGCTCAAACAACGAGTTCGCGCTGTGATTAGTGTGTGCTTACGCATTTCGTGAATCGATCGCACGACCTGACCCGCGATCCGCGGATCAGTCTTGATCTTTTGAGGCATGCCATGTCCGACATCGTGTCTGCGCGAGCAGGCGGCAGCACCGGCCCTCCAATTGCCGTCGAAATTCGTGACGCTCTGAGCCAGCTCCTCGCCAGCAGGGAATTCAGCAAGGCGCGCCGGCTCTCCGATTTCCTGCGCTATGTCGTGGAGACGACGCTCGAGGGTCATGGCAGCCGGCTCAAGGGCTACACCATCGCGGTCGAGGCGCTCGGACGTCCCGACCATTTCGATCCGCAGCTCGATCCGATCGTGCGCGTCGAGGCGATGCGGCTGCGCCGCGCGCTGGAGCGCTACTACGTCAGCGAGGGGCGGCGCCAAGCGATCGTCATCGAATTGAAGCGCGGAAGCTACGTTCCGTCGTTCCGCCGCGCGTCCTCTTCCTCGGGCATGCGACTTTGGACGGGTCTCGGCGCCGCCTCGCGCCGCTTGCTTGCCGCCGTGGGCCGCGGACTGCTACCACCTCCGCTCACCCCGCCGTGGACATTCGATGGCCGAGAAATCCAACCCGTCCAACAAGCTCAAGGCGCGCCTGCCGCGCGGGCTCGCCGACCGTGGCGCGACTGAGATCGCAGCCCAGCGGCGCATGCTGGAGACCATCCGGCAGGTATTCGAGCGCTACGGCTTCGACCCGGTAGAGACGCCGCAGATCGAGTTCACCGACGCGCTCGGCAAATTCCTCCCCGACCAGGACCGGCC
>CAYZMR010000016.1:0-30987 GCA_964479515.1 uncultured Hyphomicrobiales bacterium | reverse complement strand
TACTGGATCGCCATCACGCGGATCGCGGCGGGCCCGAGAATGACCACGAACAGCACCGGCAGGAAGAACAGGATCATCGGCACGGTGAGCTTGGGCGGCAGTGCGGCGGCCTTCTTCTCGGCCTCCGACATGCGCATGTCGCGATTCTCCTGCGCCATCACGCGCAGCGTCTGCCCGAGCGGCGTGCCGTAACGCTCGGACTGCTGCAGCGCGACACACACCGCCCTGACGCCTTCGAGATCGGTGCGCTTGGCGAGGTTCTCGTAGGCCGTCTTACGATCCTGCAGATAAGACAGCTCCGCCGTCGTCAGCATCAGCTCCTCGGCAAGCGGGATCGACTGCGAGCCGATTTCCTGGCCCACGCGCCGAAACGCCGTCTCGATCGACATGCCGGACTCCACGCAGATCAGCAGCAGATCGAGCGCATCGGGAAACGCGCGGCGGATCGAGAGCTGACGCTTGGAAATCTTGTTCTTCAAGAAGAAATACGGCACCTGCATCCCGACGAACGCCGCGAACAGGCATGCGCCGACCTTGATCATGGTCGGCTGGTTGACCTCCAGGATGAAGAACAGGTAGACGACCGCCACCACGAAGGCGACGACCGGCGATACCATGCGGAAGAACAGATACGCCACGTAGGGCGCGTTGCCGCGATAGCCGGCCTGCAGCAGCTTGGCGCGCGCCTCCTCCTGCCCGACCCACTTGGCGAGGTTGAAGCGGTCGACGATCGTCTTCATGTACTGCTTCGGCGACTGCCGCAGCGTGACTTTCTCGCCGCGCGCCAGGCGCTCGCGCTCGCGCTGGCGCATCTTCTCGCGTTCGACCGAGACAGCGCGCAGGCGCCGGTTGAGGTTGTCGCCCGCGAGCAGCGGCATCGCCAGCGTGATCACCGTCGCGATGGCGGCGATCGCGGCGAGCACGCTTGCCATGAACTTCGGCTCGTGCAGCTTGTCGATGAGAAAATCAATCATGGTGTTGGTTCTTGTTGATGCGTGATCTTTCCGGCGGCCGGCCTGCGCCGCCCGAAAACACGCGTTAAAAATCGAAGTTGATCATCTTCTTCATCACCATCACGCCCATCAGCATCCAGCCGGCGCAGCAGGCCATCATGAAGCGACCGGTCGGATGGGTCCACAGCAGCTCGATGTATTGCGGGCTCGAGATGTAGACGAGCAGCATCACGGCGAAGGGCAGCGCCGCGATGATCACCGCGGAGGCTTTGGCCTCCATCGACATCGCCTGGATCTTGGCTTTCATCTTCTTGCGGTCGCGCAGCACGCGCGACAGGTTGCCGAGTGCTTCGGAGAGGTTGCCGCCCGCCTTCTGCTGGATGCCGACCACGATGCCGAAGAAGTTTGCTTCCGGCAGCGGCATGCGCTCGTAGAGCTTGGCGCAGGCGTCGCCCATCGAAATGCCGATCGTCTGCGCCTCGACGATGGTCTTGAACTCGCCGCGCACCGGCTCCTGCGCTTCCGTCGCGATGATGCGCAGGCAATCGCCGAGCGGCAGGCCGGCTTTCACGCCGCGCACGATGACGTCGACGGAGTCGGGGAAATTGTACAGGAATTTCGACTCACGCCGCTTCTTGAGAAACGACAGCAGCCAACGCGGCACGCCGAAGCCGGCCGCGAAGCCGAGCCCGATCGCGACCAGGAGGCTGCCGCCGACGATGAAGCCGACGACGAACAGCGCCATACCGAGGCATACGCTGATGATGATGAACTTGCGTTTCGACCAGGTGAGA
The DNA here is from genome assembly GCA_964479515.1 of uncultured Hyphomicrobiales bacterium. Taxonomy (GTDB): domain Bacteria; phylum Pseudomonadota; class Alphaproteobacteria; order Rhizobiales; family Xanthobacteraceae; genus PALSA-894. The sequence continues at coordinate 29,240 of CAYZMR010000016.1, read as the reverse complement.
CCCGCCTGCGAAATGCGTATAACGAGCGGAACGTTTTTCGCCTTCTTCTGGCGAAGCTCGAGCTCCTTGAGCGTCTCCTCGACCTGCTCGCGCCTGACCTTCGGGCCACCGCGACCCGTGGCCGCGCGCGCGGCCGGCTCGGATCGCGTCACGCTCTGCTGGCGCCGCTCGGCCTGCCGTTCGCCGGAAAGGATCGGGTAGACGAAAACCCAGATCAGGCCGCCGGCTGCGAGCGCGGCGAGGGTGAACATGGCGAGCATCTGCATGGTACTGGACTCAGTTCCTGGCCGGCTCGTCCTGCACTTCCGCGGCGTCGAGCGCTGCGGCAAGCCGCTTCTCGTCGCCGAAGTAGCGCGCACGGTCCCAGAAGCGCGGCCGACCGATCCCGGTCGAGCGATGCCGCCCGATCAGCTTGCCGTGGGCGTCCTCTCCGAGCATTTCGTACAGGAACAAGTCCTGCGTGATGATGACCTCGCCTTCCATGCCCATCACCTCGGTGATGTGCGTGACGCGGCGCGAGCCGTCGCGCAGGCGCGAGGCCTGGATGATGACGTCGACCGAGGAGCAGATCATCTCGCGGATGGTTTTCGAGGGCAGCGTGTAGCCGCCCATGGTGATCATCGATTCCAGGCGCGAGAGCGCCTCGCGCGGCGTGTTGGCGTGCAGCGTGCCCATCGAGCCGTCGTGGCCCGTGTTCATCGCCTGCAGCAGGTCGAACGCCTCGGGTCCGCGCACCTCGCCGACGATGATCCGCTCAGGCCGCATGCGCAGGCAGTTCTTGACCAGGTCGCGCATCGTCACCTGTCCCTCGCCTTCGAGGTTCGGCGGGCGCGTTTCCAGGCGCACCACGTGCGGCTGCTGGAGCTGCAACTCGGCGGCATCCTCGCAGGTGATGATGCGCTCGTCGGTTTCGATGTAATTCGTCAGGCAGTTGAGCAGCGTGGTCTTGCCCGAGCCGGTGCCGCCGGAGATCAGCACGTTGGCGCGGCAGTGGCCGATGATCTTGAGGATCTCGCCACCCTCGGGCGAGATCGAGCCGAATTTGACGAGCTGATCGAGCATCAGCTTGTCTTTCTTGAACTTGCGGATGGTGAGCGAGGGCCCGTCGATCGCGAGCGGCGGCGCGATGACGTTGACGCGCGAGCCGTCCGGGAGGCGCGCGTCGCAGATCGGCGAGGCTTCGTCGACGCGCCGGCCGATCTGGTTGACGATGCGCTGGCAGATGTTGAGGAGCTGCTGATTGTCGCGGAAACGGATATTGGTCTGCTGGATCTTGCCCGCGACCTCGATGTAGACCGTGTTCGCGCCGTTGACCATGATGTCGGCGATGTCGTCCCGCGCGAGCAGCGGCTCGAGTGGTCCATAGCCGAGCACGTCGTTGCAGATGTCGTCGAGCAGCTCCTCCTGCTCGGCGATGGACATCACGATGCTCTTGATCGCGATGATTTCGTTGACGATGTCGCGGATTTCCTCGCGCGCGGACTCCGCGTCGAGCCGCGCGAGCTGCGACAGATCGATCGCCTCGATCAGCGCCGAGAAGATCGCGCCCTTGACCTCGTAATAGGACTCAGAGCGGCGTGAATCGCGCGCGCTCGGCACCACCGGCTTCGGGCCGCGGGCGGGACTGAGCGGCGGCGACATGATGGGTGCGCCCAGGCCTTCGGACGGCATCGGCGCCAACCCGACGTCGCCGACCTTGCCGTTCGCCGGCGGCATCGACGCGGCCGGCGGCGCCGCCACCGGCGGTGGCGGCGGCGGGGCCGGTCGGGCTTCGGAGCCGGACGTTGGGCGCTTTCCGAACACGCTAGTCTCCGCGCATCACGCCTGACGGCGCTTGAGCTTCTCGATAAGCGGGGTGAGGAGGCTTCCTCCCCGCGCGCGCTTCGTCTCGGCGCGGCCGGTGAGCGTCTGCGCCAGCGAGCGGAAGGTCTCCGCGGTGCGGTGGCCGGAGGAGACTTCCGCGATCATCTGTCCGTTGTTGGCGGCGGTGCCGAACATCTGCGGGTCGAATGGGATGACGGCGATCGGCTCGAGCTCCAGCGCCTTGCCGAAGTCGGCCGGCTTGATCTCGGGGCGCTTCGGTACGCCGACCTGGTTGAGGCAATACTGCGGGCGATTGTCGTTCGGCCGCGCCGCGCGCAGCAGGTCGATCAGGTTCTTGATGTTGCGCAGGTTTGCAAGGTCGGGCGCCGCGACGATCAGGATATCGTCGGCGGCGATCAACGTGCGCTTGGCCCATCCGGTCCACAAATGCGGCACGTCGAGCACGATGCACGGCACGGTCGAGCGCAGGACATCGTAGATCGAGTCGAACGCCTCGACGCCGAAATCATAGACCTTGTCGAGGGTCGCGGGCGCCGCGAGCAGGCTCAAGTGATCGGTGCATTTCGACAGCAGGCGGTCGACGAAGGCGGTGTCGATGCGATCGGGAGACATCACGGCATCCGCGATGCCCTGCGGCGGATCCTGGTTGAAGTCGAGACCCGCGGTGCCGAACGGCAGATCGAGGTCGGCGACGACCGCGTCGAGGCCGACGTCGCGCGCGATCGCCCAGGCGACGTTGTGCGCGATCGTCGAGGCGCCGACGCCGCCCTTGGCGCCGACCACGGCGAGCGTGCGGCCGACCGGCTTTGCGTCAGCCGCATGGAACAGCCCGGACACCGCGCGGATCAGATCGAGCGGCTCGACCGGCGCGATCAGGTAATCGCTCACGCCGCGCCGTACCATTTCGCGATAGAGCACGATGTCGTTGAGCTTGCCGACCACGACGACCCGCGTGCCCGCGTCGCAGACTTCGGCGAGCGAATCGAGTCCGTTCAGCAGCGGTTCGCCGCGGCCATCCGCCTCGATGATGACCACGTTCGGCGTCGCCGAGGCGCGGTAGGCCTCGATCGCAGCGGTGATGCCGCCCATCTGGATTTTCAGATGGGCCTTCGCCATGCGGCGGTCTTCGCCCGCCGTCTGCATCGCCGCCGCGGTTTCGGCGGTTTCGCAGAAGGTCTGGATCGAGATGCGCGGCACCGGCGCGATGTGCTGCTCGGACGCGTCCGCCTGCGTCGGGTCGGCCTCGCCGCCCTTGATTGCGAATTTGATCATTGGCCCAGGTCGCTGATCTTGCCTTTATTGGCATCGGGATATTGGGTGGCGGTGCTTTCGCCCTTGCGGAACTTGTCGAACACGACCGCGCGGCGCGCCGCATAGACCGGCGTCTCGGTGCGCGGCTGGACGAGGTCGGCCGGATCCTCGACCTGCGCCGCCAGATTGCGCTGCGTCGAGCAGCCGAAATTCCAATAGGGCTTGTTGCTGGTGTAGACCGGGTCGTAGGTCGGACCGACGTCGTTCGGCCAAAGTCCGCACGGACCGGTCTCGGCGACCATCTTGGGGAACTTGACCCGGACCGTGCCGAGCCGGATCGGGTCCGTCGGCCGATACGGCCTGACTTCGATGGCGTGGGGCGGGACACCGCTCGCAATCAGGATCGCGCGGATCTCGTGCACAGCGCCGTGGCCGGCGCGCGCGTTCGCGGTGCCGAGCGGGGCCTCGATCACGATGCCGCCGGTCGCCTCTCTTCGCCAATTCGACACCATCGCGGCGACCTCGGCGCGCTGCGCGGGGTTGAGGCTGCCGCGGCTGTCGCCGATGAACACATTCAGCGTCTGGGCGCCCTCGCGCACCGCGATCGGATGGCGCAGGCGGTAATCGCTCGGAATGCTGTCGGTCACGTCACCGGTCGTCGTCTGGCAGGCGGCCAGAAGCGCCGCCAGGCTGACGAACGCGAGCGCGCGGGCAAGACTCGGAAAGCCACTCATCGTCATGTCCTCATCGCGTCCGTCAATCGAGAATGAAACCGAATTTGCCGCGATAGTCCGGAGCCGGGTTCGGCTGGCCGGGCTTGCCGTAGATCTTGTTCAGGCGTCCGAGCAGGATGGCGGACGGATCGCCGACGTCGGCGAAACCGTCATCCGGCCGCGACAGGTCCTTCGAAGCCACCGCGCGCGCGATGTAAGGCGTCACGATCACCATCAGCTCGGTCTGGTTGTTGACGTAGTCGCGGCTCTTGAACAGCGCTCCGAGCACCGGAAGCTGCATCAGGCCGGGTAGGCCGCTGATCTGGTGCTTGGTCTGCTCCTCGATCATGCCGGCCATCGCGAGCGAGCCGCCCGAGGGGACCTCGACCGTCGTCTCGGCCCGCCGCGTCTTGATCGACGGGATGGTCTGAGTGCTGGCTCCCTGCACAAGCTGGATCGAGTTGTCGTTGGTGAGCTCCGACACCTCGGTCGACACGCGCAGGCTGATGCGGCCCTCCGACATCACCACGGGCGTGAAGGTCAGGCCGACGCCGAATTTCTTGAACTGGATCGCGAGCTGACAGATCTTCGTGGTCGGATCGCATTGATAGCCGGCCGGGATTGGAAACTCGCCGCCCGCCAGGAAGGTCGCGCTCTCGCCCGAGATCGCCGTCAGGTTCGGTTCGGCGAGCGTTCGGATCACGCCGGCCCGCTCCATCGCGCGCAATGTCGCATTGACCGACTTGAACTGGCCCGTGATCGCGTTGCCGTCGACCAGCGGCTGACCGAGCGCGGTGAACGGATTGGAGTTGTTGAAGTTGAGGACCGCGCTGCCGTAATTGAGGCTGCCGTTGAGGTCGACGCCGAGCTGCTTGATGACGTTGCGCGCCACCTCCGCGACGGTCACCTTGAGCATGACCTGATCGCGGCCGCGGATGGTGAGATTGTTGACCACCTTGGTGCCGTCGCCGACGAGGCGCGAGGCGACGTCGAAGGCCTGCTGCGACTCGGTGGCGTTGGCGACGCTGCCCGTGATCATCACGCCGTCGCCGACCCCGTCGACGCGCAGGTCGCCCTGCGGAAACATCTTCTGCAGCATCGCGCGCACGCCGTTGAGGTCGCGGGTGACCGCGACGTCGAATCCGGCGATCTGCTTACCTTCCGCGTCGAAGAAGTAGATGTTGGTCTGTCCGACCGCGACGCCAATCAGATAGGCGCGGCGCGTCGAGCGCACCACGGCGTTGGCGAATTTCGGCTCGGCGACGAGCACGTCCTTGATGTCGCGCGGCAGATCGATCACGACCGATTTGCCGATGCCGAGCTGCACGAAGCGCGATCCGGCGTCGGAGCCTATGACCTGGATCGGCGCCGCGGCGGGCGCGGTCGGCTCGGCCGCGAAGGCCGTCGCGCCGGCAGCAACGCACGCCGCGGCCGTCAAGGCCGTGATGAGCGCCGCGCGGATCAATTTCCTTCTCGCCATGTCGCGGTTCCTCTGGGCCTATTTCGGCGTTGTGACGGTGCTGACGCCGAAGCGCACCGTGTTGATGCCGACGCGGCGGCCGGCATTGCGCTCGTCCTCGGTCTGCGGCAACGCGGTGTCGCCTGCATCCGCGAGGCTGCGCAGCGAGAGCGAGAGCGTGCCGAGCTGGCGCGAGAGCGCGAGCTGCTCGGCCTGGCGAGGGGTGAGTTCGAGCGTCGCGGTCTTGCCGATGACGACCTTCTGGCCGTCCTTTTCGCCGAGCGTCTGGTCGATCGCCAGTATGCGGATGTTGGTGAAGATCGTCTCGCTGATCTGCGTTTCGGTGCCGCCGGTCTTCTCGGCCTCGCGATCGCGGCGCGACAGGATCACGTCGACCCGATCGTTCGGCAGGATGAAGCCGCCGGCGCCGGTCTCCGGCGAGATCTCGGTCGAGACCGCGCGCATGCCCTTGTCGAGCACGGCGGCCATGTAGCCCGAGCCGTTGGCCTTGATCAGCTTCGCCTCGCGGATCGGCTCGCCGGTCACGAACGGCGCACGCGCGATCGCGCCGGCCAGCAGTTCGATCGCATCGGGCTTATCGCTGCGGCGCAGGAAGGCGGGGCCTGCGGCCGACACCGGCCAGATCTGCCACTGCATGTCCTGCTGCGACACGGACTGGCCGAGCGCGATGTCGGTCTTGGCGACCAGGACTTCGACGGTGTCGATCTGCGCTGAGGGCTTCGGCACTACGGGAGCCGGCTCGTCGCCTCCACGGCCCGCGAGCAACGCTGCGAGGCCGCCGGCGGCAACGGCGACGACAAGAACGACGAGACGCGCGGCTTTCATACGCTTCACTTTCCACGATTACGCTGTGGCCGAACCGGGCTCACGAACTGGATTTCACCAGTGAAACGTCAATCCATGGTTAATAGCGCGTATCCAATTTGAGTTAACCGACCGTTGCGCGACGATTTCGCGGCGCCGCGGCCTCGCGGCGCTCGCGTATGTCGCGCGGAAAATTTGAAGCAAAACGCCGGCGCTCACATGCCGAGCGATTTCATCCAGGCGGTGTCCGGATAGATGGTGAGCGCCGCAAGCGCGAGCGCGATGCCATAGGGAATGCCGGTGTCCATGCGGTGCAGGCGCTCGGCCCAATCCTGACCGGCGAGCCAGGACGGCAGCGGCATGAGGCGGAAACGCATGATCGCGAGCGTGAGCACGCCCCCGAACAGCGACGCACAGATCGCGTAATTGAGGAGTTGATCGAAGCCGAACCATAGCGCGGTCGCAGCCGCAAGCTTGGCATCGCCGCCGCCGATCCAGCCGCGCGCGAAGAACACGAACGTGATCGTGAGCACGAGGGCTGCGGCGCCGAGATGCGCGCCCATGTCGGCAAGCGGCATTCCGGTCATGACGGCGAGAACGAAGAAGCTGCCGAAGAGGATGAGCGAGACGCGATTGGAGATCGTCATCGTCAACAGGTCGCTCGACGCGGCGAACGCCATCATCGCCGGGAACAGAAGCAAGCGGAACGCGTCGGCGAACATGGTCGGTTCCTATTGACGAGCGGCCTCGGGCACGGTCGCGCCGGTGCCGGCGGAGAGAACCTTAGGCGATTGCTCGTTGCGGTTCCGTTAGCGCCACCGCCGAAAGTCGGCGGCATCCGGCGCGGCGTGGAACGCGTCGGACGCCGCCGATCCTCCGGCGGAACTTACGGGACATGCGGGAAAGAAGGACGCGTCAGTTCAACGCGTTCTTCACGCTCCCGAAGGTGTTGTTGAGGTTGGTGCCGAGGCCTTGCACCACCACGATGATGGCGACAGCGATTCCGGCCGCGATCAGGCCGTATTCGATGGCGGTCGCGCCGGAGACGTCGAGAAGAAAGGATTTCAAGGTGGCCATTTGCAACTGCTCCAAGAGAACGAGGGGACGGGATCCGGCATGCGGCCGGTCGCGTCCGTAGTTCTACGGCGCAGGCTTGAACGAGCGATGGAACTTAACGCTCAGATTTAATCATAATATCGTAGCAATATCGCGATGTTCTGCAGCCGCCGAGCAAGACCTTCTCAAGGCTGCAGGCGCAAAAAGAAAAGGCTCCGGCGGCGCCGGAGCCTTCTCTGAACCATCTGCGAACGCGAGTTCAGTTCAGCGCGTTCTTCACGCTGCCGAAGGTCGAGTTCAACTTCGTGCCGAGGCCCTGCACGACCGTGATGATCGCGACAGAGATGCCGGCGGCGATGAGGCCATACTCGATGGCCGTCGCGCCCGACTCGCACTTGGCGAAGCGCTTAACGAGGGTCTTCATGGGTTGCTCCTTCTAGGATCCACACGTGGCTGTCTGAGCACTGTCCGTCCGGGCTTGTTTTGCCAGCCCGATGGTGACGAGGCGGGACCGTAGCAGCGAGCAATTGCGACAAAGTTAATCTGATTGCAGAAACGCCCAGTCTTACCTGAGGTTAAGAATGTGGTTAATAGCGCCTTTCCTCGATATTCGACGTATTTATAATATCGATAACGGTATTGTAACTTGCGAATATTGAAACGACTTGCATGTAATCGAAAGAAATTGCGTCAAACTCGACTGTAAGCTCGATAGAAGACAGGGAGACGCGATAGGATACTTGAACGAAAGCGCCTCATCGCGCAGCGGCGAACACGCTGTGTTTGCATTTCGTTCACCAATTTGCAGTCAAATCCATCGGCACCGCCCGACCTCGATGTGCTGCCGTCGCGGCAGAGTTCCCTGTACTTCGGGTCCCAGGAGACCTTTGATGACGGCGAAAATCGACCGCACCGGCACCGGGACCATCGCGCGCCGCGCACTCGCAGGCGCCGTCGTCGGGCTCGCCCTGAGCCTCGCGCAGCCGGCCTCGGCGCTCGAGCAGCTCAACATCGCTCTCGATCAAGCCACCATCATGAAACTGCCGGCAGGGGTCTCGACCGTCGTGGTCGGCAATCCGCTGATCGCCGACGTGACCATTCAGGCGGGCGGGCTCGTCGTCGTCACCGGCAAGGGGTATGGGTCAACCAACCTCATCGCGCTCGACCGGGCCGGCGCGGTGCTGATGGAACGCGAGGTGCAGGTGCGCGGAGCAGGCGACAGCACCGTGTTCGTCTATCGCGGCGTCGAGCGGGAGAGCTACAGCTGCATGCCCAATTGCGAGCGCCGCATCACGCTCGGCGATTCGCCCAATTACTTTACCGCGACCGCGAGCCAGACCGACCTGCGCAACAACCAAGCGGTCGGCGCCGGAAAGCCGCCGGGCGCGAAGTGAGCGCCCGCGGTTCCTGAAATCCGTCACCGGTTGCCGGGCGCTCGACAGGGTTAGCGGCGCGTAAACAAGCCTGCCGAGCTTGTTCGCAATCGCCGCAACACTTCGACAACGTGATTTTGCTAATGCTCAGGCCGCCTCGGGCGCATCGCCCGGCACGTCGCGCTCATGCGGCGTCTGGCAGGGTTTGGAGCAACCCCGTCATGATCAAGGGCATCGGAAAAAGGCTTGCCCACGGCATCAAGCGTCTCGCGCGCGGCAAGACGCTGCGCCGGTTCTCCCGGCGCGAAGACGGAGTCGCGGCGGTCGAGTTCGCGATCGTCGTCGCGCCGTTTCTCGCCTTGATGTTCGCCATCATGGAGACGGCGATCGTGTTCTTCGCCGGACAGACGCTCGAGACCGCGGCGGCGGATTCGGCGCGGCTGATCATGACCGGGCAGGCGCAGACGGCGAGCTACACGGCGGCCCAGTTCAAGAACGCGGTGTGCGCGAAAATCCTTGGGCTGTTCAACTGCCAGAGCGGGCTGCAGATCGACGTGAAGACCTATACGTCGTTCAGCTCGGTCAGCAGCGCGAAGCCGATCGACGCCAACGGCAACCTGCAGACCTCGAACTTTGGATACTCGCCGGGCGGCCCCGGCGACATCGTCGTCGTGCGCCTGATGTATCAGTGGCCGATCTACGTGTCGCTGCTCGGCTTCAATATCGCCGACCTGTCGGGCAGCCAGCGGCTGATCATGGCGACCGTCGCATTCCGCAACGAGCCCTATCAATGAGTAGCTTGTCCATGACATACGCGCGCTTCGCGCGGCGCTTGGCGAGACGGCTGCGCCGGCTTGTCCCCGACCAACGTGGCGTCGCGGCGGTTGAGTTCGCGATGCTGCTGCCGTTGATGGTCACGCTCTATCTCGGCGGCGTGCAACTGTCCCAGGCGGTCGCCATCGACCGCAAGATGACGCTGATCTCTCGCACGGTCGCCGATCTTGTCGCCCAGGTGACAAGCGTCAGCAGCAGCGACATGACCAATATTCTCGCCGCGTCGTCGGCAATCATCGCCCCCTATTCGAGCACCAAGCTCAAGCTCACGGTCTCGAGCGTCACCATCGACAGCACCGGAAAGGCCACGATCGCCTGGAGCAAGACGCTGAACGGCACCGCGCGCACGGTCGGCTCGACCGTCACGCTGCCGACCGCGCTTGACGTTGCCAACACGTCGTTGATCTGGGGCGAATCGAGCTATGCCTACACGCCGCCGGTCGGCTACGTCATCACCGGCACGATGACGCTCAGCGATCAGATCTACATGGCGCCGCGCTTGTCGACCTCGGTCGCCTGCAACGCCTGCTGAAGCGGCTGACGTTTCAGCCGATCGGGAGCGCCGTCGTCTGCTTGATGCGCTCCATCGCGAACCGCGACGTCACGTTCTTCAGCGGGATCGCCGAGATCAGCTTCTTGTAGAACGCGTCGTAGTCTTGAATGCTCGCGACCGCGACACGCAGCATGTAATCGACGTCGCCGGCCATGCGATAGAACTCCATCACCTCGGGCATTGCGCCGACCACCTCGGCGAAGCGGCGGAGCCATTCCTGCGAATGGTCGCCGGTCTCGACCGCGATGAACACGGTGACGCCGAGGCCGATCTTGTCGGGATCGACGACCGCGACGCGCCGCTGGATCACACCCTCGCCCTCGAGCTTCTGGATGCGCTTCCAGCACGGCGTCGAGGACAGCCCGACGCGGCTGCCGATCTCGGCCACGGAGAGAGATGCGTCCTGCTGCAGGACGGCGAGGATTTTTCGGTCGATGGCGTCCATGCTGCGAGGTCCCAAAATCCCGAGGTGCGGTTCTGCGCTCTCTCCCAGAGAGGAGAACTTTCTTTCTTTTCGATCGTCGAATCTGTTCTTACAGAGAAAATTATTCTATTTCAATCCCTCGCCGCCAGGAATGCCTCCACCTCGCCGCGCGTCGGGGCCGCCAAGATGCCGCCGTAGCGCGTGCATTTGAGCGCGGCTGCCGCCGCCGCGAACCGCATCGCCTCGCGCGCGCCGCGTCCTTCGGCGAGCATCAGCGCGAACGCGCCATGGAACGTGTCGCCAGCGCCGAGCGTGTCGACGACCTCGACCGCGAAGGCCGGCACCTGCCGCAGTTCGCCGGCATCGAGCCACAGCACGTCGTTGCGTCCGTCCGTGACCGCCAGGAATGCCGGCGTCCGCTTGCTGACATCGATCAGCGCGCGCCCGAGGTGATCGGTGCCGGCGGTGGCGCGCAGTCCCTCGGCCGAGAACACCACGTGCGAGACGACCGCCAGCAGTTCGCTGCTGTCGCGGCGCGGCTGATCGGCGTCGAGCACGATCGGAACGCCGCGCGCACGCGCCGCGAGACAGACCTCGCGCACGAACTCGGGAAAGCGGTTGTCCGCCATCACGGCGTCAGCGCCGGCGACGAGCGCGGCGGCATCGGCCGGCCGGGCGGCGGCAAGCCGGTCGTCGCGGAAGTTGACGATCGCGCGCTCGCCGCGCCCATCGATGCAGATCGCCGAGATCGACGTGGGCGCGCCGTCGACGCGCGGGCAGGCCGAGCAGTCGATTCGCTCGGCCGCGGCGAGCGCGAGAAACGTATCGCCGATCGCATCGATGCCGGCCGGCCCGCCGAGCGGTCCGGCGAAGCTCGCGCGCGCGCCGAGGCGGGCGATCGCGACGGCGGCGTTCGCGGCGTTGCCGCCATTGATGCTGCGGAACTCGCTCGCCTGCGTCTTCACCTCGGGCCGCGGAAAGGCCTCGACGCGGAATACCTGATCGAGCACCGCGATGCCGGTGCAAAGAACGTGCTTGCGCGGTGCGGCGTCAGCGGAAGACACCGTCGCCCTCCTCGACCCAGGCGCGGATGATGTGGTGCGCGATCGCGATCGGCGGTGGGATGCTGATCTTCTCCGGATGCTGGCCAAGGAACATCAATGCGACCTCGTCGCGTGTGAACCAGCGCGCGTCTTCCAACTCCTCGCGATCGACGGTGATGTTGGAATTCGTCGCCCGCGCGTGGCAGCCGATCATCAGCGACATCGGGAACGGCCAAGGTTGCGAACGGAAATATTTGACCTCGCCGCAGACGATGCCGGCCTCCTCGAGCGTCTCGCGCCGCGCCGCCTCCTCGATGCTCTCGCCCGGCTCGACGAAGCCCGCAAGACACGACCACATGTTTTGAACGAAGCGGCCGGCGCGTCCGAGCAGGCAGCGCTCGCCGTCGACGGCCAGCATGATCACGACCGGATCCGTGCGCGGGAAATGCTCGACCTTGCAGTTGGGGCATTCGCGCTTCCAGCCGGCCTGGGACACGTTCGTCATGGCCCCGCAATTGGCGCAGAAGCGATGCCGCGCATGCCAGGCGAGCAGCGCTTTGGCCTCCGCGAGCGGCGCAAGATGATCAGGTTCGACCAGCCCCTGCACGGCGATCGAGCGCAGGTCGATGACCATCAGGTCGGAGCGCGCCTTGAGCCCTTTCGCGGCTTCCGGATCGAGTGCGATGCCGAAGCGCCCGGCATCGCCGAGCAGCCCGAGAAAGACGGTCTCGGCGGTGGGTCCGAGCGCGCGTGCCTCATCCATCGAGAACAACGGGTCGTGTCCCGCGGCGGTCTTCTTCATCACGACCAATTCGCCGCCGACCACGTAGGTTCCGGCGCGCGCATCGGTCGCGCAGGCGGCGAGGAACGCCGCGTCGGTGCGCCGTTCCGCAACGCGGGCAAGAATGCTGGCCGTATAGCCAAGGCGCGGCTTCGGCCCGAGGTCGGGACGGGTCATGGAGAACTCCGGCGGGGCCGGGAAAATCGCATGGCGCGTGGACGGGCGCAATGCGGGCTCACGGAAGGTTCAGCGCATCCCTCACCTGCGCGACGAACGTGGCAAGCGCGGCCGCCTCGTAAGGCTTCGTCGGCGCGGCGCCCCAGACCGGCCGCATCCCGGCCGCATCGTTCCTGAAGCGCGCAATGATGTGCACGTGAAGCTGGGGCACCGCATTGCCGAGCGCCGCGACGTTGAGCTTGTCGCAGCGCGTCAGCGCCTGCAGACCGCCGGAACATTGCGCGATTTCGTCCATCAGGGTCGTCCGGTCCGCGCGGTCGAGATCCACGATCTCGGTGACGCCGGGGCGGCGCGGCACCAGGATCAGCCACGGGTAATTGGCATCGTTCGTGACCAGCACGCGGCAGAGCGCGAGGTCGCCGACCGTGACGGTGTCGGCGGCGAGCTGTGGATGCAGAGACCAAAGCTGCGTCATGAATGGCCTTGCGGTCGACGCGCGTTGCGCGCGGCGCGGGCCTCTTTGAGGTGAGGCGGAAACGGGCGCCAGTCGCTGTCGAGGATTTGCGGCACATCCTGCGCGAGGATCGTCTCGGCCTCCTCGATCTCGTCCCACAAGTCCCCTTGGGTCCTGAGTGCCTGGTCGACAGCCGCGAGCATCTCTTGCGAGGGATTCGCCGCCGCGGCCGCGCAGGCCCCCGCGAGCTCCCCGAGGCGCATCTGGATCGTCTCGAGCAGCCGCTCGATGCGCTGCGTCCATCGGGCGCGCAATTCGGGGGCGACATCGATCTCGGCAAGCGAGGACTGCATCCACATGATGTCGCCGAGCTGTGCGGCCTCGAAGACCTGGTGATCGGTCATCGCCTCCTTCAGCCGCTCCGCGAAAAGGGGGGCAGGTTCAGTCATTGGACAAGCCAGCGAGGTTCCGATTTTCCGGGCCGGAAGGACTAGCACAGACGCCCCCGGGGCCGCTTGCTTTCTCCGTTTGTTCGCCCGATATAGGACGCCGGGAGGTTGGCGGTGGACGAGCCACTCGCCAACCGGGTCAGGTCCGGAAGGAAGCAGCCCTAACGAGCTTCGACTCGGGTCGCTCGTCAGCCTCCCACTCTAATCAGCCTTGCACGCCATCTCTCGCACCGTCACCCTGGGGCGCGAGCGTAGCGAGCCAACGCAAATCGACACATGTCGATTTGCGGAATTCAAAGGGTCGATTTTGGGTTGCCGAAATCGATTGGGGCGACGATGTGCGCGGCCATCCTAGGGCCGCTTGGCGGCCACCTCGGGATGACGACCGGCGCATGAACGACGCCACAAAGTCCGGATTGGACCTCGGCACGCCGACGGCGAGTGGCGCGTCCTACCGCGTGCTCGCGCGCAAGTACCGGCCCGCGAGCTTCACCGACTTGATCGGCCAGGATGCCATGGTGCGCACGATCTCGAATGCGTTCGAGAGCGGCCGCATCCCGCAGGCCTGGATCCTCACCGGCGTGCGCGGCGTCGGCAAGACCACGACCGCGCGCATCCTCGCCCGCGCGCTCAATTACGAGCTCGCCGACGGCTCGGTCAAAGGCCCGACGATCCACATGCCGGTGCCCGGCGTGCATGATCAGGCGATCATGGAGAGCCGGCACGTCGACGTGATCGAGATGGACGCCGCCTCGCACAACGGCGTCGACGACGTGCGCCAGATCAACGAGGCCGTGCGCTACTCGCCGGTTTCGGCGCGCTACAAGGTCTACATCCTCGACGAAGTGCACATGCTGTCGACGCAGGCATTCAACGCGCTGCTCAAGACGCTGGAAGAGCCGCCGCCGCATGTGAAGTTCGTGTTCGCGACGACCGAGATCCGCAAAGTGCCGATCACCGTCCTGTCGCGCTGCCAGCGTTTCGACCTGCGCCGCGTCGACGCCGCGACGCTGGTCAAGCACCTCGAAGCGATCTGCGCCAAGGAGGCCATCGTGGCCGAGCCGGAGGCGCTGGCGCTGATCGCGCGCGCGGCCGAAGGCTCGGTGCGCGACGCGCTCTCGCTGATGGACCAGGCGATCGCGCACGCGGCGGGCGCGGTCCGCGCCGAGGACGTGCGGCAGATGCTCGGCCTCGCCGACCGCGCGCGCGTGATCGACCTGTTCGAGGCGCTGATGCGCGGCGACATGGCGGCGGCGCTGACCGAGCTGCGCGACCAGTACGACTCCGGCGCCGATCCGTCCGTGGTGCTGACCGACCTCGCCGAATTCACGCATTTCGTCACGCGCGTGAAGATCGTGCCGACGGTTGCCGACGATCCCTCGCTCGCCGAGGTCGAGCGGACGCGCGGGCGCGCCTTCGCGACCGCGCTGTCGATGCGCGTGCTTTCGCGCGCGTGGCAGATGCTGTTCAAGGGCCTCGCCGAGGTGAAAGACGCGGGCAAGCCGCTCGCGGCGGCCGAGATGGTGCTGGTGCGCATCGCCTACGCCGCCGACCTGCCGACGCCGGACGAGTTGATCCGCTCGCTCGGCCGTGACGAAGGCGCCGCGCCAGCGGCACCGGCCGGGAACGGCACCGCCGCGCCGGCGCCGCCGTCAGCGCCACGCTTTGAAGCGCCGCGCGGGACCCCGCGGGCGTCCCTTGCGCCGGCGCAACTCGTCACAGCGCAGGTCCCGGACTTTGCGCCGGAGCGCGCGCCGCAACCGTCGCCGCCAGAACCGGTTGCCGTGCGCAGCTTTCCCGACCTCGTCAAGCTCGCGAGTACGAGGCGCGACGTCATCATCGAGCGCGCGCTCCTGCGCGACGTGCGGCCGGTGCGTTTCGAGGACGGGAAGCTTGAAATCGCGCTTGAGCCAAGCGCGTCGAGAACATTGGTGAATGATCTCCAGCGCAAGATCTCCGAATGGACCGGCCGCCGCTGGATGGTGGTGGTCTCATCCGAGACCGGTGCGCCGACCTTGCATGCGCAGAACGAGGCCCGCCGCGCCGAGCTGGAGCAGGGCGTGCGCGCCGATCCGCTGGTGCAGGCGGTGCTCGCGCGCTTCCCCGGCGCCGAGATCGTGGGCGTACGCCAGCGCGGTGAGCCGCCTGCCCCGGCGATCTCGGATGAACCCGCGGTCGAGCCGCCGGTCGATGACGACGATCTCTGAACCCGTGAAGGTGACGTGATGGCGGATTTCCTCGGCCTGATGAAGCAGGCCGCTCAGCTGCAGAGCAAGATGCAGGAGATGCAGGCCGAGCTCGACACCATCACGGTCGAGGGCGCGGCGGGCGGCGGAATGGTGTCGGTGACGCTCAGCGCCAAGGGCGACCTCAAGGCCGTGCGCATCGATCCTTCGCTGATCAAGCCCGAGGAAAAGGAGATCGTCGAAGACCTGATCGTCGCGGCGCATGCCGACGCGCGGCGCAAGGCCGAGATGGTGATGCAGGACAAGATGAAAGGCCTGACCGGCGGCCTGCCGCTGCCGCCGGGAATGAAGCTGTTTTGATATCTCTCCAAGCGTGCGGTGCACCCTCTCCCCTTGCGGGAGAGGGTGGCGAGGGCTGGAAGCCCGAGCCGGGTGAGGGGTTGATTGCCTTCTCGCTCCGACCGAAATGACCCCTCACCCGGCGCGCTTTGCGCGCCGCCCTCTCCCGCAAGGGGAGAGGGTCACACCGAGTACGCCGCCAGAATGCCCGCCGTCGCCGGACCCGAAATCGAGCGCCTGATCCAACTGCTGGCGCGCCTGCCCGGCCTCGGGCCGCGCTCGGCGCGCCGCGCCGCGCTGCATCTGATCAAGAAGCGTGAGCAGTTGATGGCGCCGCTCGCAAGCGCGCTGCAAATCGCAATCGACAAGATCGTCGTGTGCCGTATCTGCGGCAACATCGACTCGCAGAACCCCTGCACGGTCTGCGTTGATCAGAAGCGCGACCCTTCGGTGATCGTGGTGGTCGCCGACGTCGCCGACCTCTGGGCGCTGGAGCGCGCGGGCGCCATCAATGCGCGCTATCACGTGCTGGGCGGCACGCTGTCGCCGCTCGACGGCATCGGACCGCAAGAGCTCACGATCGATGCGTTGGTCTCGCGCGCGCACGACGCGGCCGTGAAGGAGATCATCCTCGCGCTCAATGCGACCGTCGACGGGCAGACGACGGCGCACTACATCACCGACCTTCTGCACAATGCGAACGTGAAGGTCACGCGCCTCGCCCATGGCGTGCCGGTCGGCGGCGAGCTCGATTATCTCGATGAAGGCACGCTCTCGGCGGCGATACGGAGCCGCACGGCGTTCTAGCTTTGCGTCGCGGCCGTCGCCGGCCTTTCGAGCGCCCTGAAGTGCCCGCGCGCCTGCAGCCAGGCGAGCAACAGCAAGCCCGGAATTCCCGCGAAGGCGCAAATCGCGAAAAACCATGCCCAACCGGTCGTGACCGCGATGTAGCCCGCGCCAGCCGACAGGTAGGTGCGCCCGACCGCCGCGAGCGCGGTCAGCAGCGCGAATTGCGTCGCGGTGTGCAGCGGATTGCGGCAGAGCGACGACAGGTAGCCGACGAAAATGACCGTCCCGATCGATGAGGTGAAGTTCTCCACCGTGATGGCGAACGAGAGCCACGCGATATCCTTGCCGACGACCGCCTGCCAGGAGAACGCGAAATTGGCCATGGCCTGCAGGATGCCGCCGATCCACAGGCTGGTCACGAGCGGGAAGGCGCGCGCCACGTAGCCCCCCGCGAAGCCGCCGAGTATGGCGGCGGCAAAGCCAAGGCCCTTGATGACGTTCGCATAGTCGACCCGCGTGAATCCGAGATCGATGACGAAGGCGGCCGTCATCGCGCCAGCGAGCGCATCGGTGAACTTGAACAGCACCACGAAGGCCAGCACGACGATTGCGGCGTCGCGCAGGAGAAAATCCGCCAGCGCCGAGCGCGCGGTTTCGAAGACGCGCCGGACGCGGCTCTCGCCGGCGTGGCGCCCATGCTCCGCCTCGACGGAAGCCGACTTCGCCGGCTCCGTTGCGGCAAGCGCGGCGGCGAACCCGACGACCACAAGCAGCGCCATCGTCCAGTAGCCGATGGTCCATGCGGTGCCACGCTCGAAGCCGAGGACCTTCTCAAATCCCGTCACGATGTAGAGCACGCCGGCCGTTGAGATCAGGTTCGCGACGCGATAGGCCGCCACATAGGAGGCCATCCCGGCGGCCTGCTCGTTGTCCGGCAGGCTTTCCACCCGAAAGGCGTCGATCACGATGTCCTGCGTCGCCGACGCGGTCGCGACCAGGATCGCGGCGACGATCGCGAGCACCGGTCCGGCCTTCGGATCGCACAGCCCGAGAGCCACGACCGCCGCCACCAGCAGGATTTGCGAGAACACGAGCCAGCCGCGGCGCCGTCCCAACAGGCGCGACAGCAACGGGACGTCGAGCGCGTCGACGAACGGCGCCCAGAGAAACTTGATCGTGTACGGCGTGCCGATGATGGCGAAGAGACCGATGGTCTTCAGGTTTACCCCGCTCTCGGCCGCCCACACCTGCAAGATCGAGCCCGACAGCGCCAGCGGCAGTCCCGACGAGAAGCCGAGAAACATCACGATCAGCACGCGCGGCCGCAGATAGACCGCGAGCGCCTCGGCAAATCGGCGGCCCCGTCGAGCGGTATCCGGCGGCGCGGTCATTCAAAAGTCCGCGTGTTCATCGAATGATGGCGAATCGAGGCGCGGCCGAACGTTACTTGAAACGTTGCGCGGCGGAAATTGCGCGCGGCTGCGGGATCGGCCCGTGCGCTAGTGACTCACCGTCTGCGCGGGCGGAGATGCGCGCAAGGTGTACATGATCCGCGGCTGCGCGAGGGTCCATTCGAGATCGCCGATCTCGGTCTTCTGCATGCCGTACGCGATCACCTCGACCTGATAGATCGCGTAGGTCGAATGGTTCGCCGCGACGGTCTTCTCGAACTGCATCGTGCGGGCACGCACATCCGGCTTGGTGGCGTAGATGCAAGCGATGCGCTCCAGCCGGGCATTGATGTCGGCGACGACGCGCGACGGATTGGCGCCGCGATCGGCGAACTCGGCAATCCGCTCGACGAGCGCGGCGGTCTCGCAGAACAGTCCCTGTTCGTGCGTTCCAAGAGTGCTCGGCGCACCGAACACCAACGCCGCCGGTAGCAGCAAAGCCCCGATCTGCAGGTCCAAGACTAAGCCCCTCGCCCCCGGCAAAGTCCTGATTTGCTGCTATAGGAAGTCGCCGATTAACGCAACATTAACCATAAAATGGCGGTCACTCGGCGGCGCCGAGCCGGCGACCGATCGGCGTCGGAATGACCGTGCGGCTCTCGCTCGGCGTCTCCTCGCCCTCGAACTCCAACGATTCGATGCGCCCGCCGCGCTTGGTGACCTTGTCGGCCGAAATGAGGATCTGCGCCACGTCCTCGTTCGCCTGTCCGAAATGCTTCTGCAGATTGAGCACACGGTCGCGCAGGCGTCCGAGATCGTTCATCAGGTGCCCAACCTCGGTGCGGATCTCGTGCGCGGCCTCGCGCATGCGCGAGTCCTTCAGGATCTGCTGCATCACCTGGATGGCGAGCATCAAGAGCGATGGCGAGACCAGCACCACCTGAGCGCGGTAGGCCTTCTGGATCAGGTCGTCGAAGCCATCGTGGAGCTCCGCATAGACCGACTCGGACGGCACGAACATCAGCGCCAGGTCCTGCGTCTCGCCCGGAATGAGATAGCGTTCCGCGATGTCGGTGAAGTGCTTGGTCACGTCATGGCGCAGCCGCTGGCCCGCCTGTTTCTTCTGCTCGTCGGTGCGCGCGTCGCGCAACGCGCTGATCGCCTCGAGCGGAAATTTCGCGTCGATGATCAGCGGCCGCTGATCCGCCGGCAGGAACACCGCGCAGTCCGGCCGCTTGCCGTTCGAGAGCGTGAACTGGAACGCGAACGAGCCCTTGGGCAGGCCGTCCTGGACGATCGCCTCCATGCGGCCCTGGCCGAACGCGCCGCGCGCCTGCTTGTTGGCGAGCACCTCGCGCAAGGACGTCACCTGCGAGGCGAGGTCGGTGATGTTCTTCTGCGCGCCGTCGATCACGGCGAGCCGTTCGTTGAGCTTCTGCAGGTTCTCCATCGTGTGCTGGGTGCTCGCCTGCATCGACTGGCCGATGCGGTGGCTCACCGAATCGAGCCGTTCGGCGACGGCGCGCGCGAGCTCCGCCTGCCGGCCGGACAGGACCTCGCCCATGGTGTGGAGGCGCCCGGCGGTCTCGGACTGGATGCGCGCGACCTCGGCCATGCGCTCCTCGAGCTCCTCGGCGTGCACACCCTGACGCGCGGCTTCAGCGCCGCGCGCGCGCGAGGCGCGGGCGACCAGGACCGCGATTGCGGCGAGCAGGGCCAGGACCACGAGCGCGAATACGATGAGAGCCGCCCCGATCGTCACGGTCACGCTGCCGATCGTCAGGATGATTTGGTTCATGGAGCGGTTCTAGCGCGATTCGCCGCTTCGAACAAAAGAAGAACGAGCCATGGCTCCATCTCGCAGCCGCGAACCTCAAAGTCGCCACATGGGTGAACGGCGCACAACCGCCGCCTTCAGGCAGAGTTCAGTGCCGGCAGCGCCTGATGCGAAGGCGGGGCGCACGCCACATTGAGGCAAGTCATGCGCAAGTTCATCTTGATGGTCTTAACCGGGGCGGCAATCATGTTTGCCGTTCCGGAGTTCGCGTCCGCGACACCGGCCATGCCCGGCAGCGGGCTCGCGGCGGCCGCCGACCGCGTATCGAATGTCGATATCGTGCGGTGGCGTGGCCACCGGCACTGGCGCCATTGGCATCGCTGGCACCGCTGGCATCATCACCGCTGGTGGCGGCACCACCATCGGCATTGGTGGCGGCACCATCATCACGGGTGGCGGCACCACCATCACCATTGGTGGCGGCACCATCATCGCCACGGGTGGTGAGACCCACCCAGGACCTCGGATCGGCAAGCCGGCGCGGCAATGTCGCGCCGGCTGGGTGGCGGCCCGCCGCGCAGGTTGACCCGGCTCCGGGCACCTCTTAAATCGCGCGCATGGCGCTGCGCGAAATCATCACGATCCCCGACAAGCGGCTGCGGCTTGTGTCCGAACCCGTCAAGTCGGTCGACGCGGACGTACGCACGCTCGTCGATGACATGTTCGAGACGATGTATGAGGCGCCCGGGGTCGGTCTCGCGGCCATTCAAATCGGCGTGCCGCGGCGGATCGTCACCATCGATACCGCCAAGAAAGACGAGCCGAAGAAGCCGCAGGTCCTGATCAACCCGGAAGTCGTGTGGTCGTCGGACGAGAAGGCGATCTACGAGGAAGGGTGCCTGTCGATCCCGGAATACTACGAGGAGGTCGAACGACCCGCGCAGGTCAAGGTCAAGTTCATCGATCTCGACGGCAAGTCGATCGAGCTTAACGCCGACGGCCTGCTGGCAACCGTGCTGCAGCACGAAATCGACCACATCAACGGCGTGCTGTTCATCGACCACATCTCCAAGCTCAAGCGCGACCGCGTCATCAAGAAATTCACCAAGGCGGCGAAACGGACCGATGATTGATGGCGCTCCGCCTCATCTTCATGGGTACACCTGATTTCGCGGTCCCGACCCTCACCGAGATCATCGGCCGCGGGCATGAGGTCGCGGCGGTCTACACGCGAGCGCCGAAACCGGCCGGTCGCGGCATGGAGTTGCAGGAAAGCCCGGTGGCGCGGCTGGCGCGGCGCTTCGACCTGTCCGTGCTGACGCCGAAGACGCTGCGGAGCGACGACGCGGTCGCGGCGTTCCGCGCGCATCGGGCGGACGCCGCGGTCGTCGTCGCCTACGGGCTGATTCTTCCCGTGCCGATCCTCGAAGGCGTCCCGCTCGGTTGCTTCAATCTGCATGCCTCGCTGCTGCCGCGCTGGCGCGGCGCCGCCCCGATCAACCGCGCCATCATGGCAGGCGACGCGGAGACCGGCGTCATGGTGATGAAGATGGCGGAGGGCCTCGACACCGGCGATATCGCGATGGCCGAGCGCGTCGCGATCGGCGCGGACACGACCGCCGGCGAGATGCATGACACGCTCGCCCGGCTTGGCGCCGACCTGATGGTGCGCGCGCTCGGCGCGATCGAGCGCGGCACGCTGCAGCTCACGCCGCAGCCGGCGGAAGGCGTCACCTACGCGACCAAGATCGACAAGGCCGAGACCCGCATCGATTGGACACGACCCGCGCGCGCCGTGCATGACCACTGCCGCGGCCTCTCGCCCTTTCCGGGCGCTTGGTTCGAGCTTGCCGGTCGAGACACGCCCGCCCGCATCAAGGTGCTGCGCACGACGCGCCGCGACGGCTCCGGGACCCCCGGCACCGTGCTCGACCAGCAGCTCACCATCGCGTGCGGCGACGGCGCGGTGCGTCTCATCGAGTTGCAGCGCGCCGGCCGCCAGCCGATGAAGGCCGAGGAGTTCTTGCGCGGCACGGCGGTCGCGCCCGGCACCGTCTTGCGCTAAGCCAGCGCGATGCCGCGCTACAAGCTCATCGTCGAATATGACGGCACGCCGTTCGTCGGCTGGCAATGGCAGGACCATGCGCCGACCGTACAGGGGGCGTTGACGGCCGCCATCACGGCCTTCAGCGGCGAGACGGTGGCGGTCCAAGGCGCCGGACGCACCGACGCCGGCGTACACGCGCTCGGCCAGGTGGCGCATGTCGATCTCGCCAAGGAGTGGCGCACCGATCAGGTGCGCGACGCGATCAACGCGCACCTGCGCCCGCATCCAGTCGCGGTTCTGTCGGCCGAACAAGTTGCTGCGGATTTCGACGCGCGTTTCTCCGCGACGAAGCGACATTATCTCTATCGCATCGCGAACCGGCGCGCCGACCTCGCGCTCGACCGCCATCGTGCCTGGCGCTTGCCGCGCACGCTCGATGCCGAGGCGATGCACGCGGCCGCGCAGCGGCTTGTCGGGAAGCATGACTTCACGACGTTCCGCGCCGCCGAGTGCCAGGCAAAATCGCCGGTGAAGACGCTCGACCGGCTCGATGTCGCGCGCAGCGGCGACGAGGTGCTGATCCGCGCGTCCGCGCGCTCGTTCCTGCACACGCAGGTGCGCTCGATGGTCGGCTCGCTCGCGCTCGTCGGCGACGGCAAGTGGAGCGCGGATGATCTTGGCGCCGCGCTCGCGGCCTGCTCGCGCGCGGCTTGCGGCGAGGTCGCGCCGCCGGAGGGGCTCTATCTGGTGCGTGTCGAGTACTAAGCGAAATAGTGCTCGATGATGCGGCGGTAGATCGCCGTCAACGCCACGAGATCGGCGGTCGCGACGTGCTCGTCGGTCTTGTGCATCTGCTGGCTGAGCAGGCCAAACTCGATGACCGGGCAATAGTCCTTGATGAAGCGCGCGTCGGATGTGCCGCCCGAGGTCGAGAGCTTCGGCGTCCGGCCGGTCGAGGCTGCGACCGCCGTGCTGACGAGGTCGACGAACGGGCCGGGCGCGGTGGCAAACACGTCGGCGTTCGACGGCTCCCAGTCGATGCGCCAGCGGATGCGATCTGCCGCGGCCTTCGCGGTGCGCGCTTCGACGAGTGCCCTCAGCGCGGCGCGCGAATGCTGGTCATTGAAGCGGATGTTGAAGCGAGCGCGCGCCTCGGCCGGGATCACGTTGACGGTCGCGTTGCCGACATCGACCGAGGTGAATTCGAGGTTCGACGGCCCGAAATGCGCCGAGCCATGGTCGAGCGGCTCGGCGTTAAGCGCCGCAATCAGCGCCACGATGCCGCGCACCGGATTGTCGGCAAGCTCCGGATAGGCGACGTGCCCTTGCGTGCCGGTCACGATCAGCGTGCCGTTCTGCGAGCCGCGCCGGCCGATCTTGATCATGTCGCCGAGCGCCTCCGGATTGGTTGGCTCGCCGAGAATGCAGTGGTCGAATGTTTCGCCCCGCTCCGCCGCCCACTTCAACAGCTTCACTGTGCCATTGACCGCGATGCCTTCCTCGTCGCCGGTGATGAGGAACGAGATCGAGCCCTTCGGCGTGCCGCCGTGCTCGCCAAGATAATCGAGCGTCGCCGCGATCTTGGCTGCGATCGCGCCCTTCATGTCGACCGCGCCGCGCCCGTAAAGCACGCCGTCCGCGATTTCGCTCGCGAATGGCGGATGGCGCCACGTCGACTCATCGCCGGGCGGGACCACGTCGGTGTGCCCGGCAAACATCAGGTGCGGCTTTGCGCTGCCGATGCGCGCATAGAGATTCTCGACCGGATCGCTGCCCGGCTCTTCGAACGTCACGCGATGAACCGTAAAGCCTGCCCCCTTCAGCAGCTTTTCGATCAGCGCCAGCGCACCGCCTTCCGCCGGCGTCACCGAAGGGCAGCGGATGAGGTCGCGCGCAATCGCGACGGGGTCTGCCATGGTCAGTCGCGCAACAGCTCGTTGATGCTCGTCTTCGCGCGCGTCCGCTCGTCGACGCGCTTCACGATGACGGCGCAGTAAAGGCTCGGGCCCGCGCCGCCATTCTTCATCGGCTTGCCGGGCATCGACCCCGGCACGACCACCGAGTAAGGCGGCACCTCGCCCATGAAGGTCTCGCCGGTTTCGCGGTCGACGACCTTGGTGGAGGCGCCGATGAACACGCCCATGGACAGCACCGAGCCTTCGCGCAGCACCACGCCCTCGGCGACTTCGGAACGCGCGCCGACGAAGCAGTTGTCCTCGATGATGACGGGGCCGGCCTGCAGCGGCTCGAGCACCCCGCCGATGCCGGCGCCGCCCGAAATGTGGACGTTCTTGCCGATCTGCGCGCAGGAGCCGACCGTCGCCCAGGTATCGACCATCGTGCCTGAGTCGACATAAGCGCCGAGATTGACGAAGGAGGGCATCAGCACGACGTTCGGCGCGATGTAAGCGGACCGGCGCACGATCGAGCCGGGCACGGCGCGAAAGCCCGCCGCCTTGAAGCGGTTTTCGCCCCAGCCGTCGAACTTGGAGGGCACCTTGTCCCACCAGTTGGCCCCGCCGGGGCCACCGGAGATCGGGCTCATGTCGTTGAGGCGGAATGAGAGCAGCACCGCCTTCTTGAGCCACTGATTGACGTGCCAGCGGCCATCGGGCTGCTTCTCGGCGACACGCGCCTCGCCGCGATCGAGCAGGTCGAGCGCAGCCTCGACGGCATCGCGCACCGCGCCCTTGGTCGCAGGACCGACGTCATTGCGTGCCTCGAAGGCGTCATCGATGGTCTTGGCGAGATCGGCGTGCGGCATGGAGGAATCCCGGCGGAAAACGGCGTTTGCGTCGCGGTTTGTCGGGGCCGGGCCGGATGATGTCAAGGCCGCGCGAGAATGCGCTCCAGGAAGGCCGCGAGATCGTCGGTCACGTGGTCCACATGGGCGGCGTCGCGCCCTTCCATCTCCCAAGCCTCGCGCAACACCTCACGCGAGCCTTCCGGCACCACCAGCACGGTGATCATGCCGAGCGAATGCGGCACCGCGAGATTGCGCGACAGATCCTCGAACATCGCGGCGCGCGCCGGATCGACGCCATGGCGTTGCAGGAAACGGTCATAGGTCTGCGGCAGCGGCTTCGGCTCGAGCTCCGCGGCGATGATGTCGAACACGTCCTCGAAATGCTGATGGATTTCGAGCCGCCGCATCACGGCGTCGGCATGCTTGCGCGTCCCGTTGGTGAGGATCAGCTTGCGGCCGGGAAGCTTCTCGATCGCCGCGCCGAGCGCTGGGTTCGGCTCGAGCGGCGAATGGTCGATCTTGTGCACGAAAGCGAGATAATCGTCGGGATTCATCCCGTGCTCGGTCATCATGCCGCGCATCGAGGTGCCGTAGCGCTTGTAGTAGTCCTTCTGGACCCGGAACGCCTCGTCCCGGCCGATCTTCAGATAGTCCGCGATATAGGCGCGGATGCGATCGTCGACCTGCTGCCACAGGTTCAGGTGATGCGGATACAGCGTGTTGTCGAGATCGAACACCCAGGTATCGACATGGGAGAAATCGCGCGGCGCTGCTTTGATTCTTGCGGCGGTGTCCATGCGGGCGCGGTTCTAGCCCCACTGTGCCGCGTTGTCATGCCCCGCGCGCATTATGCTGGTCATCCCGGCCGAGCGAAGCGAGAGCCGGGATCCATAATCCCAACTTTGTCGATTGAGTCGAAAGACTCGTGTTTATGGGTCCCGGATAGCCGCCTGCGGCGGCTTCCGGGACGACCAGCGACCTGCATTCGGGAAGAAGGAAAGATCACTCCCGAAACCGCACCGTCGCGCCCGGTTTTCCGGCGAGCTCGATCACCGCGAAACCGGTCGACACGAGGCCCTGCGCGATGCAGTTGCCCTGGTCGCCGATCTCGAACCGGACGTCGCGGGTGCAAAGCTGCGTCGTGCCGCCCCATGACAGCGACTTGTCGCCGCGCCGCAGCGCGTTGCCATCCTTGTCGACCGCCTCGGCGAAGCTATAGAGGCGCGCGGGCTTTGCCGGCACGTCGGGCTTCAGGCACTTGCCCGGCTCGACCCGGTACCATCCGCGCGTCGTGATCGCGCCCTTGTCCTCGACGCCGAGCGCCGCCATGACGGAGTGCGGCGTCTCGTTGCACCAGGAAAATCCGAGGCCATCGGCGGCCTTCACGGCATCGAGCAGCACCTGGAAGAAGCCTGCGCCACTCGCGGCGTCGCCAGGCAGCCGGCGATCTTTCAGGAACTGGTCGAGCGCCGCGGAGGTCTTCTTCCCCTCAAGGCCGTCGATCGGATTGGCGTCGTAGCCGGCGATCACGAGCAGCCGCTGGATCCCCGCAAGCCTCGCCTGCTCGGGAGTGTAGTCGGCCTCCTCGCCCAGGTAGGCGGTCAGCCCCTGCTCGCTCTGCGATGGATTGATCGCCGAAAATCGCACGAGCCGCTGGCCCGATCGTGTCTGGCATGCATTCGCGGCCGCGATCACGAAGTTGCCGTCGGCGACGCAAAGATCAGCGTGTCCGACTTGCGGCAGCGGCGAGGCGCCGTAGGTCGTCAGCGCCCGCGCGTGCACGTAGACCTTCTCCGCCTGGATCGCGCCCTGCAGGACCGCGCGGCATTGCCCCGGCTCGACGCGGAACCAACCGCGTGTCGCGGCTGCGCCTTTCTCCTCCAGCCCCAGCGCGAGATCGAGCACGTAACTTGTCTTGTTGCAGAGCTGCAGGTCGGCGCGGGCCGGGACGACCAGGCCGAGACCCGTCAAGAGCCCGAAGAACAGTGCGCGCGTCCGCATCGTGAGTGTCCGCGACAGGCGAATCGCCGATGCTCAATCGATGAATCGGATTTGCCGGAGCGGCAAGGCTTTTCACGCTCGTGTCGCGGCGAGAGCGGTCAGGCGGACAGCGCTGCGCGCTCCATGTGTGAAGGGAGGCGGCTGTTCGGCGGCGCCGTCACATCACTATCGCGAATCTGCCGGTCGATATCGGCCATCACCTTGCGCGAGAACGGCCCGAGATGGAGATAGACCGCCATCATGCTGACGATCATCCGCAGCGCACGCGGATTGGTCTTGGCGCAATACGTGAACGCGTCCCACAGTGGCTCGCGCGCCTCGGGCAATTTGCTGACGATGCGGTGGATCGCCTCGATCGAGCTGATCTTGAGCCGGAGATCGCCCTGCGGCGGGTCGCGTCGCGAGTTCGACCGGTCCAGTAGACGCGCGAGCGTTTTCAGACGCTCCGCGAAGATCGCCGGGTCGTAGACGCGTTCGAGCACGCGGCGGTAGTCGGTCAGGATCTCGGCGCGCGGCCGCAACGTGTCGAAGTTGAGGCCAGTGGTGCATTGATCGCCGCCACCCGAGGTGTACTGCACGTCGTATCCGGGGTGGAGCCGTCCTTCCTGCTTGAGGCGGCGTCCGAGCTGGGTATTGGTGAGGGCATAGAGCAGCCCCACCATGGCGATCGGGATGGCCGCCTCCTCGATCAGTTCGATCATCGGCGTCGCCATCGACGCCTTCTCGCTGTCGAAACCGACGATGAAGCCCGCGGTGACGAAAATCCCATGTTGGTAGATGCGGTGCACGCTGCCGGTGATGCTGCGGCGCGTGTTCTGCTTCTTGCGCATCTGCCGCAGCGTTTCCTCGTCGGGACTTTCGATGCCGATGAATATCCCGAAGAAGTTCGCCTCACGCAGCAGCGCGAGCAGCTCATCGTCGTCGGCGACGTTGAGCGAGGCTTCGGTGGTGAACTCGAACGGGTAGTCGTGGGCCTTCAGCCACGCGATCAGATGCGGCAAGAAGGCCTTCACGGCCTTCTTGTTGCCGATGAGATTGTCGTCGACGAAGTCGACATGGCCGCGATAGCCGAGCTCGTAAAGCCGGTCGAGCTCGGCGAGCATCTGCGGCGCCGTCTTGGTGCGCGGCACGCGGCCGTACAGCTCGATGATGTCGCAGAACTCGCAGGTGAAGGGACACCCGCGCGAGAACTGCACGCCGACATGGAGATATTGCTCAAAATTAAGCAGATCGAAGCGTGGGATCGGCGACTTGGTGACGTCGGCCTGGAACTTCTCTGCCTCGAAGAGCCCGCTGCGCGCGCCCGCGTCCCACGCGGCGACGAACTCGTCGATCACGCTTTCGGCCTCGCCGTGCATGCGGAAGTCCGAAGACTCATAGATGTTGGGATGCGAGGTCACGTCCGGACCGCCGACCATCGTGACTTTGCCATGCGCATGCGCGAGTTCGACGATCTTGAGCGTGTCGGCTTGCTGGAACAGCATACCTCCCGTCAAGACGATGTCGGCCCAGTCGAGATCGGCGTCGGTAAGGTCTTCGGTGTTGCGGTTGACGAGGCGGAAGTCCCACGTCTGCGGCAGCAGAGCGGCGATCGTGATGAGGCCGAGCGGCGCCGTCGGATACTTGGCGCCGACGATTTCACAGGACACCTTGTAGGCCCAAAAGGAATCCGACGCGAAGCGCGGATAGACCAGCAGGGCGCGGCAACGACGAGACATACAGACTCCGGGTCATCTCCCGACCTGAACGCCTTTTATGCGGCCTTAATCCCTGCCTTGCAACGGTTGATCTCGCACTTGAGACCGAAGCTGTTGAACAGAGGGTGACTTTTCCACGCGATCGGTCACCGGTGGATCAGCGTCCCCGCGCCCGCGTCGGTGAGCAGCTCGATCAGCACCGCGTGCTCCTGCCTGCCGTCGAGGATCACGACGCCCTCGACGCCCTGTTCGAGCGCGTACATGCAGGTCTCGACCTTGGGAATCATGCCGCCGGAAATGGTACCGTCGGCGATCAGGCGGCGCGCCTCATCGACCGAGAGCTCCTTGATGAGCTCCTTCGACTTGTTCAGCACGCCGGGTACATCGGTGAGGAGCAAGAGCCGCTTCGCCCGCAAGGCGCCGGCGATCGCGCCCGCGAAGGTGTCGGCGTTGACGTTGTAGGTCGCGCCATCGGCCGACGTCGCGACCGGCGCCAGGACCGGGATCAGTTCGCGGCCGAGGATCTGCGTCAGAACGGTCGTGTCGACCTTGTCGGGCTCGCCGACGAAGCCGAGATCGATGACTTTCTCAATATGGGAGCCCGGATCCACGACACTGCGCGTCACTTTGCGCGCCTGCACCATGTTGCCGTCCTTGCCGCATAGCCCGACCGCGCGTCCGCCCGCCGCGTTGATGAAGCCGACGATCTGCTTGTTGATCGAGCCGGCCAGCACCATCTCGACGACCTCGACGGTCTCCTTGTCGGTGATGCGGAGCCCGGCGGCGAATTCCGACTTGATGCCAAGCCTTTTCAGCATGTCGCCGATCTGCGGCCCGCCGCCATGCACGACGACCGGATTGATCGCGGTCTGCTCCATCAGCACGATGTCGCGCGCGAAGCTCTTCGCCATCGCCTCGTCGCCCATGGCGTGGCCGCCATATTTCACCACGACGATCTCCTCATCGTAGAGCTGCATGTGCGGCAGCGCTTCCGAGAGGATGCGGGCTTGGTCTTGGGGCGAAACGGACATCTGAACGGTTCCCGGCGGCG
>CAYZMR010000015.1:0-33120 GCA_964479515.1 uncultured Hyphomicrobiales bacterium | reverse complement strand
CATCGCCGAATGCGTTCGTCGTGCCGCCCGGCATCATGGCGGCGTTCTGCTCGGGCGAGAGCGCGGTGACGCCCGCGCCGTCGAGCGAGACCAGGCCGGCGAAGAAGCCGTTGAGCCAGGCGCGCTGCTCGGCCGAGAACGGCGCGGTGTCCGGCACGAGCGAGGGCAGGGGCGGGGCGAGGGGCTGGGTCATTCCCCCGCCTCCGCGAACATCGCCTTCAGCGCGTCCGCCTCATGCCGCTTGCTGAACGCGAGGAAGCTCTCGCCGCCTTCGCGATGCGCCAGATAGCCCTTCAGGATGCGCTCGACCGTTGCCGGCGCGTGCTCCGCCTTCACGTCCTTGAAAACCTCGCGCGCGAGCGTCGCATCGGGCCCGAAGCCGCCGCCGACGAGGACGTGATAGCCGTCGACGGTGTCGCCCTCCTCATTGATTGCAACGCGCGCCGCGAGCAGCCCGATGTCGCCGATGTAATGCTGCGCGCAGGAGTGATGGCAGCCGGTGAGATGGATGTTCACCGGCGTATCGAGCGTGACGCGCGGCTCGCACCAGGCGGCGATCTCCTCGGCCTGTTCCTTGGTGTGCGCGGCCGCGAAGCGGCAGCCGGTCGAGCCGGTGCACGACACGAGGCCGGCGCGGATCGCGCTCGCGCGCGTCGCGAGCCCGAGCGCGTCGATCGCGACTTGCGCCAGCGTCACCTTGTCGTCCGGCACGCCGGAGAGGAGCAGGTTCTGCCAGACCGTGAGGCGGATATCGCCGTCGCCGAGGTCGCGCGCGATCTTCGCGAGCCCGCGCATCTGCGCGACCGTGATCTTGCCGACCGGAAACGCGACACCGATCCAGTTGAGCCCTTGCTGCTTCTGCGCGCGCACGCCGATATGCGCGGCGCGATCGAAGGCGGGGCGGGGCTTGACGGCGTCGGCCGGCGCGCGCGTGAGCGTGTGCCCGAGCTTCTCTTCGACGGCGCCAAGGAACTTCTCGAAGCCCCAGGCGTCGAGCACATATTTCAGCCGCGCCTTGTTGCGGTCGGTGCGATTGCCGTTCTCGATGTAGACGCGCACGATCGCGTCGGCGACCTTGGTGGCGTCCTTCGGCTTGACGATCACGCCGGTGTCGCGCGCGAAATCGCGGTGGCCCGTGATGCCGCCGAGCGCGAGCCGGAACCACACTCCGGGCTCCAGCCCAAAGCCGTCCGCGATCTCGACCGCCGAAAAGCCGATGTCGTTGGTGTCTTCCAGCACCGGGATGATGCCGCCGCCGTCGAAGCCGACGTTAAACTTGCGCGGCAGCCCGAACAGCGCGCGGTCGTTCAGGATGTGGAAGTGCCATTCGCGCGCATAGGGGCGCGTGTCGATCAGTTCCTGCGGGTCGATGCCGGCGGTCGGCGTGCCGGTGACGTTGCGGATGTTGTCGGCGCCGGCGCCGCGCGACCACAGGCCGAGGCTCTCGATCCCTTCGACGACTTCGACGGCGTGCTTCGGCTCGATCTCGCGGATCTGCAGGTTCGCGCGCGTGGTCACGTGCGCGTAAGGCCCGCCGCAGCGCTCGGCGAGATCGGCTAGCCCAGAGAACTGCCAGTGCTTCAAAATGCCGTTCGGGATACGCAGCCGGCACATGTACGAGGCCTGGGCCGGCGCGACATAGAACAGCCCGTAATAGCGCCAGCGGAAATTGTCGGCGGGCTTCGGCGGCTCGTTCTTCTCCGCCTGCTCCTTGAGCCGCTCATAGGCGTCGAAAGGGTGCTGCTCGCGCTTGAACTTCTCCTGGTCCACGAGCTTACCGCCGGCAGCCGTGACCTTGTCCTGCGCCTTGAGGTGGATCGCGTCCGGCCCGACCGGCTCGCTCTTGCCGCCCGGGAGCGCGCCGCGCGTGGCGCGTGCGGCGTTGAGGCCGGAGACGAAGCCTTCGAGGTAGCGCTTCTGGTCGGGGGAAAAATCTTGCGACATGTCACGCCGCCATTCGCGGCGCGAGCGTGGCGTCCGACGGCACGCGCTCGGCGAGTGCGCGGCCGAAGACGAGATCGTCGCGCAACGCCGCGATCGGCGCGCCGGAGCGGATGAGGTCGAGATACCAGAGCCCGTCGGCGGTATCGCCGAACAGCACGCAGCCTGCGAGGCGGCCCTCAGCGATGACGAGCTTCTTGTAGAGCCCGATGCCGGGATCGCGCAGCACGATCTCCTCGGTGCCGGGCGCGCCGAGGAAACCGCCGGCCGAGAACACGCTGACACCGGAGACCTTCAGGTTGGTGGCGAGCACGCTGCCGGGATACCGCGCGTCATCCCCCGCGAGCCGGGCGGCGAGCACGCGCGCCTGATCGTAGGCCGGCTCGACCAGCCCGTAGACGATGCCGCGGTGCTCGGCGCATTCGCCGATCGCGTGAATGCCGGCGACGTTCGTCTCCAGGCGATCATCGACCACGATGCCGCGATTGATCGCGACGCCGGCATCGCGCGCGAGCTCGGTGCTCGGCCTGATCCCGATCGCGACCACGACGGCGTTGGCTTCGATCCTGCGACCATCCTTGAGCACGACGGCATCGACGCAGCCGTGGCCGGTGATCTCGGCGGTCTCGGCGCTGAGGATGACCTCGATGCCCTTGCCTTCGACCGCGCGCTTGAGCATCGCGGCCGCTTGCGGATCGAGCTGACGCTCCATCAGCCGGTCCATCAGGTGCAGCACGGTGACGCGCGCGCCCGCCTTGGCGAGGCCGTAGGCGGCCTCGAGCCCGAGCAGCCCGCCGCCGATGACCACGACGCGATCGCCGCTGCCGGCGCGGTGCCACATCGTCCAGATGTCGCTGATGTCGCGAAAGGTAATGACACCCGGCAGCGCCATGCCGGGGATCGGCGGCCTGACCGGCAGCGAGCCGGTCGCGAATATCAGCTTTGCGAAGGCGAGCGACGTGCCGTCGGCGAGCGTCACGGTGCGCGCGTGCGCATCGACGCTCGCCGCACGGCAGCCGTAGCGCAGCGTGACGCCGCGATCGCTCCACCAGCGCTGCGGCTTGAGCTCGATGTCGGACGAGGCGACCTCGCCGGCGAGCACCGACGACAACAGCACGCGGTTATAGGCGAGCCGCGGCTCCTCGCCGACCACCGCAATGGCGTAGCGGCCAAGCGCGCGCTGCGACAGCTCGTCGACGAAACGCGCCGCCGCCATGCCGTTGCCGATGACCACGAGAGGCTCGCTCATGCAATCATGCCGCCTTCGGTTGGCCGTAGGCTTCGCTGATCATGAAGTTCGAGAGCGTCGTGTAGGCGGCGGTCCAGGCGCCCGCGACTGGCGGCGTCCAGGCCGGGCCGAGGCCCTGCTCCAGCGTCCACAACAGCGCCTGCCCGACGACCGGATAGTGCGCGGGCTCCGCGCCGTAGGAGACGTGGCGTTTCGCGAGCGCGCTGGCCGCAGGAAGGATCGCGTCGAGATTGGTCAGCCCGTTCACCACGATCGTCAGCGTCGCCATCAGCTTCTTGCGCTGCTCGGTCATGTCGTCGGGGAAGAGCGCGCGCACGGACGGCGCGATCTCGAACAGGCGGCCGTAGAACAGCTCGGAGGCTTTGTCCGAGATAGGGGCCACCTTGGCGAAGCTATCCTGCACGAGTTTGACTTGGTCGGGCGTCATTTGATCGCTACTCCGGTCTCTCATCTCCCTCTCCGGCTATAGCCGGGAGAGGGCGTGGTGAGGGGCATTTCCCCGGTGTTATGCGAATGGAGCGCCCCTCACCCGCTCGCTTCGCTTGCGTCTCCTCCCCGCAAGTGGAGAGAAGGGAAGAAGGTCAGGCGGCTTCGACGAACCGATGCCGCTCGTAGAGGAATTCGAGCACGCGCTGGCGGCATTTGAGGTAGGTCGCGTCGGCCGCGAGCGCGAGCCGTTTGCGCGGACGCGCAAGCGGCACGTCGAGCACCTCGCCGATGCGCGCCGACGGGCCGTTGGTCATCATCACGATGCGATCCGACAGAAGAACCGCCTCGTCGACGTCATGCGTGATCATCAGCACGGTGTTGCCGAGCTTGGCGTGGATCGCCATGACCGAATCCTGCAGATGCGCGCGCGTGAGCGCATCGAGCGCGCCGAAGGGCTCGTCGAGCAGCAGCACCTTCGGCTCCATGGCGAGCGCGCGCGCCAGGCCGACACGCTGCTTCATGCCGCCAGAAATTTCCGCCGGACGCTTGTCCTTGGCGTGACCCATCTGCACGAGGTCCAGGTTGTGCATCACCCAGTCGTGGCGCTCGGCGCGCGACTTCTTGCCGCCGAACACCTTGTTCACCGCGATCGAAACGTTGTCGTAGACGGTGAGCCAGGGCAGCAGCGAGTGGTTCTGAAACACGACCGCGCGGTCGGGGCCGGGCTCGTTCACCAGCTTATCTTCGAGGATCACGCCGCCGAGTGTCGCCGGCACAAGGCCGGCGACGATGTTGAGCAGCGTGGACTTGCCGCAGCCCGAATGCCCGATGATCGACACATACTCGCCCCGCTCGATCGTGAGCGTGACGTCATGCAGGACCTCTGTCTCCTGCGAGCCGCGGGTGAAAGTCTTGGAGAGGTGGTCGACGTGCAGATAGGCGCCCATGATGGTTCCTCTCAGCTGGCTGCGGTGCCGCGCGTGACGAAGCGCGCGATCAGCGCCACGATGCGGTCGAGCACGAAACCGATCATGCCGATGTAGACGAGCGCGACGACGATGTCGGAGAGGCGCGAGGAATTCCACGCGTCCCAGATGAAGAAGCCGATGCCGACGCCGCCGGTGAGCATCTCGGCGGCAACGATCGCGAGCCAGGAGAGGCCGATACCGATACGCAGCCCAGTGAAGATGTAGGGCGCCGCGGACGGAATCATGATCTTGAAGAAGAACTCGAGCGGGTTGAGCCGCAACACGGCCGCCACGTTGCGATAATCCTGCGGAATGTTGCGGATGCCGACCGCGGTGTTGATGATGATCGGCCACACCGACGTGATGAAGATCACGAAGATCGCGGAGGGCTGGCTGTCGCGGAACGCCGCGAGCGAGATCGGCAGCCACGCGAGCGGCGAAATCGTGCGTAGCACCTGGAAGATCGGGTCGAGCCCGCGCATCGCCCAAACCGATTGGCCGATGATGGTACCGAACATCACGCCGATGACCGCGGCGAAGCCGTAGCCGATCATCACACGCTGCAGCGAGGTGAGCACGCGCCAGCCGAGCCCGATGTCCTGCGGGCCAGCGACGAAGAACGGATCGGTGATCAGGTCGCGCGCCTCGGTCCAGATCTTCGAGGGGGAGGGAAGGGTCGCGCCCGGCCGCGAGCCGAGGATCTGCCAGACCGTGAGGATCAGCGCGAGCATGATCAGCGGCGGCAGCACGTTCGAGGCGATCGCCGTGAGGCGCGGCTTGAGCTTGCTGGCAAAACGCGCTTTCGGCAGCCGCAGCGTCACCACGGCGCCGCTGGGCGCCGGTGCCGCGGGACCGGGCGAGGGGATCGCGGCGAGGCTTTCAGATTTCAGCACGGGCATGTTCATTGCTGGATTCTCTCTGCGAACGGCAACGCGTACCGCCGAGCCGGCGGCCCGCTCGCGGGTCAGACCTCAACGCGCTTGATCGAGAGGCTCTTGAGATAGGCCTGCGGGTTCTCCGGATCGAAGATCTTGCCGTCGAAGAAGGTCTCCTTGCCGCGCGAGGTCGATGCCGGGATATCGGAGGCCGCGAGCGAGAGATCCTTGGCGGCATCGCGCCAGACGTCCTCGCGGTTGACCTTGTCGACCAGCGCCTTGATGTCGGTCGAGCCTTCGAACTTGCCCCAGCGAATATCCTCGGTGACGAACCAGGCGTCGTGGCTCTTGAACGGGTAGGACGCGTGGTCCTGCCAGAACTTCATGAACTGCGTGGTGTTCTTTTCCACGCGGCCGTTGCCGTAATTGATGTCGCCCTTGGCGCGACCGATGATGTCGGCGACCGGCACGTTGAACCATTGCCGCTTGCCGACGATCTCAGACATTTCCTGCTTGTTCTCCATCTTCTCGCACCACTGCTGCGCTTCCATCACGGCCATCACGAGCGCCTTGGCGGCGTTCGGATTCTTGTCGACCCAGGCGGCGCGAAGCCCGAGCGCCTTCTCGGGGTGCTTCGACCAGACTTCGCCGGTGGTGCAGGCGGTAAAGCCGATGCCCTGGTTGACCAGTTGTTCGTTCCAGGGCTCGCCAACGCAGAAGGCGTCCATGTTGCCGACCTTCATGTTCGCCACCATCTGCGGCGGTGGCACAACGATGGTCGAAATATCCTTGTCGGGGTCGATGCCGCCGGCGGCGAGCCAGTAGCGAATCCAGAGATCGTGCGTGCCGCCCGGGAAGGTCATCGCGACTTTCACTTCTTTGCCGGCCGCTTTCTTCGCGATGAACGCGGCCTTCAGCGCCGAGGCGTCGCTGGTGACTTTCAGATCCTTGTAGTCGTTGGAAACCGAGATCGCCTGCGCGTCGAGATTGAGCCGCGCCAGGATGTACATCGGCGTCGGCACATTGTTCTGCGTCACCTTGCCGGTCGAGATCAGGTAGGGCATCGGCGAGAGGATGTGCGCGCCGTCGATGCCGTTGCTCTCCGAGCCGAGCACGATGTTGTCGCGCGTCGCGCCCCACGAAGCCTGCTTGGCGACATCGACGTCGGGCATGCCGTGCTTGGCGAACAGCCCCTTCTCCTTGGCGATGACCAGCGCCGAGGCATCCATCAGCGCGATGTAGCCGAGGATCGCCTTGGTGGTTTCCGGCCCCGCGGCCTGCGCGACGTGAACGCCGAACGGGAAATCGGCGCCGATCGCGGCCATCAACGCGCCCGCGCCGCCGGTCTTGAGAAGTGAGCGTCGGCTGACGCCGCGTGTGGTCCTGGTCTTCATGCTCATGGCGGCGCTGTTTCCTTCTGCGTTTCGTGTGGACCCGCCCCGGCGCGTTTCCCGTTGGAGCCAACAAAAAAGCCGCAGCCTGAGATGCGCGTCTAAGCGCTTCCTCAGGGCGGCGGCTTTGCCTATCGGCCCGTCATTGGACCTGCGGCGCCGTCTCGTGCGACGACGCCAACCCACATCCCCTTTACAAGTCGCGTGCCAACTCGCTGCCTATAAAAAAACTTATAATAATCAGTGCGATAGGTAGATTTGCCACATCCCGCGCCAAGGAGGCGTGACACTCATTGCTGCATCGCGCATGAAAACCTGCAAATTGATTGTGCAGTGCGAAAATTTAGGCAGGCGCCGCTGGCCGCCGGTTCCGTTGGGCCCCGGCGACGCGCTTCGGCGTCTCACGTGCGCACTACTGCGTCGGGATCTTTGCGGCTTTCACGAGCGCGAGATTCGCCTCGGCGTCTTGCCGGATGAACGTCTCAAACTGCCTCTGGTCGAGCGGCATCGGCTCGACGCCGAGCGGCGCGAGGCGCGAAAGCACAGCGGGCGCCTGCAGGGCCTTCGCGATCTCGCGATGAAGCCGTTCCACGATCTCCCGCGGGGTCCCGGCCGGCAGATAGACGCCGGTATAGAACGGATACACGGAATCCGCCGGCAGACCGGCTTCTCTCGTCGTCGGCACGTCGGGCAGGAGCGCGATCCGCTTGTCCGCGCTGACCGCCAGCGCGACGAGGGTACCTTGCCGGATTTGCGGCAGCGTCGTCGCGGTCAGTTGCACGCTGAAATCGGAGCGGCCCGCGAGGACGTCGGTCACGGCTTCGGCGGCGCCCTTGAACGGGATGTGCTGCGCTTCGAAGTCGGCGCTAGCGCGTAGCCGCTCGGCGCCGAAATGCGAGGCCGATCCGATGCCGGCCGAGGCATAGTTCAGCGTGCCGGGCTTGGCCTTTGCGGCAGCGATCATCTCGGCGAGCGTCTTGTAGCCCTTCGCCGGCGACGCGACGATCACCAGCGGCTGCTGCCCGAGCGAGATCACCGGCACGAAGTCCTTCAGCGTATCGTAGGGCAGCTTCGAATAGAGCGCATACGCCGAGGTGAGCGCGCCGTAGACCAGGATGGTGTAGCCGTCGGGCGTGGACTTGGCGACCATGTTGGCGCCGGTCGTTCCACCGGCGCCGGGGCGGTTTTCGACGATCACGCTCTGTCCGAGCTGTCGTCCCACCTCGTCCATCACGACGCGCGCGATGAGGTCGCTCGCGCTTCCCGCCCCAAGCGGTACGACGACCGTGATGGTCCGCGCCGGCCAGTCCTGCGCCGCGGACTGAGCGAACGACGAACCGGCCGCCACGCTGGCGACGAGCAGAGTTGAAAAGAAGAAGGCGGGTCGCAGCGTGGAGCGACGGCGGGCGCTCGTCGATGTCATCGGCGTTTCCTGGGTGTTTCTTGAGCGCAATCTACGCTGGCCGGAACGGCGCAGCAATCAACCGGCGGGGTCGCGCCGGATCGTCCAAGCCGCGAGGTGAGCCGCAATGTCATCGGCGTCAAACGCCGGCCCGGCAAAGGCGCCGATCGGGGGTGCCGGTTCGACACCCGCGGCGTCGCCGAACGCCGCGTCGTAGAGGTCCGGCCGGCACACGGCCTTCGCCTGCGCCAGCATCTCCGCCGACAGCGGTGCTTGGCCCCATCGCACCATCTGGGCGTAGAGCCACGCGGCCTGCGCGGGGTCCGGACGGGCGGCGCCGTCGCGGCCGACCAGCAGATAGCGCGGGTCCGTGCGCGTCGTGCCGTCGGGCGCGACCTTCAGGCGCCCGTCGAGCGTGCGCAGGATGACTTCGGGCGCGACGCCGATGCGGTTCGGCGCGCCGAGGATCGCGGCGACCTCGCCGTGATTGCCGACGTCCTCGACGAACTCCGCCGCGCGGCGGTGCGCGCGCACGAGCCGCAACAGCACATCCGGATTGTCGTCGGCCCAGCGCCGGCGCACGCCGAGCAGCTTCTCCATCGCGTGCGCGAATATTTCCGAGACGAAATGCAGGATGTGGCCGATGCCGAGGTCGACGGCGACCGAATTCCACGGCGCGCCGACGCAGAAGCCGTCGACGTGCTTGTTCTGCAGGCTTTCCACCATGTAGGGCGGCGGCAGCACCACCAGGCGCACGTCCTCGTCCGGGTCGACGCCGCCCGCCGCCATCCAGAAGCGCAGGTGATAATTGTGGGTGGAGAACGGGAAGGTCATGCCGAAGGTGAGCGGCTCTTGCCCGCGCGCCTTGCGCTGCGCGACGACGCGGGCGAGCGCCTTCGCCGACACCATCGGATTGAGGATGTCGCCCTCGGCGGCCCCGGCCAGCGCCGCATAAAGCGGCGGCGACACCGTGATGGCGTTGCCGTTCACGCCGAGCCCGAACGGCGCGATGATCGGCACCTTGACGTGGCCGATGCCGAGGCTCGAGGCGATGGCGATCGGGGCAATCAGATGGGCTGCGTCGAACAGGCCGATGTTGAGCTTGTCGCGGATGTTCGACCACGACACTTCGCGCACGAGCTCGACGTCGAGTCCTTCGGCCGCCGTGAAGCCCTTGTCGACCGCGACGATCAGCGCGGTCGCGTCGCATAGCGGGATGAAGCCGATGCGCAAATGCTCGCTCATTTGAACAGCTCCGCCGCCGTGATCACGGATTGCGCGACCTCGGCGATCTTCTTGTTCTCGTTCATCGCGGTCTTGCGCAGAAGCGCGTAGGCGGCTTCCTCGGTCAGGTTCTTGGCCTTCATCAAAATGCCCTTGGCGCGATCGATCACCTTGCGCTCCTCGAGCGCCGAGCGGGCGCGGTCGAGTTCGCCCTCCAGGCGCGCGAAGGCATTGAAGCGCGAAATGCAGAGATCGAGGATGGTCTTGATGCGGTCCTTCTGCAGGTTGCCGACGATGTAGGCAGAGACGCCGGCATCGACCGCGGCCTCGATCGAGGCGGTGTCGCTCTGGTCGACGAACATCGCGATCGGGCGCTTCACGGCGCGGCTCATCTGGAACATCTGCTCCAGCACGTCGCGGCTCGGGTTTTCCAGGTCGATCAGGATGACGTCGGGATCGATCGCGTAGACGCGGTCGAGCAGGCGCGATGTCTCGGCGATACGCGTGACGCGCACGTACCCGGCCTCGCGCAACCCGTCCTCCAGGATCGCGGCGCGGATCGGGTTCTCGTCGACGATGACGATGTTGAGCGCAGGGGCCATACGTCACGCGGAAACGCGAGCAAGGCCCATCCTAGCGTTTATTGTGCAGTGCGGTAAAGGCTGCGTCCGGCGCGGTAATCCGCCGCAGACATCGCAGAACAGCGGCTAGCGGAACCAAGCGGGCCGCCGGTCGCGCCGATCGGCTTCGTACATCGGGTTTTCGCGGCAATTGCCGCCGACGCCGCGGACCGCCGCCACGCAGGCTTCCAGCGTGGAGTAGCCGCAATTGGTGTAGTCGCGGTCGAACGCGCAGTAGGCGCCCTGCTTGTCGAAGGTCCAGCCGCCGAGCAGCGTCGATGCCGCCAGCGCCGCGGCGATGATGACAGTCCGGGTCATGGGTCCCGCCTCTTTCCAAGCTCGCCCGCGACGACTTCATGAGCACGGCTTTGTGGCGAGGGCAAGGGGCAGGCCGACGGCTGCGGATGTGTAGCCCGGATGAGCGAAGCGATATCCGGGGCGGGCGACCCCGCATGTCGCTTCGCTCATGCGGGCTACGGCGAGAGCCCGTTCACCTTCGCGATCCAGGCCCGCACCTCCGGCATGATCTCGGGAAGCAGCGCGCGCACCTCCTCGCGCGTCATGCCGGGGCGGATGCGCGGGTGATACAGGATATTGAGAATGTACTGATCGTAGACGTCGAAGAAGCCGGCGTGGACGTCGTCATTGAACATGGTCCAGGGCACGGAGGAGTCGTCGTTGATCGGCCCGAGCGATTGCAGGATCTCCTCATAGGCGCAGTCGTAGAAGATGAAGTCGCCCGCATCGGCCACCAGGAACACGTCGGAGGCGACGATCCGGTAGGTCGCGTCCTTGCGGAATCCCGACAGGCACTGCGGCGCGAGCTTGCGCTCGATCTTGCGCGCGCGGTCGCGGCCGTACGCCGCGCGTAGCGTGCGGGCGAGCTCGCGGTTGCGCAGAAGCCGCACAACGGTGGTCGCGGCC
Organism: uncultured Hyphomicrobiales bacterium; assembly: GCA_964479515.1. Taxonomy (GTDB): domain Bacteria; phylum Pseudomonadota; class Alphaproteobacteria; order Rhizobiales; family Xanthobacteraceae; genus PALSA-894. The sequence goes on along the minus strand of CAYZMR010000015.1, from coordinate 22,097 downwards.
TTGCGGTCGCCCGTCATGGCGATGTCGATATTCGGGATGTGGCGCTGGATATCCGCGATAACGTCGGCGACCTGCGTGGAACGGTCGGGCTTGACGTGGTTCTCGACGTAGACGCGCACCGGCTTGTCGTATTTGCGTATCACGTCGGTGCGGCCCGCGATCCGCATCTCGGCGCCGAACGCGGTCTTGAAGAAGCCGTCGAAGATCTGCTCGTCGGTGAAGACCTTGAGCTCAGCGGCGCGGAGCTTCGTGATCTCGGGGTCTTCGGCACGCGCGGTCGCGGTGCCGAATGCCGAGAGTGCGGTCAGGACGAGAAGGACGTGCGCGCTTCGCCGCACGGATTTCAAGTCGTCGTGGTGAGCCGGGAGGAGCGCGCCTGCAGGGCGCGGATGCGGTCGGCGAGGCTGCCTTTGTTGGTGTCGCCGTTGGCGGCCTCGTCGATGTCGATCGTGGCCGGCTGCGGCGCTCCGTTGGCATTCGCCGGCACGTGCTCGGGCGGCGCCGCCAGAATGGTGTCGATCGCCGAGCCCGGCCCTTCGAGCACGGAGGTGAGCCGCGCCACCTCGGCCGCGACGTCGTTGATGCGCTCGCGCAAGAGCGCATTCTCGACCCGCTCGGACGCCCAGGTCGCCTCCGCCTCGCGCTTCATCGAGGAGAGCTCGCGCTGCAGCTTTCCGCGATCCTCGCGCGCGCGCTCGAGCTGGCTCTCGGCCAGCGTCTTTTCGGCGCGCAGCGATTCGGTCGCGGTATCATGGCGGCGCTCGATCGTGCCGAGTTCCTGGCGCAGATCGGTTTCCATGCGGCGCGCGGCATCGAGATCGGTGCGCAACTGGTCGCGCTCGCGCTCGCGGTCGGCGAGCACGCGGACCTGCTCGGCCAGCCGCTGCTCCAGGTCGGCCATGCGCTTGCCCATGATCTCGGCGTCGGCGGTCTGCGTCGCAAGCTGGCGCTCGAGCTCGGCGACGCGCGCGCCGAGCTTGCCGACAGTTCCGCGCTCGTCGGCGAGTTCCTTGGTGGCCTTCTCGGCTGCGTCTTTCTCGCGCGCGTGGCGCTCGGTGGTGTCCTTGACGTCCTTGCCGAGCCCGGAGACCTGGTCCTTCAGGTTCTCCACCTGGGTCTTGAGGGCGACGATCTCGATGCGCTGGCTGTCGCTGGTCGTCGCGTGCTCGGTGACCTGCGCGGTCGCGCGGGCGAGCTCGGCCTCCTTGTCGGCGAGCTTGCGTTCGCCCTCGCGCAGCGCGTCGGTCTTCGATTCAAGCTCGTCCTCGGTGGCGCGGAGCTGATCTTTCAGCGCCTTCTCGCGCGATTCGAGCGCGAAGATGGAGGCGGCCTTCTCGCCGATCTCGACCTTGAGCCGCGTGATCACGTCGCTCTTCTTGCCGAGCTCGGCGAGCTGGCTCGTGGTCTTGCCCTTGAGCTGCTCGACGCTCATCTCCAGCCGGCGCGTCGACATCGCGAACTCGGCGCGGAGCTGATCCTTGTCGGCCTGGATTTCCGCCATCGACAGCGGCGTTGCGGCTTCGAGCCGGCGCACGGTCAGCCGCACCGCGCGGCCATGCACGAACGGCACGATCACGAGCCCGAGCAGGCTCGCGGCCAGAAAGCCGAGCCCGAAATACATGATCGGTTCGATCATGGAAAACACCGCCTCCGACCCGTCCCGCGGGGTCAAAAGCAACAATGCCACGCACCGCGCGGCAACTCCAGCGCGCGCGCCGGTTAACGTAAACCGGCGAATGGGTCAGGACGATGACGAGGCTCGCCGCGCGCTTAGAACGGATTCCACGTCGGCTGCGGCGTGAACTTGAGGTAGCCGATATTGGCGCCGAGGCGCAGGCCGACACCGGCGCGGATCGGCACGACCACGATGCCGCTCGAGGTGAGCGCCGTCATGCCGACGCCGCCGACGATGTAGGCCGAGCCGTCGACGCCCGCGAAGCGCTGATACATCGCGCCCGTCGCCGGGAGATTGTAGACGAGCATCATGGTGCGGGCGCCTTCGCCGCCAACGTCCCAGCCGACCGTCGGCCCCTGCCAATAGACGCGCAGGTCGCCGGCGTTCTTGGTGTAGAGCACGCCCTCGCCGTAGCGCAGGCCGCCGATGAAGGCGCCGCCGCCCTCCTGGCCGAGCACGTAGCCGTTCGGCTGGCCCCAGGTCGAGAACGCGCGTTCGATGATGCTCGCAAGCCCGCGCGAGACGCCGCCGAAGAAACGGTGGCCGGTGTCGAGGATCTCGTTCGAACTGTAGCGCGGCGGCGCCGAGGCGGGCGGGGGCGGCTGCGTGGCGACCGGCGGAGGGGGTGGCGGCGGAGGCGGCGGGTTCTGCGCCAAGGCTGGACCGAACGGCAGGCTCGTCAACGTGCCCAGGATGAAAAGGCGTCGGTCGGCGCGCATTCAATGCTCCATTCGCGCAACGGGCCGGAACCCGCTTAACGCGTTGCACACGAGACGCCCCCATACTGAAACGGGAACCGGCCCCGAATCAGGCGAGAATTGGCACGAACTATGACGGCAGCGGGACGATCAAGGAAGCGCCGCGCGGCTCTCGTGCTCATGATCGGGCTCGCGCTCGGTCTCGGCGCGGTGTCGCTGCGGGCCGCAACCACCGAACGGGTGGTCGCCGACCCGCATACCGGGCTCGCGCTCTACGGCTTCGATCCAGTCACCTATTTTACCGGGGGCGAGCCGGAGGTCGGACGCGCCGAGGTCGAATACCGCTTCGCCGGCGTCATTTGGCGCTTCCGCAACGAGGGCAACCGCGCGGCGTTCGCGGCCGACCCGGACGTCTACATGCCGCGCTTCGGCGGTTACGATCCGGTCGGCGTCGCGCGCGGAGTCGCGACGCCCGGCCACCCCCAATTATGGGTGCGCCGCGAGAACCGCGTCTATCTGTTCCACAAGCCGGAGACGCGCGCTCAATTCGCCGCCGATCCGCAGGGCTCCCTCGATGTCGCCGAAGGGCGCTGGCCGGCGGTGATGAACGGGCTGGTGCAGTAGGGATACCGGCTCGTAGCCCGCATGAGCGAAGCGACATGCGGGGAGGACCGCGCCAGCGGTCCCGGATTTCGCTCCGCTCATCCGCGTTACGCTTGCCTTGCCTTCGCGGGATCACCCCAGGCGATGAATCCCGGGACCCGAAAGCCGGGCGTCACGCCGTAGCGCAGCGCGGCGCCGTCGGGTGCCGTCATCACACCGCCGGCCGCCGTGACAAGCGCGTGGCCGGCCGCCACGTCCCACTCGCACGTGGTGGCCAGCCGCGGATAGACGTCGGCCGCGCCTTCGGCGATCCGGCCGAACTTCAACGCCGAGCCGCAGACCAGTTCTTCGATCGGCCCAAGCCGCGCCAGGAACGCGGCGCTCGCCGCCTCGAAGTGCGAGCGGCTTACGGTTGCGAGCGGCCGCGCCGGCCAGGGACGGGTGCGGATCGGCTCGATCGCATGCGGCTCTCCGCCGCCGGGCGGAAACGACAGGCGCTCCGCGCGAGCGCCGACCACGCCGCGCCAGACGAGGCCGAGCGCCGGCACCGCGATCAGCCCGAGCGCGGGCGCGCCGTCGCGGATGAGCGCGATGTTGACCGTGTATTCGTCGCGCCCGGCGATGAATTCGCGCGTGCCGTCGAGCGGATCGACCAGGAAGAACGTGCTGGCGGCTGGGAGCGCGCCGGCCTGTTCCTCCGACACGACCGGGACGTCGGGCGCAATGCGGGCGAGCTCGGCGAGGATCACCGTCTCGGATGCCACATCGGCGGCGGTCACCGGAGACGCGTCGTCCTTCAAACGTGTGCCCGCGCGGCGGAAGTCGATCGCCAGGATGGCATCGGCGGCTTTTGCGATCGTCGCGGTCAGGCTTTCGGCGAGCGCCACATCGGCCGCTGCGTGCGGATTGCAGTTGGATGTCACCGCTCGTTCCGTTCGTTGCCGCGGCCTTTGCAGGTCTTCGGGGCACGGTGTATCACACGGCGCGCTGCGTCCAACCGCTGAGTCGCCGTCCGTTTCGGCGGCACGTTTCTCCCCGGAGAATGTCGATCATGTCGACTCCTGTCGTCCTCGAAGGCCTCGATCTCGCGGCGCTGTTGTGCTCGCGCGTCTGCCACGACCTGATCAGTCCGGTCGGCGCGGTCGTCAACGGCGTCGAGGTGATCGAGGACGACGCCGACGAGCAGACCAAGACTTTCGCGCTCGAGCTCATCAAGAAGAGCGCCGCCACCGCCTCGGCGCGGCTGCAGTTCTGCCGCATCGCGTTCGGGGCGGCCGGCTCGGCCGGCGCCTCGATCGATCTCGGCGATGCCGAAGGCGTCGCGCGCGGCATGATGGAGGACGACAAGACCAAGCTTGCCTGGAACCTGCCGCGGGTGCTGCTCGCCAAGAACCGGGTCAAGCTGCTGCTCAATCTCTTACTGCTCGCCGGCGGCACCATCCCGCGCGGCGGCAGGCTCGTGATCGATCCCGTAGGAGAGGGCGAGGCCCTCGGCTTCCGCATCAGCGGGACCGGGCTCAACGCGCGCATCCCCGCCGCGGTGCCGGGGCTGGTCGCGGGCGATACCGGCGGGGCCGCGGTCGACGCGCACGCGATCCAGCCGTTCTATACCGGGCTGCTCGCGCGCAGTTGCGGCATGGCCATCACGATCGCGCCGGAGGGCGAGGCGATCGTGCTGACGGCGAAGTGACATTTTGCCACGCCGCTCAGGACATCCACGGAGTGGCGTGATCTCCCGGTATTTTCCTACGGTCGCGCCCGAGAAGGGCGCCGAAGCGTCCGTTCGCGGGGGGGATTATGGCGGGCCGAACAACAATCAGCTTCAGCTCACCAAATGCGGTAATTTCACCGGTCAGCTCTGGCGGCTCGTGCCGGACGGCAACTGGTTCCGCCTGACCACCAAGTTCCGCGGCGATAACATGTGCGCGGACGTGTTCAACGGCGGGGCGAACGACAACCAGCCCTATCTCAAGCCGTGCGCCAACTTCACGGGCCAGCATTGGCTGCTGTCCTCCACCGGCAAGCGCGCGTAGCGCGGGCCTGCGCTGAAGGCGCGCGGTTGCGGCGGTCGACCTCGCGCGCGAGCGCGAGGCGGTCGTCGCTGACGGCGAAGCGATGTCCTCGCGTTGGACTGCAACGGCAACCCGTTGAAGGCAAATAGCTTTATCTGCAGGCGAAGACGGCCCGGATCGCGGATTTGTCCGCATTTCCGGGCTTTGGTCAACGAATCCTCAATGCTTTTGGCAAACACTGGCCTCCGCTCCCGAAAGGCGGCGGCTCGCCGGCCGCGCCTGGCGACGAAGGTCTTTGTTCTGATGGACGACCTGCTGCGCGAGTTCCTGACCGAGACGAACGAGAGCCTCGACGTCGTCGACGTGGAGCTCGTGCGCTTCGAGCAGGAGCCGAACAACGCCAAGATCCTCGACAACATTTTCCGCCTCGTCCACACGATCAAAGGCACCTGCGGATTCCTCGGTCTGCCCCGTCTCGAAGCGCTCGCGCATGCGGCCGAGACGCTGATGGGCAAGTTCCGCGACGGCATGCCGGTCACCGGGCCTGCTGTTTCGGTCGTGCTGTCGACCATCGATCGGCTGAAGGACATCCTCGGCGGGCTCGAGCAGAACCAGCAGGAGCCGGAAGGCTCGGACGCGGACCTGATCGGCGCGCTCGAACGCATGGCGGTCGCCGCGCCGGCCGGCAAGGACGAGAAGTCCACCGCCGGCTCGCTCATCTATCAGGTGCTGGAGCGTTCGCTGCGTCCGGGAGAGGTCTCGCTCGACGAGCTCGAGCGCGCCTTCCGCGAGACCGCCGTCGAGACGCCGGCGCTGCCCGAAAAGGCCGAGACCTCCGCCAAGCCCGAGCGACGATTTGCCGGCGAGGACGAGGAGCGCGTCGAATCGAAGGTCGCGAGCCAGTCGATCCGCGTCAACGTCGATGCGCTCGAAACCCTGATGACCATGGTTTCGGAACTGGTGCTTACCCGCAACCAGCTCCTGGAGATCGTGCGCCGGCACGAGGACTCGGAATTCAAGGTGCCGCTGCAGCGCCTCTCCAACGTGACCGCCGAGCTGCAGGAAGGCGTCATGAAGACGCGCATGCAGCCGATCGGCAATGCCTGGCAGAAGCTGCCGCGCATCATCCGCGACCTTGCCGCCGAGCTCGGCAAGGAGATCGAGCTCGACATGCACGGCGCCGACACCGAGCTCGATCGGCAGGTGCTCGACCTGATCAAGGACCCGCTCACCCACATGGTGCGCAACTCGGCCGATCACGGGCTCGAGACGCCGGACGTGCGGCGCGCCGCCAACAAGCCCGAGAAGGGCACGATCCGCCTCTCGGCCTATCACCAGGGCGGCCACATCATCATCGAGATCTCCGACGACGGGCGCGGTCTCAACACCGCCAAGATCCGGCGCAAGGCGATCGAGCTCGGGCTTGCCTCAGAGGCCGAGGCCGCGAAGATGCCCGAGGCGCAGGTGCACAAGTTCATCTTCGCGCCGGGCTTCTCCACCGCCGCGCAGGTCACGAGCATTTCCGGCCGCGGCGTCGGCATGGACGTGGTGCGCAGCAACATCGACCAGATCGGCGGCACGATCGACGTGAAGTCGGTGCCGGGCGAGGGCTCGAGCTTCACCATCAAGATCCCGCTCACGCTGGCGATCGTCTCGGCGCTGATCGTCGAGGCCGGCGGCGAGCGCTTCGCGATCCCGCAGCTCTCGGTCGTCGAACTCGTGCGCGCGCAGGCGAATTCCGAGCACCGCATCGAGAAGATCAAGGACACGCCGGTGCTGCGCCTACGCAACAAGCTCCTGCCGCTCATCCACCTGCGGCGGCTGTTGGCGATCGGCGAGGGTGAGATCGAGCCGGAAAACGGCTTCATCGTGGTGACGCAGGTCGGCAACCAGACCTTCGGCGTCGTGGTCGACGGCGTGTTCCACACCGAAGAGATCGTGGTCAAGCCGATGTCGACGAAGCTTCGCCACATCCCGATGTTCTCCGGCAACACCATCCTCGGCGACGGCTCGGTGATCATGATCATCGATCCGAACGGCATCGCGCAGACGGTCGGCGCCGCCCCGGCGGTCGCCGAGACCGAGGCGCAGCGCGACGCGCGCGCCGAGAAGACCGTGTCGCTGCTCGTGTTCCGCGCCGGCTCGCCGCAGCCCAAGGCGGTGCCGCTGTCGCTGGTGACGCGGCTGGAAGAGATCGATTGCCGCAAGATCGAGCTGTCGAACGGCCGCCATCTGGTGCAGTACCGCGGCCAGTTGATGCCGCTGGTGCGCGTCAATGACGAGGTGCGGGTGCGCACCGAAGGCACGCAGCCGCTGCTGGTGTTCTCCGATTCCGGCCGCTCCATGGGTCTCGTGGTCGACGAAATCGTCGATATCGTCGAGGAGACGCTCGACATCGAGATCGGCAGCGATACGCCGGGGCTGATCGGCTGCGCGGTGATCAAGGGCCAGGCGACCGAGATCATCGACGTCGGACACTTCCTGCCGCTCGCCTATGCGGACTGGTTCCGCCGCCGCGAGATGAAGACGGAAGCGCTGACGCGCTCGCTGTTGCTGGTCGACGACTCGGCGTTCTTCCGCAACATGCTCAGTCCCGTGCTGAAAGCGGCCGGCTACGAGGTGACGGCGGTCGGCGCGCCGGCCGAGGCGCTGGCGCTGATCAAACGAGGCGAGCGGTACGACGTCGTCGTCTCCGACATCGAGATGCCGGGCATGAACGGGTTCGAGCTCGCCGAGGCGATCCGTCAAACGGGGCGCGGCACCATTCCGCTCATCGCGCTGTCCTCGATCACCTCGCCCGCCACCGTCGAGCGTGGACGGCAGGCGGGCTTCAAGGATTTCGTCGCAAAGTTCGACCGGCAAGGGCTGATCGCGGCGCTGAAGGAATCGACCGACGAGTGGGTCGAGGCGGCCTGAGGGACAAGACCATGCACGCCGAGCGCGACACCGCCGACGAACGCGGCACCGAATACGTCACCGTGACGATCGGCGGGCAGTTGTTCGGCTTGCCGATCGCGCGCGTGCAGGACGTGTTCATGCCGGAACGGCTCACCCGCGTGCCGCTCGCGCCGGGCGAGATCGCGGGCGTGCTCAATCTGCGCGGCCGCATCGTGACGGCGATCGACATGCGGCGCCGGCTCGGCCTGCCGCCGCGCACCGATGCGCGGCCCGCGATGGCCGTCGGCATCGAGTGCAACGGTGAATCCTACGGGCTTTTGATCGACGGCGTCGGCGAAGTGATGAAGCTTGCCGACGCGTCGCGCGAGCCGAACCCGGTCAATCTCGACGCCCGTTGGGCGGGCGTCTCGGGCGGCGTGCACCGCCTCGAAGGGCAATTGATGGTGATCCTCGATGTCGACCGCGTGCTCGACATGGCGAACGCCGCCATGGCGGCATGAGGCGCGCCGAGGAGTTGAAACTGGCAAGCAGCCGGACGCGTCGAAGCGCCGGAGGTAGGAACGAGGTAGTGCGATGAAAACCTGTCTGGTCGTCGACGACTCCAGCGTCATCCGCAAGGTGGCGCGACGCATCCTTGAAGGGCTCGCCTTCAAGATCACCGAGGCCGAGGACGGCCAGGTGGCGATCGAGCAATGCCGCCGCAGCATGCCGGACGCCGTGCTGCTGGATTGGAACATGCCCGTGATGGACGGCTACGACTTCCTCAAGGCGTTGCGCCGGCTGCCCGGCGGCGACCAGCCGAAGGTCGTGTTCTGCACCACCGAGAACGACGTCGCGCATATCGCGCGCGCGCTCAGCGCCGGCGCCAATGAGTACATCATGAAGCCGTTCGACAAGGAGATCGTCGAGGCCAAGTTCCAGGAAGTCGGCCTGATCTAGGTCAGGCCCGCTCATTACCGCGAAAGCGGGAATCTAGTCTTCTCCGCGAAGGCCTGGGTCCCCGCTTTCGCGGGGACGAGCGGAAGGTGGGATCCGCGGTCAGTCGTTCGTTTCGTAGCGTTCAGGCGTAACCAGAGTACTCGCGTTCATGAGTGTCGCTGTCACCGTTGCGCCTGCCGTGCCCGCCAGCGCGCACGATCCGATCCGCGTCATGGTGGTCGATGACGCGGTCGTGGTGCGCGGGTTGATCTCGCGCTGGGTCGAGGCGGACCCCGCCCTCGCACTGGTCGCCTCCGCGCGCACCGGGCGTGACGCCGTCAGGGACTTCGAGCGCGCCGATCCCGACGTGGTCGTGCTCGACATCGACATGCCCGACCTCGACGGGCTTTCGGCGCTGCCGCTGCTGCTCGAAAAGAAGCGCGATCTCGTGGTCATCATGGCCTCGACGCTCACCCGCCGCAACGCGGAGGTGAGCCTCAAGGCGCTCGCGATGGGCGCCGCCGACTATGTCTCGAAGCCCGCGACCAATCGCGAGGTCACGACCTCGCTGGCGTTCCGCACCGAGCTGATCGAGAAGATCCGCCAGCTCGGCGCGCGCCGCAAACGCGCTCCCGCCCGCATGCGCGCGGCCGGCGCGCCCGGCACGGACGCGAACCTGCGGCCACGCGTCGCGCACGCCGAGGCGCGCGGCCTCGACATCAAGCTGCGGCCGTTCTCCGCGATAATTCCGCGCGTGCTGCTGATCGGAGCCTCGACCGGAGGCCCGCAGGCCTTGACCGGCCTGATCAAGCAGCTCGGCGCCACGCTCGATCGCGTTCCGGTGCTGATCACGCAGCACATGCCGCCGACCTTCACGACGATCCTGGCCGAGCATCTCGCGCGCGCGAGCGGGCGGCCGACGCATGAAGCGCTCGACGACGAGGCGATCACCGCGGGGACGATCTACATCGCGCCCGGCGGACGACACATGCGCGTCGCGCGCCGCGGCGGCCAGCCGGCGATCGCGCTCGACGATGGGCCGCAGATCAACTTCTGCAAGCCCGCGGTCGATCCGCTGTTCTCCTCCGCGACGCAGGTCTACGGCAGTGCGTGCCTCGCCGTCGTGCTGACCGGCATGGGCTCGGACGGCACACGCGGCGCGCAGGCGGTCGCGGCCGCGGGCGGCAGCGTGATCGCGCAGGACGAAGCGACCAGCGTCGTATGGGGCATGCCGGGAAGCGCCGCGCATGCGGGCGTCTGTTCGGCGGTGCTGCCGATCGACGAGATCGCGCCGAAGCTCGGCCTCCTGTTCGCGGGAGAGCGGCCGTGACCCCGCACGACTACGACTATCTGCGGCGGCTCCTGAAGGAGCGTTCCGGCCTCGTGCTGTCCGCCGACAAGCAGTACCTGGTCGAGAGTAGGCTCGCGCCGGTCGCGCGCCGGGCGGGTCTTACGGGTGTGGCCGAGCTCGTCGGCAAGCTGCGCCGCGCGGACGAGCGCATGGTCGTCGATGTGGTCGAGGCGATGACCACGAACGAGTCGTTCTTCTTCCGCGACAAGATCCCGTTCGAGCATTTTCGCGACACTATCATGCCGGCGTTGATCGCGGCGCGCGCGACGCAACGGCGCCTGCGCATCTGGTGCGCCGCCGCCTCGACCGGCCAGGAGCCTTATTCGCTCGCGATGCTGTTGAAGGACATGAAGGTCAAGCTCGCCGGCTGGCGCATCGAAATCGTCGGCACCGACCTCTCGGTCGAGGTGCTGGAGAAGGCGAAAGCCGGCATCTACAGCCAGTTCGAGGTGCAGCGCGGGCTGCCGATCCAGATGCTGGTGAAATACTTCGCGCAGGTCGGCGACACCTGGCAGATCGCGCCGGAGATCCGCGCGATGGTGGCCTACCGCCCGCTCAACCTGCTCGCCGATTTCTCAAGCCTCGGCGCGTTCGACCTGGTCTTCTGCCGCAACGTGCTGATCTATTTCGACCAGGACCTCAAGATCGACGTGCTCAACCGCCTCGCGCGTGTCGTCGACCCCGAGGGCTTCCTGGTGCTCGGCGCCGCCGAGACCGTGGTCGGACTCACCGACGCGTTCAAGCTGGTCCCCGAGAAACGCGGGCTGTATGTGCCGAACGCCGCGGCTGGGAGGGGGGCCTTCGGCGCCACCAAGCCGCCGCCGACAAGACCGATCGCATTCGCCGGAGTGCGGTGACGCCCGTCGGCTCGCATCAGGCAGGAATTTTCGCGCTCTTTTCTTGGTCGAGGACGTGATCCGACGCGGGAAGCTCGACGCGAAAGACGGTTCCGCCGCCGAGCGCATCGTCGAAACCGACCCGGCCACCCAATCGCGCGACGATCTGCTGCACGATACTAAGGCCTAGCCCGGTGCCACCTCTCTCCCGCGAGTCCGTGCCGTTGGCCTGCGCGAATTGCTCGAACACGTGCGGCTTGAATTCGGGCGGAATGCCCTGGCCGTGGTCCCGCACCGAGATGCAGACATCGTCGCGTCGTCTTTCGATCGCGACCATCACCTCTCCGTCCCGCGGAGAGAATTTGATCGCGTTCGAAAGCAGGTTGGTGATGACCTGGGTGAACCGGTCAGGGTCGATGAGGACGGTGTCGGGCACGGACGAGGCTTCGAGCCGGACCCGGACCCCATAACCGTCGGCAAATCCCCGAATGGCGTCGATCGTCTGCTCCAGCAGCGGCACGGGGTCGACACGCTTCAAGTTGAATTGCACCCGTCCAGATGCCAGTTTCTCCATATCGAGAATGTCATTGACGAGCCGCACCAGCCTCTGACAGTTCGCGTGCGCGATGACGATCAGACGCGCGGCCTGGTCGGGCAGCTTGCCAGCCGCGCCTGCCACGACCAGACCCAGCGCGCCTGAAATCGAGGTCATGGGCGTGCGCAGTTCATGGCTCACCGTCGATACGAATTCCTCCTTCAAACGCTCGCGCTGTTTGCGCGCTCCGATATCGACGATCGCACTGAGGACGAAAAATTCCTCTCCGGCGCGGGTCGGATTGAGGCCGATTTCGACCGGAAACTCCGACCCGTCCTTGCGCACTGCGAGGAGATCGCGGCTTGCCCCCAGTCGTCGCGCCTGCGGCCGAGCCGCGAATTCGCGGCGCTGCTCGGCGTGGCCGCGCCGCTGCCTTTCGGGCACGAGCATATCAACCGGGCGGCCGATCAGCTCCTCGCGCCGATAGCCGAACATGCGTTCGATCTCGCTGTTGATGATCAGGATTTTGCCCGCGCCGTCGGTCATCAGCATGCCGCAGGGACAGCTTTCCACCGCGAGCTCGAACATCTCGCGCGCGGGAGCCGCGAGAGTCGGCTTGATCGGCATGGACAGCGCTCTAGAAGGATTCCTGCGCGTGATGCGCGACGCCTGAGTTCAGGCCGTCGCGCGCGCGATCCGGCGAAGCGATGTTCGCCGGGGTGCGGAAGTGACCGAGTACGAACAGACGGATCGCGGAGGACAGGTTTCCCTGCTCGCGCTTCGTGTCGATGTTGCTCGCGAGATTCGACAGGGTGATCTTCTCGGCGATCGCGATCTCCTTCAAGGCGACCCAGAATGCGTCTTCGAGACTGACGCTGGTCTTGTGACCGCAGACGACGATCGATCGCTTGACGATTGGAGATGTCATGATGGTTTCCTTGATCGGGTTGCGCGGCTCACGACGGCTCTCTCTCTACGTTCCTGCAACGCTTTGGCCGCGTCGCAGGATGGATTTCGACTTGGATGCAGCACTATTTGCGCGCGAATGGACGGATCGAATTCTGCCGCACCAAGAAAATGACGCTCCTGCTTTAAGACCTCGCACATCCGCGCTCATCGCGATGTTCAAAATTATACAGTATTCGTGAGTAGTATTATGTTATGGTAAGTAGTGTTACGTAAAAGAAAGATCGCGCAGCGTTACCGGCATCCAACGCGCGCGCAGCACGGAACCGCGGCCTCCCGCGACGGTCTCGGTCACGCCGACAGATCGAGGCCGTTATCAAAACAAAAACCCCGCCTCGCGGCGGGGTTTTTCGTTGTCGCCCTGACGATTTCGCTAGGCCGGTATCTTCTCTTCCACCTCGTGCGGCTCGCGCAGCACATAGCCGCGGCCCCAGACGGTCTCGATGTAGTTCTTGCCCGAGGAGGCGTTGGCGAGCTTCTTGCGCAGCTTGCAGATGAACACGTCGATGATCTTGAGCTCCGGCTCGTCCATGCCGCCATAGAGATGGTTGAGGAACATCTCCTTGGTCAACGTCGTGCCCTTGCGGAGCGAGAGCAGCTCCAGCATCTGGTATTCCTTGCCGGTCAGATGCACGCGCGCCTGGCTGACCTCCACCGTCTTGGTGTCGAGGTTGACCACGAGGTCGCCGGTGTTGATGACCGACTGCGCATGCCCCTTGGAACGGCGCACGATCGCGTGGATGCGCGCGACCAGCTCGTCCTTGTGGAACGGCTTGGTCATGTAGTCGTCGGCGCCGAAGCCCAGGCCCTTGACCTTGTCCTCGATGCCGGCGAGGCCGGAGAGGATCAGGATCGGCGTCTTGACCTTGGACACGCGCAGCGTCCGCAAGACCTCATAGCCCGACATGTCGGGCAGGTTCAGGTCGAGCAGGATGATGTCGTAGTCGTAGAGCTTGCCGAGATCGACCCCCTCTTCGCCGAGGTCGGTTGTGTAGACGTTGAAACTCTCGGATTTGAGCATCAACTCGATCGATTGCGCCGTCGCGCCATCGTCTTCAATCAGCAAAACGCGCATGCCAGTCCCCTTCTACGCCCTTTGGGCTCAGGTCGGCAGGCCGTGAAGGCCCTGCAAAACGCCTTGGGACAATCCGATTCGGGCACGCTACCGGCCAATGGTTAACAAAACCTGATTCTCGTGTCCAAGCATTTACTGGGCGAAAACGATCGAATCGCCGTAATATGCTGGAGAGAAGTGATTTTTCTGCCACAGGCCGGTTTCATGCTCCACTTTAAGAGTCGGCGTTAACCGACTCTCGCGACTCGCCCCTCCGTCCTGGCTGGGCGAGCGCATCAAAAGTCCCAAGGACGGTGAGGCAATGATTAATGAAGCAGGTAAAAGGTCGGTTAAGACGAGCCCCGGCTTTTTCATGATCGTGCGGATTCCATGAAAGCGCTCGCCGAACAGATCGCGGAACTCGACGGGGTCGAGATCTACGGTCGCGTGGTCGGCGTCCGCGGGCTCATGGTCGAGGTCGCGGGCCCGATCCACGCCATGTCGGTCGGCGCAAGGGTGCTGATCGAGACGGCCGTGGGGCGGCCGATCCCGTGCGAGGTCGTCGGCTTCACCGGATCGAACGCGCTTTTGATGCCGTTCGCGGCGCTCGAGGGCGTACGGCGCGGTTGCCGCGCAATCGTGAACTCGGCTGCGGGCGCGGTGCGGCCGTCCGCCGGCTGGCTCGGTCGGGTGGTCAACGCGATGGGCGAGCCGATCGACGGCAAGGGGCCGCTGCCGGGCGGGGGAGCGCCCTATCCGTTCCGCGCGGCGCCCCCGCCGGCGCATGCGCGCCGCCGCGTCGGCGCACCGCTCGATCTCGGCGTCCGCGCGCTCAACACCTTCATCACCTGCTGCCGCGGCCAGCGCATGGGCATCTTCTCCGGGAGCGGCGTCGGCAAGTCGGTGCTGCTCTCGATGCTGGCGCGCAACGTCGAAGCCGACGTCTCGGTGATCGGGCTCGTCGGCGAGCGCGGGCGCGAGGTGCAGGAGTTCCTGCAGGACGATCTCGGCGCCGCAGGTCTCGCGCGTTCCGTCGTCGTGGTCTCGACCTCCGACGAGCCGGCGCTGATGCGCCGCCAGGCGGCCTACCTTACGCTCGCGATCGCGGAATATTTTCGCGACGACGGCAAGGACGTGCTGGTGCTGATGGACTCGGTCACGCGTTTTGCGATGGCGCAGCGCGAGATCGGGCTTTCGGCCGGCGAGCCGCCCACCGCCAAGGGCTACACGCCGACCGTCTTCACCGAACTGCCGCGGCTCCTGGAACGTGCCGGCCCCGGCACCGAGGCCGGTACGATCACGGGCCTGTTCACGGTGCTGGTCGACGGCGACGACCACAACGAGCCGATCGCCGACGCGGTGCGCTCGATCCTCGACGGGCACATCGTGATGGAGCGCGCGATCGCCGAGCGCGGCCGCTATCCGGCGATCAACATCCTGCGCTCCGTGTCGCGCACCATGCCGCGCGCCGCCGACGCCGTCTTCCTGCCGGTCATCACCAAGGCCCGCGCCGTCATGGCGACCTATGCGGACATGGAGGAGCTGATCCGGCTCGGCGCCTATCGGGCCGGCTCCAGTCCCGAGGTCGACGAGGCGATCGGCCTGCACAAGCCGCTCGAGGCGTTCCTGGCCCAAGGTAAGGAAGAGTCAACAAGTCTTGCCGAAGGGTATCGGCGGCTTGAGCAAATCCTCAGGCATGCGGAAACCGAAAACTAACGTTGTGCTGCCACACTCGCTCACGATTGGGGAACGGGGCCGACAGGCCGCGATCGGGTGCGGGTTTTGTCGATGGCCAAGGGTTCCGGGGCTTCTGGGGAGTATGAGTCGATGAAGTCGCGTGAAACGCTCATTCGCCTGAGAAAGTTTCAGGCCGACGAGAAACGGCGCAGAGTCGCGCAGATCGAAGGCATGATCGCCGATTTCGACCGCATGGCGGCCGATTTGGAGCGCGAGATCACCGCCGAGCAGGAGCGCGCCGGTATCCACGATCCGACGCATTTCGCCTATCCGACCTACGCCAAGGCCGCGATCGGGCGGCGCGACAACATCAAGCGGTCGGCCGACGAGCTCAAGGTCCAGCTCGAGGAGGCGCGCATGGCACTCGCCGAGGCTTTCGAGGAGCTCAAGAAGGTCGAGCTGCTCGACGAGCGCGACCAGATGCGCGAGCGCGCCGCCGAGGGCGCGCGCGAGCAGGCCGAGCTCGACCGCATCGGCGCGATGCACGCCGGCGCCCGCGTCTGACGTCATTCTTGGCTTTGCGGCCGGCCGCGCCCGCTGGGCGCGGTGCCCTCACGTCCGAGCGATCAGGTAACGGAACTTGTTGTTCAGGCGATATTCGCCCGAGGCGACGCGATAAGGCGCGATCGCATTCGCCACGGCGTCGCGCGCACGCTCCATGCCGGAGTTGCGGACGGCGCGTTCGGCAGGTCCCGCCGACAACATGGCGCGCAACGCGATGTCCAGGCTGGGGTAGACCCACGGGCATTCGACGTCGGCGACCGCAATCGGTGTAAGCCCGGATTCGGACGCGAGCGCCCGCAATTTGGTTTCGTCGGAGAGTGCGAACGGCCCTGGCGCGCCGGGGGGCGGCGTCGGCATCAGGGCGCCGAGCGCCTTGAGATGTCCCGCGGCTTCGCACTCTTCCGGCAGCCCCCAGGTCGCGATCACCACGATGCCGCCTGGCTGCGTCACACGGCGTGCCTCGCGTAGCGCATTGGCGGGCGAGGCCGCGTATTGGAACGCATTGAAGCCCGTCACCACGTCGAAGCTTTGATCCGCATGGGGCAAGGTTTCCATCTCGCCCACTCGGAAACTCCGGCCGGGCAGGCGCGCACGCGCGATGTCGATGAATGCGGAGGATGCGTCGATGCCGGCGACGTTCGCGATTCTTTCAGCAAAGACCCGCACCGCCAGACCGGGACCGCAGCCCACATCGAGGCTCGAACGCGCCTCGGCGAGTTCGGGCCGACGGAGCACACTCTCGTACAGCGGCCGGAAGTATCCCTCCTGCAATTCGGCGTAGTCGTGGGCGCGGGCGCTCCACAGGTCCCCCTGCATCGGCGCTGAGCCGGTGACGCGGGGCGCGGTGGCGGTCTCGTTCATGCTTTTCCTCCTGGTGCACAGTGAGGCGAGATAAATCCTACGCGCCGAACGCGTCATGAGACCCTTGGCCTATGCCGCGTCTCATTTGTGTGCGGAGGCGGCCGAAATGCTGGGCCGAGAGACCCAGAAGCAAGGCATGGCTCACGACGCCGAGGTCGCGCGCCGCCGCGGCGACCGTCAAACAGGCAAGCGGCCGAAGCCCGCCTCGCGCGCGCGCACGATCGCCTGAGCGCGATTTGGCACATCCAGTTTGCTGAAGATGCCGTTGATATGATTGCGCACGGTCTTCGGGCTCACCGATAGCGTGCCTGAGATCTGCGCGTTGTCGAAGCCGCGCGCGATCAGCTCAAGCACCTCGCGCTCGCGCTCCGTCAGTGCGTCGAAGGCGGTCGCGGCTGAACTCCCGTCGCGGCTTTGACCGTGAACGAAACGGGCGATCTCGACGAAGAACTGCCGCCACGCCGGCTGATGCTCCAGCAGAATGTGGTTGCGGCTTTCAAGCGAGACGAATTCCGCGCCGGGGATTGAGCCGGCGACCAGGCGGCCCTCCGCGAAGGGAACGCGCGCATCGTGGCGCGCATGCACCACAAGAGTCGGGCAGCTTATCGTCGGCAGCAGGTCGGTGACGTCCATGGCGTCGAAGCCCCGGATCAGCCCAACCGCGTTCTCCGGCGAGGTCGACATCCGCTGGAGATCGGTGAACCAGGAGTATTGTTCCGGCGTGCTCTCGGGGATGAACATGGTCGTGTAGACCTGTCGAAACGCCGGATTTTCCCGTCCCCAGCCAAGCTCAACGAGCTTGAGCATGACGTTGGCTTCATCAAGGTCCTGCGCGGTCGGGTTGCGCTTCAGTCTTCCGCGCGCGAACGCGCCGTAGAGGATGAGGTTGCTCACCCGCTCCGGGTGGCGTGCCGCGTAGGCAATGGCCAGACCGCTTCCCTGGCAGCACCCGAGCAGCACGAAACGCTTGAAGCCGACCGCATCCGCCACCGTTTCGAGATCGCGAAGATTGGCCTCGAACGAAAGATCCTTGACGTTGCGATCCGAGAGGCCGCAGCCGCGGGAGTCGTATCGCGCCATGGTGTAGTTCTTCGCGAATTCAGCAAGCCGCGGGCGCCAGACCGGGCTCTGCCAGTCGAATTCGAGGTGATTGAGCCAAGTCGAAACCTCGATCAATGCCGGCCCGCGACCCGTCGTGGCGTAAGCGAGACGAGCGCCGTCAAAGCTTCGGCAGAAGCGGATTTGCGGCGCTTGCAGCATCGTCCAAGGCTCGCGCAGAAACGGTGCTTTGGCAACGGGCCGGGCCCAACCTGGCGCGCGGCCTTTCCTGGCGCGTCGTACGACGCGTTCCGCGGGACGGTTGCAATCGCCCCGCGTCCCGGCCATCGTTCGGCGGAAGGGCAAGGGGCAAGACGTCCGCGATGCTGACGCCGGCGGAACTCGTATGGCTGATGGCCGGCGTCGCGCGCGGCGACCAGGCGGCGTTCGAGCGGCTCTATGCCGCAACGCGCGCGAAACTGTACGGGGTGGTCTTGCGTATTTTGCGCCGGACCGACCTCGCCGAGGAGGTCGTCCAGGAGACCTATCTGAAGGTCTGGAACAATGCCGGCAGCTTCGATCCCAAGCTCGCGACGCCGATCACCTGGATGGTGGCGATCGCCCGTAACCGGGCGCTCGACGTCGTGCGCCGCAAGAAGGAGCTTTCGATCGAGGACGAGCCGGAAGCCATGGAGGCGGCCAGCGAGGAACCCAACCCGCTGGCGCGACAGGAGATGACCGACGAACTCAAGCGCCTGCTCGCCTGCCTCGGCCGGCTCGACGAGGACCGGCGGCGGCTGGTGCTGCTCGCCTATTATGGCGGCTGGAGCCGCGACCAGCTCGCCGCCAAGTTCGACACGCCGGTGAATACGATCAAGACCTGGCTGCGCCGCAGCCTGTTGGAGATCCGGGAGTGCCTCGGGTCATGATGGACGAAGACAAGGACGCGCTCGCCTCCGAATACGTGCTGGGCACGCTCGATGCCGACGAGCGCGCGCAGGTCGAGGCGCTCATTCTGTTCGAGCCGGCCTTTGCCGAGACGGTGCGGCGGTGGGAGCGCCGGCTCGGCGAACTCAACGTGCTGGTGGCGCCGGTCGAGCCGCCGCCGGCCGTGTGGGACAAGATCAAGGCGCAGCTTCCTCATGTGGAGCCGAGCGAGAGTGTCCGCCTGCCCGAGGTCCCGCCGCCGCCGCCCGCGCCCGAGATCAAGCCGGTCGGCGCCGACGTGATCGATCTGACGCAGCGCATGCGGCGCTGGCGCGGCTTGACCGTCCTCACCGGTGCGCTCGCCGCATGCCTGGTCGGCATCGTGGTGACGCGCGAGGTGCGGCCGAACCTGCTCCCGCCAGCTTGGCGCCCGACGCCGCTGGTGGTCGAGCGCGTGGTGGAGAAGCCGGTCGAGGTCGTGCGCGAAGTGGTGCGCGAAGTCCCCTCGGCGCAGCCGGCCCAGTTCGTCGCGGTCTTCCAGAAGGACGAGCAGTCGCCGGCCTTCCTGCTGTCGGTCGATACCGAGAAGCGCACCGTCACGGTGCGCCAGGTCGCGGCCGAGCAGCTCGCCGACAAGTCCTACGAGTTGTGGATCGCGACGGCGCCTGGCGCAGCGCCGCGCTCGCTCGGCATCATCACCAAGGACCAGTTCACGGTGCGCGCGACGCTCGCCGCCTACGACCCCTCGGTGATCAACAACGCGACCTACGGCATCTCGCTCGAGCCGCTCGGCGGATCGCCGACCGGGGCGCCGACCGGGCCGGTGATCCACGCCCGGCTGGTTCAGGTCACGCCGCCGCAGAGCCCGTGATCGGCTGTCCTCCCGGGCGAGCGAAGCGAGATCCGGGACCCATCTCGCGAGACGGCGCCGTGGGTGCAATGGATCCCGGATAGCCGCCTATAGGGCCGCTTTCGGGATGACATTCGAGTTCTGCAAGCAAAAAAAGCGCGCCCAGAGGGCGCGCGGAGGCGGGCTTGCGGAGGTCACTTTCAGAAAATCTGAGTACTCAGCGGATCGCGATACCATCGCGGACGGTCACCGCTGAGGGCTTGCCGGCCTTCAGCACCGGGCCATGGGCCTCGATCCGGGCGTTGGCGATGTCGGGGTCGGTGATGCGGGCGGTGATGCCGATCAGGATCACGGCAATCGCTGCGATCAGCGACAGGGCCACGATCTTCAGGTGGGTGGTACGGTCGGCAGTGACGAGTGAATGGTTCATGGGATCTCTCCCCGGGCTATCCTTTGGTCGCGGCACCCGGGCAACTGGTTCAAGCCAAGAACGCGTATCCTTCGCGAAAGTTTCGTGCCCGCACGGCGATACCGCTCGAGAACGACCAGACCGGCTGCCGCGCCTGCTTGTATGTCCTTGACGCATATAGGCTCTCGGTGCCGTCCCGGTGAGACGAACCTGGGTCACAACCGCGTGGCGCCGCATCAACGGTGGATCGCGGCGGCGTGATGTTCCCTAACGCCGGGCCGGCGCATCGATCGGCCTTGACCGGCCCCTAAATCCCGCCGACCGTCTTGAGCCGGGCGCGCGGGTGGATCTCGGACTGGGACAGGACCGTGGTCTGGCTGCGGAAGCGCTCCACGATCGAGCGCACGAACGGCCGCACGCTCGGAGAGGTGACCAGCACCGGGGCTTCGCCCTCGCGCGCGGCCTGTTCGAAGCGCTCGCGCACCAGCATGATGAATTCGGACAGCTTCGAGGGGGCCATGCTCAGGCTCTTGTCCTCGCCTTGGCCGACGATCGATTCGGCGAAGGCCTGCTCCCATTTGGCCGACAGCGCGATCAGCGGCAGGTAGCCGCCCTGGGAGGAGTGCTGGGCGCAGATCTGCCGGGCAAGCCGCGCGCGCACATGTTCGACCAGGTAGGCCGGGTTGCGCGTGAAAGCGAGCGCGTCGGCGATGCCTTCCAGGATCGTCGCGAGGTCGCGGATCGAGACGCGCTCGGCGAGCAGCAACTGCAGCACGCGCTGGATGCCCGACACGGTGAGGTGCGACGGCACAATGTCCTTGACGAGGTCGCCCTGTTCCTTGGGCAGCTCCTTGAGCAGCTTCTGCACTTCGCCGTAGGAGAGAAGCTCCGCCATGTTGGTCTTGAGCACCTCGGTCAGGTGGGTCGCCAACACGGTCGCGGCATCGACCACCGTATAGCCCTTGATCGAGGCTTCCTCCTTGAGCGCGGCATCGATCCAGGTCGCCGGCAGGCCGAACGTGGGCTCGGTGGTGTGCAGCCCCGGCAGGTTCACCTGCGCGCCGCCCGGATCCATGACCATGTACTGGCCCGGCCAGACGCGGCCGTTGCCGGCGTCCACCTCCTTGAGCTTGACCAGATAGGCGTTGGCCTCGAGCTGCACGTTGTCGAGGATGCGCACCGCCGGCATCACGAAGCCCATTTCGCTCGCGAGCGAGCGGCGCAGCGCCTTGATCTGCTCGGTGAGGCGGTCGGAGCCGTCCGGCGCGTTCACCAGCGGCAGCAGCGCGTAGCCGAGCTCGATCTTGAGATCGTCCATCTTGAGCGACGCCGAAATCGGCTCTTCGCTGGGCTCAGCCTTGGCGGCGGCGTCGGCCTTGCTCGCGACCGCGGCGGCGGCGAGGCGGGTCCGCTTCTGGATCATGAACGCCATCGAGGCCGCGCCGACACCGAGCGACAGGAATGGCAGCATCGGAATGCCGGGGAGCAGCGCCATCACGATCATCACGGCCGCCGACATGCCCAGCGCCTTCGGATATTCGGAGAGCTGGCGCAGCAGCGCCTTGTCGACGCCGCCGCCGATGCCCGCCTTGGAGACGAGGAGGCCGGCCGCGGTCGACACGATCAGCGCCGGGATCTGCGTGACGAGGCCGTCGCCGACGGTCAGCAGCGTGTAGCTGCGGGCGGCTTCGGCGAACGGCAGCCCCTGCTGCGCGATACCGATGATCATGCCGCCGATGACGTTGATGAACACGACGAGGAGGCCGGCGATCGCGTCGCCGCGCACGAATTTCGAGGCGCCGTCCATGGCGCCATAGAACGAGCTCTCGTCCTCCAAATTCTTGCGCCGCGCGCGCGCGTCGGTCTCGTTGATCAGTCCGGCCGAGAGGTCGGCATCGATCGCCATCTGCTTGCCCGGCATGGCGTCGAGATTGAAGCGCGCCGCGACCTCGGCGATGCGCCCCGAGCCCTTCGTGATGACCACGAAGTTCACGATCACCAGGATCGTGAACACGATGATGCCGATCACGAAATTGCCGCTCATCACGAAGTTGCCGAACGCCTCGATCACATGGCCGGCCGCGGCCGTGCCTTCATGGCCGTGCGCCAGGATCAGGCGCGTGGAGGCGAGGTTGAGCGCGAGGCGGAGCATGGTCGCGATCAGCAGCACGGTCGGGAAGGCGGAGAATTCGAGCGGCGCGTGGATGAACAGCGCCGTCATCAGG
>CAYZMR010000014.1:0-33352 GCA_964479515.1 uncultured Hyphomicrobiales bacterium | reverse complement strand
CGCGAAGCGTAGAGTGGGCTAGTACGGCACTGTGTGACTTGGTGGTCATCGTAATGCATGCTCGATTGTTTGTAGGGCTCACCGGCGAGATTGCGATTATTGCGTTGGAGCGCGGCGAAAGCGCCACTGCTTTGCGATGGCGCGGTGAAACTAGAGTGGTGTCGCACTTGCCGACTGGCTAGGAAATCGACGCATATTACACAGAATTGGTCTGCGCGCGGGGCAACAAATTTATGATATTGAAAAAATTAGAAGATATTGGCGCTCCCTAGGGGACTCGAACCCCTGTTTTCGCCGTGAGAGGGCGACGTCCTGGGCCGCTAGACGAAGGGAGCGTGACGCCTGAAATAGCCTTGCTCGCCTCCCGACGCAAGCGCGACGCTGACGCGTACGGCACGCCGTCAGGGCGTTGTCGAGAAGGTCAGCCGTCCCGCGGGCTGCAGCGTCTTCAAGTCGAACGTGCGCACCTCGATCTTGCCGCCGATGTCGAGGGTGACGATGAGCCGATCCTCGGCGACCGCGCTCTGGACAACGCGCGCGCCACGCGGCAGCGCGAGCACCATGTCGGTCGACGGCGCCTGGGCCTCCGGCAGCTTGTCGGCGGTCTTCGTGGTGCTTCCATCACCCTTGAAAACGCGATAGCCGATAAAGCCGAATACGGACCCGACCGCGATGAGCGTCACCAACATGGAGAGCAGCATCAGCCGCCGCACCTTGGCGACCACGCGCGCGGCCGCCTCGTCATCGACGCCGGCGGGCCGGGCAGGCGCGGGCGCCAGGGCAGGCGCCGGCCCGAATGGGTCAGGCGCGGCGTCAAGATCGGTCGGCGCCGCACGATCGAGATCGGCAGGCGCAGCCGCGACGACATCGACGACCGGCGTACCGGGCTCGACCGCACGGCCCCCGGACGCCACGTCAGCACCGGGCTCATCGCGCAGCTTTGCTGCCGTTTCGCCAGGCTCCGCCGGCGCCTTGCCGGCCGGCTTGCTGGCGCCGGCGAACAGCTCGGCTTCGAGCTCCGCGAGCGCGCGGTCGTCGAGCCGGGATTCTGTCGTCGCCGGCATGTCGACTTCGTTATGCTGGGCCACGAGCTCGACCGGCTCGCCCGTGGCCGCCGGTTGCGCAGCAATCGGTTGAGCCCGCGTCAAGGGATCGACGCGCGGCGGGTCGAAGGGCCGGGTCAACTCGTCGAGCGACTGGGCTAGAAGCTCGGACAGCCGCGTCGCCGGATCGACCGGCTTCGCAGCACCGAGCGGCCGATCTCCGGCCGCGTTGAACTTTTCGTTGGCATTCGAATTCATGACCGACCCGGATCGCCGCACTGAACTAAAGGTCGACGCCGCCCACAAGGGTGAGCGGCTCGACCGCTTTCTCGCGCTCGGCGCGAGCGGGCTCTCGCGCTCCCGCCTCAAGGCCCTGATTTTGGCCGGCGAGGTGACGATCGATAATCGCACGATCCGCGATCCGGGGCACCACGTCAATGTTGGCGACAATATTGTGGTCGTGGTCCCGCCGGATGAGCCCGCGGCGCCGCAGGGCGAGGCCATCCCCCTCACTGTGCTGCATGAGGACGCGGAGCTGATTGTGATCGACAAGCCGAAGGGGCTCGTCGTGCACCCGGCCGCCGGCAACCTCACCGGCACGCTGGTGAATGCGCTGATCGCACATTGTGGGGCGAGCTTGTCCGGGATCGGCGGGGTCAAGCGACCCGGAATCGTCCATCGACTGGATAAGGATACCACCGGCGTCATGGTGGTGGCCAAAACCGACTTGGCGCACCGGAGCCTTTCCGCCCAGTTCGCCGATCATGGGCGGACCGGCCCCCTGGTGCGCAGCTATCTCGCCTTTGTCTGGGGCGTGCCGGACCGGCGCAAAGGCACGATCGACGCCCCGCTCGGCCGCAACCCACGCGCCCGCGACAAAATGGCCGTTCGCGCCGATGGGCGCGTGGCGATCACCCACTGGGAGGTGCTGGAGACGTATCCCGGCACCGACGGCAAGCCGGTCGCGAGTCTGATTTCCTGCCGGCTCGAGACCGGCCGCACCCACCAGATCCGAGTGCACCTCGCCCATATCGGTCATCCGCTGCTCGGCGACGAGGTCTACGGGCCCGGCTTCAAGACCAAGGCCGCGCATCTGACGCCGCAGGCCCGCGAAGCCCTGCAGGCCCTTGGCAGACAGGGCTTGCACGCCCATATACTGGGCTTCCAACACCCCAGATCAGGCAAAACCCTGGAATTCAAGTCCGCGCTGCCCGGAGACCTCTCCCGGCTGCGCCAAAGCCTTTCCGGGGGTGCGGCGGAGCGTCGCCGGACCCCAGCCCCCGGTCGCAATACCTGAACAGTAACAAGGTCTTGACGGTCTCCCCGGCCGACATCACGGGACCCTCAAGGCGATGTGACGAACCCGTAACTTCCTTTCGACCCCCTGTCCCGTGTATATTTGTTGCAACTGCGATCGAGCTTCGCAGTTGCACATCTGCGTTCGGTCTCCGGCTCCGGGGGAGGGGCGACTGAACGGCCCGCCGACAAGGGGGCAAACACTTGGAGGGCGCTACCATGGCCCGTGCCACGGCCTTGCCGATACTCTCTGCCGAATCCGGCCTTTCCCGCTATCTCGAGGAAATCCGGCGGTTCCCTATGCTGGAACCGCAGGAGGAATACATGCTTGCCAAGCGCTGGCGCGAGCATGGCGACCGGGATGCGGCCCATAAACTCGTGACCAGCCATCTCCGTCTCGTGGCGAAGATCGCCATGGGCTACCGCGGCTACGGCCTGCCGATCTCCGAAGTGATGTCGGAAGGCAATGTCGGCCTGATGCAGGCGGTCAAGCGCTTCGAGCCCGAGAAGGGCTTCCGCCTTGCCACCTATGCGATGTGGTGGATCAAGGCGTCGATCCAGGAATACATCCTGCGCTCGTGGTCGCTCGTGAAGATGGGCACGACCGCGAACCAGAAGAAGCTGTTCTTCAACCTGCGCAAGGCGAAGAGCAAGATCTCCGCGCTCGACGAAGGCGACATGCGTCCCGATCAGGTCAAGCTGATCGCCAAGCGCCTCGGCGTGCCGGAGCAGGACGTGATCGACATGAACCGCCGGCTCGGCGGCGACGCTTCGCTCAACGCTCCGATCCGCGAGGACGGCGACTCGGGCGAGTGGATGGACTGGCTGGTCGACGACTCAGACAGCCAGGAGTCGCGCCTGGTCGCCAACGAGCAGGCCGACAACCGCCGCAAGGCGCTCGGCGAGGCGCTCGACGTGCTCAACGAGCGCGAGCGGCGCATCTTCGAGGCGCGCCGGCTCGCCGACGATCCGATGACGCTCGAAGACCTCGCGACGGAATTCGGCGTCTCGCGCGAACGCGTGCGCCAGATCGAGGTGCGGGCGTTCGAGAAGGTGCAGAAGGCGGTACGCAACCGCGTGGCGGCGATGGAATCGCCGCCGACGCAGCCGGAACTCGCGGTGCACTGACCGCATCGGTTCACAGGAATAGAAAAGGGCCGCCTCCGGGCGGCCCTTTTTGTTGCGACTCGCCGTCGCGCGTATTGATGCGATGCATCGCCGAGTCCGCTTTCGTGTCGCGCATGAAAAGGTACACGGGCAATGAAACGCCGGTCTGATGCGGCGGCGCATATCCGCGAGATCGAGAGGGTCGTCGCTTGCGGCAGAGGTGGAGATCGCCATGGGGATACCGCGCGCCGTACAGATGGATGGCTGATAACCTAACGCCACCGAGTTCCATGCGCGTTCGCTATCCTGCCTCAGAGCATTCGGGCTGCCACCTTGTCCGGGCGCATTCGCCGCGGCATTGGGCGTGACGCTGCTATACTCGCCAAGGAGCTCGCTAATGGATGACTCTGCGCATCGCGTGCGCCTGCGACCGAACCTGATGTCGTTCGACGTCTTCGGCACGCTGATCAGCGTCCGCGACAGCTCGTATGGCGCCTTCGAGCGCATTCTCGCTGACGTCGGAGCCCCTCACGTCGACGTCAAAGCATTCTGGGAATACTGGGAGCATCGCAACATTGGACACTACTGGGAGGCGTACCGATCGTACCGCGAGATCTGCGAGCTCTCGCTGGTTGAGGCGTTCGCCCATTTCAAAATCTCTGGCGACAGCCGCCTGATCGAGCGCTATTTCGAAGCGTTTCCGCGCTTCTTCCTCTACGACGATGTCATCCGCACGCTGGACCGGCTGTCCCGCCGCCACAGACTGGCGGTCGTCTCCAATATCGACGACGATCTTCTGGCACTGACGCCGCTGCGGCGGGAATTCGATCTCGTGTGCACGGCGCAGCGCGCGAGGGGCTACAAGCCCAACGGGACTCTGTTCCGTTACCTGATCGAACACGCCGGCTGCCGCAAGGACGAGATCCTGCATTCAGGACAGTCGCAGTTCACCGATCTGGTCGGCGGCAAGCCTCTCGGGTTGACGATCGCGTGGATCAACCGGCGCCATATCGCGCTCGATGACTCCGTCCCACGTCCGGATTTCGTCTTCGCGGACGTCCAGTCGCTGACCGATCTCGTCGAGGCCTGACGCACGGGTGCGCGGAGCGCGGTGCCCTTGTGCGGTGTCGAGCGCCGCAGGATACTCGCGACGCGTTCGTCGCAACGAACCGCATGACAAGAACAGGGAGACAAACGCCATGCGATCGCGCCTCTCGCTTTCGCTTGCCGCAGCGGCCGGGATCGCGAGCCTTGCGCTCGGCATGCCTGCGCTTGCCCAGTCCGCCGACCGCACCATCGAGGAGATCAAGACCGAAACGCTCGCGCGCGCGCAAACCGGCGCCTATCCGACGCTCGGCATCGATCCGGCCGACGCGCGCGACGCCGTCGAGTTGATCAAGACCCGCGATCCCGACGAGTGGGCGGCGGGCTGGAGCGCGATCGCCGACCGCTACATGGCGAAGGCCAAGGCCGCGTCCGATCCGAAGGAAGCCGACAAGAACTATCTGCGCGCCTGGCGGCTCTATTACTTCGGCCAGTGGCCCGCGCCGACCTCGCCCGGCAAGCTTGCCGCCTACAAGAAGGCGGTGGACGCCTATCTGCTGCACGCCAAGAACTTCGATCCGCCGCTCGAAGTCGTGCGCATTCCGTTCGAGGGCTCGCAGATCGTCGGCTATCTACGCCTGCCCGCGGCGAGCGTTGCGCGCCCGGTCCCGCTCGTCCTCGCGATCTCCGGCCTCGACAGCCGCAAGGAGACGATCGCCGAGACCTATGCGGCCGGGCTCGCCCAGGGTCTCGGATTCTTCGCGGTCGACAGCCCCGGCACCGGCGAAGCGCCGCTGAAGGCAAGCGAGACCGCCGACCGGATGTACTCACGCGTGCTCGACTATCTCGCGACCCGGTCGGAGATCGACAAGAGCCGCATCATCGTCCACGGCCAAAGCTTCGGCGCCTATTGGGCCGCGAAGCTCGCCCACACCGAGCATGCGCGCATCGCCGGAGCCGTGGTGCAGTCGCCGCCGATCCATCATACGTTCCAGGCCGACTTCTACCGCGGCCGGATGTACACCCGCGAATATCTGTTCGATCTCCTGCCGGCGAGCCTGTTCGTCTACGGCCTGACGTCGACCGACGAACTCTTGGCGTACCTGCCGAAGATGTCGCTGCAGACCCAAGGCTTGCTCGGCAAGCCCACGGCGCCGATCCTGGTCGTCGGCGGCGTGCGCGACACGCAGGTGCCGATCGCCGACCTCGACCTTCTCATCAATACCGGGAGCGAGCCGCGCGAAGCCTGGATCAATCCGGTCGGCGGCCACATGGGCCGCACCGCCTCGGCGTGGCCGGACCCCGTGATCTTTCGCAAGGTGATCCTGCCGTGGGAGATGAGGCGCCTGAGCGAGACGCAGTAGCCGCTATGCCTTCGGCAGCCTGCGCCGGCGGGGCGAGCGCACCGCCGCGCTGCGGACCTGGTTCCTCCGGCTGAACGGCCGGTCGGCCGCGACCGGATCGCGCTCAAGTCGGTGCGTGCGCAGGAAGGCCTCGAACGCCTCGGCGGCGAGCGGCTTGGCGTAGAGATAGCCCTGCGCCTCCTCGCATCGCTCGTTGACAAGAAACGCGGCCTGGCCGGGGGTCTCGACGCCCTCGGCGATGACATCCAGGCCGAGATTGTGCGCCATCGAGATCAGCGAACGCACGATCGCCGCGTCCTCCGCGTCGTCGGTGATCTTCCCGACGAAGCTACGATCGATCTTGATCCGCGAGAGCGGAAACTTGGTGAGGTAGCTGAGCGACGCATAGCCGGTGCCGAAATCGTCGAACGCGAGCTTCACACCCTTCTCGCGCAGCTTCTGCAAGACCACCGAGGCCTCGTCATAGTTGAGCGCGATGTTCTCGGTGATCTCGATCTCCAAGGCTTCCGGCTGCAATCCCGCGTCGCGCAACGCCTCTTCGATGTCGTTGAGCAGAGCCTCATCGCGCAATTGGCAGGGAAACAGATTGACCGAGATGCGGCTGAGCGCCAGGCCCTTGGCGTGCCAGGCTGCAAGGTTGCCGCACGCGGCACGAATGATCCAGCGACCGACGCCGGGCGCGATCGAGCTGTCCGCCAGCGTGTCGATGAACGCGCCCGGCGCAAGGATGCCCTTCGCGGGATGGCGCCAGCGCAACAGCGCCTCCGCGCCGATGACGGTTTCGTCGGCGAGACGGACCTGCGGCTGGAAATAGAGCTCGAACTCATTCTCGGCGAAGGCCCGCCGCAGGTCCGCGTCGAGGCCGCGCCGCGCCTGCGCCTGCGCGCGCAGCACCGGGAGATAGAACCGATAGACGCGCCCGCCGTCGGACTTCGCCTGGTAGAGCGCGAGATCCGCGTTGGCGATCAGCTCGTCGCCGCTCTCGCCATCATTGGGCGCGATCGCGATCCCGGCGCTGCCGCCGAGATGAAGGACGTGGTCGTTGACCTCGTAAGGCTCCGCGAGACGCCGCAACATCTCGTCGACGACGCCGGCGGCGGTGCGCGGATCGCCGCATTCGGGAATGACAACCACGAATTCGTCGCCACCGAGCCGGCACACTTCCCCGCGCTCGCCCGCGACTTTGCTCAGACGAGCGCCAACCTCGACGAGGAGCTCGTCGCCGGTCGAGTGCCCGAGCGTGTCGTTCACGTCCTTGAAGCCGTCGAGGTCGAACAGGGCGACCGAAACCGACCGTTGGCCATCGAGCAGGCGCATCAGCTGCCGCTGCAATGTCAGGCGGTTGGGCAGCCCGGTCAGCGGATCGTAATGGGCGAGATGCGCAAGCTGTTCCTCGGCCTTCTTGCGATCCGTGACGTCCTCATAGGCCCAGGCGACGCCGCGGACGGTGCCGTCGGGATTCGTCATCGGGGCGGCGGCGACCCGAACGTCCACCATCGAGCCGTCCTTGCGCAGGCGTTGCACCTGCACCCCGCGCACGATTTCGCCGCTGATGGCACGCTCGAACAGCTCTTGGGATTCGGCGATCCGGTCCGCCGGCACCAGCTTGGTCGTCCGGCCGACCGTGTCGGCGGCGGCGTGCCCGAAAATCTCCTCGGCCGAGCGGTTCCAGATCAGGATACGCCGGTTCGGATCGGAGCACACGATCGCCACCGGTGATGCCTGGACGATCGTCGCAAGCGTGTCCTTGGCTTCCCGCATTTCGGACGCGGCGCGGTCCGCCTCTTCCTGACGGCGCTCGAGCGATCCCGCCATCTTGTTGAAGGAAGCCGCCAGCACACCGATCTCGTCGCGGGTACGCACCTGCGAGCGATGGCTGAACTTGCCGGCCGCGAGCACGGACGCGTCGTCGCCGAGCTGCTGCAGCGGTCGAACGATCCTCGCCGAGAGCATCCACGCGATGACGAATGCGATCAGCAGCGCAATCGAGATGAACAACGCGGCCCGCCCGAGACGCTTCGACACCGGCGCATAGGCGACTTGCTTGGGCAAGCCGACCGACACGACCCAGGGAGCAAGATGCGCGCGCGCCGAACCCGTGATGCGTTCAACATGATCGGGCCAGACCACCGCCTCGCTTGCGTCCTGATCGGCCGGATGCAGCGCCGTATCTGCATGATCGCGGAGATCGCGGCCGATCCAGCTCGGATCGTCGTTCTGCGCGATCACGATGCCTTGCTCGCTCACGATCCGCACGACGCTGCCGGGCGGAAGCTGACGGATCCTCAGCGCGTCCTGGAAGTGCTCGAGCAACGTGCCGACCGCAAGGACGGCCTGCACCCGCCCGGCCTCGTCCTCGACCGGACGTCCGACGGTGATGACCCATTGTCCGATGGCACGGCCGAGCAGCACCTCGCCCATGGCGAGGCGCCGGCCCGCCAGCACCTGGCGAAAGTACACCCGGTCGGCCGCGTTGAAGCGCGCGCCCTGGGCAATGCCGATATTGGTGCCGTCGCGCGCGAACACGAAGACGTTGCTGATGAAGCCCGGCAGTTCGTTCTTGAGCCGCTGCAGCATCGCGTCGTTCGCGGCCGTATCGGCGGGATTGGTCGATACCGCGCGACTCAGCCCGGCCAGAAGCGCTTCGAGATTGCCCAAATGGTCGTCGACCTGCGCGGCAAGCAGCCGTGCCTCGGCGACCGCGCGTTCCGCCGCCGTCGCACGGTCGGTGCGCCATTGGGCCCACAGGCCGCCGCCGATCAGCGCGGTGAACGGAACGACGGTGGCGAGCACGAGCCCGAGGAGGCGTGACCGAATACCGCGCAACATCATGAAGTAGACCCGACCGACGATGACGGAATCGCACCAACTCCCCGCGAAGTTGAAGCCGCCGGCGTATAAGTTGCGTAACCTTGGACGATCTCGTTGCTCGCTGGGTTAACAAGAGGATAACGGCGTCCGCGCCTGGCCGCTGCGCCACCCGTTACGCAAGCCGGATCACCGGCGCCGCGATGCTCTCGATCATCACGTTGACGCAGGCGGGCTTGCCGGAGGCGAGCGCGCGCTCGATCGCGCCCGGCAGGTCCTCGGCGCGTTCGACATATTCGCCGTGGCCGCCGAGCGCCGCCACCGCGAGGTCGTAACGCGCCGGCGTGAGGTCGCAGCCATGCATGCGCTCGCGGCCATATTCGCGCAGCTGGATCTGGCTCTCGGCGTTCCACAGCGCGTCGTTGCCGAGGATCGCGACGAATGGGAGCTTGCGCCGCGCCGCCGTTTCGAATTCGGACAGGTGGAACCCGATCGTGCCGTCGCCCAACACGGCGAAAATCGGTGCGCTGGGCTCCACCAGCCGCGCCGCGTTCGCGAACGAGAGCGAGCCGCCGATCGAGCCGGCGACGCCGTTGATCAGGCGGCGCTTGACCGGCAGCATGCTCTGGCCCCATTGCGCGAACTCGCCGCCGTCGCAGATCAGCACCGTGTCGGGATCGCGCTCCACGTAGGGACGCAGCGCGCGGAAGACCTCGGCCGGATGCAGCCGGCCCGGCGCTTTGCCAGCAACCGTCGCCCACTCGGCGGGCCGATCGTCGATCGCCGCGCGCGCGGTCTTCAGCCAGCCTTCCGAACGCGCATACATCGCGCTATCGAACAAGCGCATGGCCGCGGTACGGATATCGGCCACGGCGCTGATCAGCAGCCGCCTGCCGAGTTCCTTGTGGGCACGCGCGATCATCGCCGGATCGGGATCGATCACGATCACCTTCGCCGCAGCATCGAACGACTTGCCGCTCGCCCATTGGGTGGTGAAGTCGAGCGCCTTGCCGAGCAGCACGATCAGATCGGCCCTGCGGGCAATGTCCTGGAACGCGCCGAGCGTCGCGTCGGCGATCCCGCGCGGGCTTTCCAGCACCACGGCCGGCGCGCCGAGCTTGGTTTCCAGCCCCTTGAGGACCGCGCGGCCGAATGACGTGGACGATGCCGGACCCGCGAGAATGATCGGGCGTTCGGCCTTGCGGATCGCCTCCGCGATCGCCTGCCCGACCGGCATGGACAGTTCGGGCACGCCGGCGCCGCCGATCGTGCCAGGCCACCGGATCGCATTCGCCTCGACGCGCTCCTCGAGCAGGTCCGACGGCAGGCTGAGGTGGACGGGACCCGGGCGGCCCGCCATCGCGATGTTCAGCGCTTCGCCGATGTCGTGGCCGAGGCCGGCCGCCGTCGTCGCGGTCCAGGAGGCTTTGGTGACGGGCGCCGCCATATCGGCCTGACGGATTTCCTGAAAGCCGCCGCGGCCGAGCTCCCAGGTCGCCGCGTGGCCGGACAGCAGCACCATCGGCGACTCCGCGCCGAGCGCGGTGTAGAGCGCGCCGACCGCGTTGGCATGGCCCGGCCCGCCGGTCACGAGCGCGATGCCGGGCCGACCCGTCAGGCGGCCCCAGGCGTCGGCCATGTGCACGGCGGCGCCTTCGTGGCGCACATGCACGAGATCGAGCTTCGCCTCGATCGCCGCATCGAACACCGACATGATGTGATTGCCGGAGAGCGTGAACACGCGCTCGACACGTAGGCGCGCGAGCGACTGCGCCACGATGTCGGCGCCGCGCAAGGCTTGGCTATTGTCTGCACTCACGTCAGGTCACCTGCGGGCTTCTTTGCATCACGCTTTTGCCAGCTCAACAATGTCTCTCACATCCAGAATGTTCTTGGGATAGCCCTTGCTGGCAGCATTGATCATGGCGCGCCCCACCTCCTGCAAGGTGCAAAAGTACGCAGGCGCCAGCGCCCGGCCGATTGGATAAATCCAGGCGAGGAGCTTGTAGCTGATCTTCAAGTTCTTCTGGCCGGGTGAGGCTTTCATCATGCCGGGCCGGAACATGTATGCGTTCTGGAACAGCCGCATCAACGCGTTCTCGGTCGCGCCTTTGACACGCGCCCACGCAATCCGTCCTTGTTCGCTGCTGTCGGTACCGGCGCCCGTAAGGTAGCAGAAGGTCATACCGGTATTTAGCTTCGCCAGCGTCTGCCCGACGTTCAGCGTGAGGTCGTAGGTCACGCGCTTGTAGGCGTCTGGGTCCATGCCGACGGACGAGACGCCGAGACAGAAAAAGCAGGCGTTGTATCCCGCCAACTGCGATTCAATCGGCGCCAGATCAAAAAAATCGGCATGAATGACTTCGCGCAGTTTCGGGTGCGACACGCCTCCCGGTTTACGATTGATCACCAAAACCTGTTCGACGTCGGGATGGGCCAGGCATTCAAGCAGAACGCCTTCACCGACCATGCCCGTCGCGCCGGTGATGATTGCTTTGATCGTCATGGGGACCCCTACCCCACTTTGACAAACCCGTACAGCGCTGCGGGATTGGTCACGAGGATGCGCTCGCGCAGTGCTGGCTCGGGCGCCCATTCGGACAGAAGGTCGAACAGCGCGGCATCGTTCGGCTTCTCCTTCTCGGTCGGATGCGGCCAGTCCGAACCCCACACCATGCGCTCCGGTGCGGCCTTGAGATACGCCTGCGCGACCGCGAGCTTGTCCGCATAAGTCGGCGCGCCGACCCTCGTGTCCATGTAGGCGCCGGAGAGCTTCATCCAGGTGCGGCCCGTGTCGAGCATGGCGCGGATGATCTTGTAGGCGGGGTGATCGAGCGGCGTCGGCTGAGGCAGGCGCCCCATGTGATCGAACACGACTTGTGTTGGCAGGCGCTGCAGCAAATCGGCGTTCTCCACGATCTGGTCGGCGCGCATGTGGATCTGCACGTGCCAGCCCAAGTCAGCGACGCGCTTCGCCAACGGCTCGATCATGTCGATCGAGACCGCAGCACTCGCCGGATCGAACACCGTGAAGCGGATGCCGCGGATGCCGCCGTCGGCGAGGACCTTCAACTCCGCGTCGGTCACGGATGGATGCAGCACCGCAACGCCGCGCGTATTCGCGGCGCCGAGCTGCGCGATGGCGTCGAGCGTCACGCGATTGTCAGTGACGTAGGCGGCCGGCGTCACGATGACGGTGCGCGTCGTTCCGTTGCGCTGCTGCAGCAGGCGATAGTCCGCAGCCGTGGCATTGCTCTGCATGCGCGACTGCGGCCCCGGTCGCGCGGGCGCAAAGCGCTCGCCGTCATAGATGTGCATGTGGCAGTCACAGGAATTCGCGGGCGCCTTGAGCTTCGGCGCCTCGGTGCCGGCCGAATTCGGCACCGCATGCGGAGCATTCGCGGCCTCGCCGCCACCTGCGTTTTTCATTCGTGCCGGTGCATGGCCGAGTCGGCCTTGGTGTCGCGCATGAAGAGATAGACCACCAGCGAGATGCCGATCATGCCGGTGAGATAATAATAGTACCAGCTTTCGTCGCCGATGGACTTGAACCACAGGGCGATCGAGTCCGCGGTGCCGCCGAAGATCGACACGGTCAGCGCGTAGGGCAGTCCGACGCCGATCGCCCGCACGGTGGTCGGAAACAGCTCCGCCTTCACCACGGCGTTGATCGATGTGTAGCCCGACACGATCATCCACGCCGCCGCGATGAGCAGGAACGCTGCGAACGGGCCCTTCACGGATTGCAGGGTGGTGAGCAGCGGGATCGTGAACAGGACGCCGGTGACGCCGAATGCAATCAGCAGCCATTTGCGGCCGATACGGTCGGAGATCGCCCCATAGATCGGCTGCAGGATCATCCCGAAAACGAGTGAGGCCAGCGTCACGACCGTCGTCTGGTCGTCCGTTAGACCAACCGACAGCTTCAGGAACTTCTGCATGTAGGTCGTGTAGGTATAAAACGCCGCCGTGCCGCCCGCGGTCAGTCCGATGACCAGGAGGACTTCGCGCGGATACTTCGCGAGCGCCCGCAACGACGATGTCCGCTTCGCGACCGCCTTCGCGGCCTCGAAGGCTTCGGTTTCGTGCAGATTGCGTCGCATGACGAGGGCGATGACGGCGAGCAGCGCACCGATGAAGAACGGAATGCGCCAGCCCCAGGCGCGGATTTCGTCATTGGTCAGGAAGACGTTCTGCAGCAGCAGCAGCACGAGGAGCGCCGTGATCTGTCCGCCGATCAGCGTCACGTATTGGAAGCTCGAATAGAAACCGCGATGGCGCTGGTCGGCCATCTCGGTGAGATAGGTCGCGCTCGTTCCGTATTCGCCGCCGAGGCTCAGGCCCTGCAGCACGCGCGCCGCGCCGAGCAGGATCGGCGCGAAGATGCCGATCGATGCATAGGTCGGCGTCACGGCGATCATCAGCGAACCGAAGCACATCAGCGCGACCGACAGCATCAGCGCGCCGCGCCGGCCGTGATGATCGGCCAGATATCCAAACAGCCATCCGCCGAGCGGGCGCACAAGGAAACCCGCCGCGAACAGCAGTGCGGCATTGAGCTGCTGCACCACCGGATCGGAATTCGGAAAGAACGCGGCGGCGAAATATAGCGCGAACGCCGCATAGGCGTAGAAATCGTACCACTCGACCAGGTTGCCGATCGACCCGATGAAGATCGCCTTGATGCGGCGTCGCATGTCGGCGAGGTCAAGATGGTCGGTGCCGCTGTCGGTCAGTGCCGTGGTGGCCATTGTCCCGCTCGATCCGTTGGCGCCCCCCGACCTGGGTGTAGCCCCGGTCTCCTGGCTTGAACAGAGCGGGCCGCCGGCGTGGGCCGCATGCCGGGGTTGTTGTTGCAGTGCGGAACGGCGGCGCAGGGTCACTGCGCCGCGATACCGAGGTCCTTGATGATCTTGCCCCACTTCTCGGCATCGACGCGCATCATGGTTGCGAGTTCCTCGGGTGTCGATGCCGCGACCTCGACGGCGATGTCCGCCATCCGGTTCTTTACCTCCGGCAAAGACAGGATGCGGCCGATCTCGGCATTGAGGCGCGCAACGATGTCCTTCGGCATCCCGGCGGGGCCGAACGCGCCGTACCACACCGCCATCTCGTAACCCGGAACAGTCTCGGCAACCGTCGGCACGTCGGGCAGCAACGACGAGCGCTTGCTCTCGGTCACGGCGAGCAGGCGCAGCTTGCCGGCCTTGACGTGCGGCAGGCTCTGCGTCCCGGCCGTGAAGAAGAGTTGAGTCTGCCCGGCGACGGTGTCGGCGACCGCCGGCGCACCGCCGCGATAGGGTACGTGCAGCATCTCGATCCCGGCCATCTTCTCGAGCAGAGCACCGCACAGGTGATTGGTCGAGCCGGGACCGGAAGACGCGTAGGCGATCTTGCCGGGATTGGCCTTGGCGTAGGCGATGAACTCGGCGACCGAATTCGCCGGCACGGAAGGGTGCAGGACCATCGTGTTGGTCACATAGGCGAGCAGTGAGATCGGAGAAAAATCCTTCACGCCGTCGAACGGCATCGTGGCGAAGAGCGCGTGGTTCATCGTGTGCACGCTCATCGTATTGAACAGGATCGTGTGGCCGTCCGGCGCCGCACGCGCGACCACGGCGGTGCCGATGTTGCCCGAGGCGCCGGTGCGGTTCTCGATCAGAACCGGCTGGCCGAGCGCCTGACGCAGCTGATCGCCGACGATGCGCGCCAGGATGTCGGTAGAGCCGCCCGGCGCCCACGGCACGATGAGGCTGATGGGCTTCTGCGGATAGCCCTGCGCGGAAGCGGTCCGCGCCCGCGCGGAAACCGCGAGGCCCGTAAATCCGGCAAGCACGCTTCTGCGCGTCAGGCTTGTCATACCGTTGGATTTAGCACGAACCGGCCGTGGCTGCGCGAGAGCTTCGGCGCCGAGGCTGTCGATGCGAGCGTAAACGGGGGAAGGCTCAGAGCGCCTGCGCGACCTCTTGCAGCCCCATGAGGAGCGCAAGTTCGCGCGCCTTGCGCTTCTGCTCCTCGGTCAGCCGCGTGATCAGGGGCGCGGCGGCCCAATAGAGTCGCTGGACGGCGTCGGGATCAAGCGTGAGCTTCGGGGGATGGGCCTTGATGGCGCTCTTGGGCTGCTGCTTGGCGATCGTGCGCAACTCGGCTGCAACCGCCGGCCAATAGCTTTCCTGCTCGGGCGTCAGCGCGAGAGCGGCCCTGATGCGGTCGATCTGCCCGACGCTCAGGATATCCTCGTTGTCCTCAGGGCGCGTCGCGCGCGCGGTCTTTATCGGCGCTGCCGCGCTTGCTTGGCGCGCGGCGGGCTTGGCGGCCTCGGACGGGTTGGCCGGAGGTGGATTGGCCTGCGGTATCGCTACGGGCCGCGGCGGCGAGGCCGCCGGGACCTGCGCCATCGCAGGGTCTGGAGACGCAAGCGTAATCTGGACGGTCTTGACCTTGAGCGGGCGGACATCCGTGGTGCCGACCAGGTCGGCGTCCTTTGCGACGACCGCGGGACTTACCGGATCGGCCTGCGCGGCCGCGACCGTCGCTGCGGCATTCCCAGCCGCGGGCCAGATCATGTCGAAGCATGCGTTGGCGAGAACGCCGAAGCCGAGCGCTCCGACACATCCGAGCGCGATGAGACCTATCACACGCAATTTCATTGTTCGTCCCGCACTCCCATATCCCGCCAGTTAGCCGGATCGTGGTGAACATGAGGTTACCGGCTTCTTTTGGGCAAAGCCGTGACGTCGCTGCCCTGATTTCGCCGCAAGCGGCGCCGGGCTCGGGCGATGCTCGCTATTTCTGGCCATCCCACAGCCGCAACGCGGCGGATGTCGCGACCCCGCCGACCACGCAGGGCACGCCGAATTCCACCTGACCCGCCACGGCCGCGACGATGCAGCCGACCGCGATGGCGCCCTCGCCGACCTGGCCCCACATCGAGACGTCGCGCTTGTAGCCGGGTCCCTTGGCCTTGAGCTCTTCAAGCGCTGTGAGCGCCTCGTTGCGCAAGCGTCCGGTCTCGGCCGTTTCGGCCGCTTCGATCACCTCCTTGAGCACCTTCGCGATCGGCTCGGGCTGCTGCGTGGCGGCCCATTTCAATTCCGAGAGCAGCCCGGCATTGCGCGAGGCGTTGATGGCGAGCGTGTATTTCGCCATGCTGCCGAGGGTCAGAAACTCGATCTTGTCGCGCTCCTTCGTCCAGCGCAGCATCGCGATGACGCGCGACAGTGGACGGTAGGAACCGGTCGCGAAATAATAGCCCCACAGCGTATCGAGCACGTCGGGAGTCAACTGGAGGGTCACCTCCTGCGACGGCTTGCTGAAATATTTCGCGAGCGTGAACTGCTCACGCATCTTCTCGCCGAAGGTCTGCTCCTTCTCGATCGGCGCCTGCTCGAGCGTCGCGAGCTTGCCGGCGAGGAACTTGTCGATCATCACGCGCCGGTCTGGCATGCGCTCGGAGACGCGCGTGAGCAGAGCTTGCCAGTCAGGAAGACCCGAATAGGCGATCGCGCGCACGATCGCCCAGTGCTGCTCATCCGACAGCGGAAAAATCCGCGTCACGATGTCATCCGCGCGCTCGGGGTTGGCCGCAAGCACGCCGGCGAGGAAGCCGACGAAGACGCCGGATGATTCCGGATCGCGCAACAGGCCGAGGCGGGCAAGGCCGCGCATCATGGCGGGCACGTGTGTCGGATCGGGGTTGGCGCGATACGTATTGATCCAGCCGAGGATCGTGTCCCGCGACATGAAATCCGGCGGACGGCTCGCCGACGCGGCGCCCGGAACGAGCAGCAAAACGAGGACGACGATTACAAAACGCATGTGCCCTCCGCGACTTACCCCACCCCGGCCCGGACCGAGCGCGAGGCCCGGGCTGGCGCGACGGGACCAGCCGCGTCGGGCGGTTTCGTGACCGCAACGGCGCGCGATTAGGACCAAGGCGGGGCTTCTTCGGGCGCTAAACCATTAAGAAAGGTGGCGAAAATCGCTCCGCACGGATCGCGCACAATGCGGAATTCCGGCGAGAGCCGGCCCGACTTTCAGGCCGTCTCTTAAGAGAACGTCCGCAGCTCGTACAGGATGAAATCCTCGATGAAGATCGACTGCTTGCCGATGAGGTGTACGGAAAAATGCGCCTGGTGGATCAACTCGCCAAGCAGGGTGAGGTCGGAGTCCGAGGAGAGCAGCAGATACATGGCGCCGCCCGGCGCGAGCCGCTCGCGCGCCTGCTCGAACAGCGCCTTGATGTCGCGATAGGCCGGTCCCGCGTGCCAGGCGCGGTCGGCAAGATCGCGCGGCTCGCCGGCAAACGAGGGCGGGCTCGAGATGATGACGTCGAACAGCGGACGCGCAGCGATCCCGGACATCAGGTTCGAGGCGAGCCCGCGCACGCGATCGCCGAGGCCGTTGTCGCGCGCGTTGTCGTAGGCCGCGCGCGCGGCGTTCGGATTGATGTCGATCGCGACGACGCTTGCGGCGCCGGCGCGCGCGGCCGCGAGCGAGAGGATGCCGCTGCCGGTTCCGATCTCGGCGACGCGCTTGCCCGTCAGCTCCAGCTTGCCGATGAAGCCGGCGAAATACTTGCTGGTGAGGAACACCTTCGGGTGAAACACCGTCGGCGGCACGGTGAGGCGGAAGCCCGCGACGTGCGTCACCATCGTCCGCGAGTGATTGAGAAACAGATGATAGG
The DNA here is from genome assembly GCA_964479515.1 of uncultured Hyphomicrobiales bacterium. GTDB lineage: Bacteria > Pseudomonadota > Alphaproteobacteria > Rhizobiales > Xanthobacteraceae > PALSA-894. The sequence continues at coordinate 16,004 of CAYZMR010000014.1, read as the reverse complement.
ACCAGAAATGGATGAAGGCGCGGATGAAGCGCCGCAACAGGCCATACGACGCCTTCGCCCGGCCAAGGCCGTTGGCGTACCCGACTGTCTCGGTCACTCTTGTTCAGCTCCCCGGCGTTTCGGGGGGAAACTCGACTTTGACCACCCCGCTGTCAAGCTGCGGTGCACAAACGCCGGTCGTTCATACCAATTCAGGCCACGGCACGATCGTGGACTTCACGGTCTTCATCGCCATCGCGTCCGCGACCGCTTGTCCCACCCCCGCTTCGGTGAAGGGATAGAGCGTCTGCATTTCGAGCCAGGGATACTTGTTGCGGGTGCGGTAGAGCATGTCGACGCCGAGCGGCAGGTCGTTCGCCGTGAAGGCCCATGAGCCGAGCACGTTCAAATCCTTGGCGCAGATGCGGTGCCACGAGGTCGCGATCGAGCCCGCATCGGTGAACTGGCCCATCTCGACGTAAGTGCCGCCGTCGCGCAGCATCTCGATGCCCTCAGGGCCAGCACTCGGATGGCCGGAGCAATCCATCACCAGGTCCGCGCCGAAGCCGCCGACGATGTCGCGCACGGCCGCGATGCGCGCCTCCGGCGACGTCACCTCCTCGATATTCACCGTCGCCTCCGCGCCCATCCGCCGCGCGAGGGCCAAGCGCGGCGCCTCCGGCGCGCCGACGCAGATCACGCGGCCCGCGCCCATCTCCTGCGCGGCCGCGACCGCCAGAATCCCGATCGGGCCCGAGCCCTGGATCACGACGGTCTGGCCCCATTTGAAGCGGCCGGCCTCGATCGCGCGGTTGAACGCGCGGATGCAGGAGGTGAGCGGCTCGGAGAGCGCGCCGAGCCTGAGACTCATATCATCGGGGAGCTTGTAGACCTTGGTGCCCGGCAGCATGTCGAGATCGACGTAAACATATTCGGCCCAGCCGCCCCACAGATGCGGCGCCTTGTCGAAGCCGAGATAGCGCCCGTAATAGACCGGCGTCAGGCACTTGTTGGCGTTTTCCGGATAGTGGACGCAGTAATAGCAGGAGCCGCACGGCATCAGCGGCGGGATCATCACCTTCGAGCCGACGGTGAGCGGCTTGCCCATGAAGTCCTCTGTGAACGCCGCGCCGCATTCGACGATCACGCCGCCGAGCTCATGGCCGAGCGTGAACGGCCACGGCAACGGCTTTGGCCAATGGCCTTTGAGGATGTGCTGATCGGTGCCGCAGACGCCGCAGGCGCCGATCTTGATCAGCGCGGCCTTCTTCGGCACCTCCGGCCACGGCACAGTGCGGATCACCACCGGCGCGCCTGGGCCGGCATGCGTCGCGACGCGGATGGAATTGGTGGGCAAGGGCGAATCCTCCGGCTGTCATCCCGGACAGCCCGCAGGCCTGACCCGGGATCGATCCATGTATCACGACGCAGGAGCCGCCTGACCGCCTTTGCCGGCGCGTTCCGTAGCCGTACATCTGGCATGGCACCCACGGTCGGCGGTGTCACCGCTGCACAAATGGCTGATGGCCATGATCAAGGACGTCGCAGCGACCATTTGACGGTTGCGAAGACGTGCCCACTGAGCGGTGGTCTGAGTTGAAATAAGCAGCGGCCTACTTTGAAAGTGGCCGATTTTGCTCAGACTCTCAGGGAGCAGATATTGAACAATGGCGCATCATCGGCAGCGGCCCTGTGCCAGGCGCCGGTTGACTGAGAGAGGCTGTGGCGCTCCCGCCTGTCTGTTAAACAGGAGCGCGCGTCATGCCGGTAGCAGAACATCAGCCCCACACGGCTCCGCCCGCCTCAATGCCTTGCACCGCCTGCGGTGACGGTGAGATGCGGCTGATTTCAGTTGAACCTGAGGCCGACCGCGATCTCTACGTCTATGAGTGCCGCAACCAGCACCGGTATGAGTTGGCGTGGGCAGCGAGTAGGTCGCCCTAGTTGGCGGAGGAACGGATAGCCTCGCGGCGCATTAACGGCACATCACCGGCTGCAGCCCTTGTGCCAGGCGCTGGATGACCGAGAGACGCTGTAGCGCTCCCGCCTGTAAAGAGAGACGGGATGCGCCTATGTCGTTTCCAAAGCCGAACTCGATGCTCATCCTACCTTCCGACATTTTGCCGCTTTGCGCGGCCTGCGGAACGCTGTTGAAGCTTATCGGAATTGGAGCCGCCAAGCCCGGCTATGAGCATCACACGTTCGAATGCCTGAAATGCGCACATTCCGAAACGTTTGCCGTGAGGTGCTAGTCGTGGCGATCCCTCCCAATCCCGTCGGTAATGATCCCCCGCAAACAATATTGCCGGTTAAGCGAAGCCCCAAGGCCCGAGATCGCCGCGATCTAAAGAGGCATATTGTGACCGCGATGCTGAAAGCGGGTTTCGATTGCCCAATCCTCGACGAAGAGATGTGGCGGAGAATTAACTGACAACCAGCCCCTTCGCCATCGCGTCCGCGGTGCCGGGCGCGCGGCCGGGATGATAAATGCCGCTTACTGTCCCCAGGCCTTGAAGGCTTCGTCGAACGCGCGCTCGCCGGGCGTGCCCTTCTCGATCGCGAGAATCGCGCGGCGGCCGTTGTTGTAGACGATCGGAATGTCGAACCAGGGCCGCTCCTTGAGGAGCTGCAGATTGCGCTGCATGTCGGACTCGACCGCCGACAGGCCGACCAGGAAGAAGCCCGACGTCACCTTCACGGCGAGGCCCGCGAGCGGCGAGCCGCGCGTCTGCTCGGCCTGCTTCATCAGGATGCCGGGCACGTTCGAGACGCCGCCGAAGGGAAAATCCGCCGGCAGGTTGAACGTGACCTCGATCGTGTGGCTCGCCGGCAAGGCCTGGTCCGTGTTGCGGCGAAGCGAGAACGTCATGGTGATGCGGCGTTCGGGAATTTCGATATCGGCCCGCACCGCGAGCTCGGGCGCCATGCCGGGTCCGGGCGTCACGGTCTCGGTGCGCCAGATGGCCGAGCCGATGTAGCGCTTGCCCTGCGGGTCGGCCGGGTCTTCCTCGTAGAGCACGACGCGCTGGGCGACCGCGGCACCCGGCGCCGCCGGGGTGCCGGGCGTCGCCTGTGTCTGTTGCTGCGCCTGGTCGGACGGCGGGTTCGGCTGGCCGACGCGATCGTTGAACTTCGGCGTGTTCGGCGTCGCGTCCTTTTGCGTCTGGTTCGCGGGACTGCGCACCGCGTTGAACAGGCTCGCGATGCGATCCTTGTACATGAACGCGCCGGCGCCGAGCCCAAGGATGACGAGCACGGTCACGATTGCGGCGATCAGCCCGGCGCGCGAGCGCTTCGGCAGCTCGCCGATGTCGTCGGCGGCCGGCTGACGCAGCGGACCCTGCCGCGGCGGCGCCGTGCGCGGCTCGGCCGCGCTCTGCGGCTCGAACGGCTCGAACGGCTGCGTCGACATGCGCGGCGGCGGCGCGCCGCGATTCGGCTGCTCGGCGGCGCGCGACGACGACGGCCGCAACGGCGCGCGCAGCCCTTCCGGCTCGACCCGCGGCTCGATGCGCTCGAACACCTGTCCGGGGGCCGGTGTCGTGGCCAGCGCTTCGCGCGCGGATCTCACCGCCTGCGCCGGCGCTTCGCCGAGACCGTCGGCCTCGGCGATCACATCGCGAAAACCTTTCAGGCCTTCGTCGGTCACCGACCGCCGTTCGCCCGAACGATTGCGCATCGACAGGCGCGTTCGCTCGGTCGGGGGGGCCTCGTCCGCAGGCGCGCTCGTCGTCGCCGCGGCCTTCGCGGGCTGGCGCGCGATCTCCTCGCTGCGGGAGACCTCGGGTGGCTTCGCGGCGGCTTCGGTCCTGCTGGCGTCGGGCCGCATGCGACGGGCCGATTCGGCCTCGACCTTGCGGATCGCTTCCTCGAGCGCGAGGCGCTCGCGCGTGATCTCGGCCTCGGTCAGCGTCGGATCGGTCATGCCGCGCAACTGGCCGACCAGCGCCGTGCGCGCGCGCTCGTAAAGCGCGCGCCGACCCTCGCCGGAATTCTTCTCGAGGCCGGCGACGGCCTTGGCGACAAGCGGATAGTAGTCGGCCATCAGGATTCTTCAGCTCTTCGCGCGTGCCCCAAGCGGTTTCGGCTCAAGCCTCGAACGGGTTCTGCACCAGGATGGTGTCTTCCCGCTCGGGACTTGTCGACAACAACGCCACCGGACAGTCCACCAGCTCCTCGATTCGCCGTACGTATTTTATCGCCTGCGCGGGCAGTTCCGCCCAGGACCGGGCCCGGGCCGTCGCGCCGTTCCACCCCTCGACCGTCTCATAGACCGGCTCGACTCGAGCCTGCGCACTGGCACTCGCCGGAAGATAGTCGATTTCCCGGCCGTCGAGTCGATATCTGACACAGACTTTTACCTCGTCAAATCCGTCGAGGATATCGAGCTTGGTCAGCGCCAGCCCGTTGATGCCGCTGGTGCGGGCGGTTTGTCGCACCAGCACGGCGTCAAACCAGCCGCAGCGGCGCGCCCGCCCGGTGACCACCCCGAACTCGCGTCCCCGCTCGCCGAGGAGGCGGCCGACGTCATTGAGCTGCTCGGTCGGAAACGGCCCCTCCCCGACCCGCGTCGTATAGGCCTTGCAGATGCCGAGCACGTAGCCGACCGCGCCGGGGCCGAGCCCCGAGCCGGTCGCGGCCTGGCCCGCAACCGTGTTCGACGAGGTGACGAAGGGATAGGTGCCGTGATCGACGTCGAGGAGCGTTCCCTGCGCGCCTTCGAACAGGATGCGCTTGCCCTCGCGCCGCTTGCCGTCGAGCAGCGACCACACCCGGTCCATGTAGGGCAGCACCTTCGGCGCGACGGCGGCGAGCTCGTCGTAGATCACGCGCGGATCGATCTCGGTCAAACCCATCCCGCGCCGCAACGCGTTGTGATGCGCCAACAACCCGTCGATCTTGCCGCCGAGCGAAGAAAGATCGCTCAGGTCCATCAGCCGTATCGCGCGCCGACCGACCTTGTCCTCATAGGCCGGACCGATGCCGCGCTTGGTCGTGCCGATGCGCGTTCCGGCGTTGGAGGATTCGCGCAACGCATCGAGCTCCTGGTGCAGCGAGAGGATCAATGCGGCATTCTCGGCGATGCGCAGATTGTCCGGCGTGATGGCGACCCCCTGGGCTGCGAGACGCGCGATCTCCTCGACCAAGGCGCGCGGGTCGACCACGACGCCATTACCGATCACCGACAGCTTGCCGGGCCGCACGACGCCGGACGGCAGCAGCGACAATTTGAACGTGACGCCGTCGATGACCAGCGTGTGGCCGGCATTATGGCCACCCTGGAAACGCACCACCACGTCGGCCTGCTCGGACAGCCAGTCGACGATCTTGCCTTTGCCCTCGTCGCCCCACTGGGATCCGACGACCACCACGTTTGCCATGAGGACCCCATAGCGCATGACCCGGAGAAGCGGAAACCGGTTCGGCGGAGATCATTCGCCAGCCTGATCGATCGGCGCGCGGGCAGCGCGTCGCCGCGGCGCGGGGCGCGCACGCAACGGCGCGAACCCGCTCCCCCGATAACGGATGGCGTCGGGGGAGGCAAGCCATTGTTTTGCTTGGATTAACGATCCTCCACCGAGGACGTGGCGCGCCCGACGCCGGCCTCATGGCCGGCGCGGCTCATAGGCAACCACCTTGTCGGCGGGCCAGCGCATGCGCCAGGCGAGCTTGATCTCCTTCACCTCACCGGGCGCAGCCTCCAGGTTCCAGGCGAGCACCCCGCGCCGATCGCGCACGTCCTTCTCGCTCGGCGCGGTCGTGACCGGCAGCAGCTCGACCTGGATGTCGGCGGTCTCGCTCGTCGGAATCTGGTCTTCGACGATCACCTTGATCGGGCGATCGTGGCCGCTGCGCACCGTGATCTTGTATTCGCGCTCGTCGGTCTTGGCCGACGTGATGATGCCGGTCGAGCCTTCGTTCTTGCGTATCGTGGCGCGCGCGACCTTCACCTTGTCGTCGGCACCGAAGCCGAGCCGCACGGTCTCGTCCTTCGGGGTCAGCGTCATCTGGCCGCGGCCGACGAAGATGCCGTCGCGGTAGAGCGAGATGCGGCCGGGCAGCAGCGGCGCCTCGTCCATCTGCTTGAACGCGGCTTCCAGATAGGCCGTCTCGTCGAGCGCCGGCGTCGCACGCACGAGCAGTTCGGGCGCGATCGCGCCGGTCGCGATGCGGAAGCTCTTGGCGCCCTCATTGGTCGCGACCGAGATGCGGCCCGGAATACGGAACACCGCCTGGAAGCCGCCGCTCTCGAGCGTCGCCTCGCGCTCCAGCAGGAGCGGAAGCTGGTTCGGGGCCGGTGCATAGACGGTCGCCGGTTGGTTTTGCTCCTCCGCCGCGCTGACGCGATCGGGGATCCGCGTCATCTTCAGCGCACCCGAGGCGGGACTCGGATAGCGCACGATCAATGGTGACAGCTCCGGCGCGCTACCGCCCTTGGCCGTGCGCACGGTCGAGACCGACAGCGCGACGTCGGACCAGTCCTCGCCGGTCTGCTGCACGATCTCGGCGCGGCGCACCAGTTCGAGCGCCGGCTTGCGCTCGCGCGTGCCTGAGTCGAGCCGCGCGTCATAGAGCGGCGCCCAGCGCGCGCCGTGCACCGTGTAGCTGACACGGAAGACCGCACGCGCGCCGGTGTTCGCCGCAAGGTCGATGCGCACTTCCATCTTGCGCGGCGGATTTGCGGCAAGCTCCGCGCCGAACGCCGTAAGCCCGCGGTCGATCTCGCGCTGGCGCAGGCGTGCCTGCCGGATCGCCTCGTCGGCGGACGCGATCTCCTCGGCGACCGCGTGGAAGGCAACGCGCCAGTCCGCGATCGGACGCGCCTCGCCCTTGTCGCCGAGGCCGAACGGGGTCTCGGCGGCGAAGCGCTGGGCGAACTCCTTGCGCGCCGTCTCGGCGGCGATCTTGTCGTCGAGGGCGGTACGCTCGTCCTTGAGCGCCTCGATCTTGCTTTCAAGCTCGGGCGCGGTCGCCGGCCGCTCCGGTCGCGGCGCGCGCGCATCGATCGCCCCGATCACGATGCCGGCGGCGCCCTCGCCTTCGACGCGCAGCGAGGACGCATCAAGGCCTGGCGGAAAGTCGCGCGCGATCAGCGTCGTGTCGCCCTGCGGCAGGTCAACACTGATGAGCCGCGTCACCGTGGCGCCGTCGGGATACACGGTCACGGCATCGATTGAGGAACGCACGTCGAGATCGGCGGCAGCGGCCGGGACGACGGCGGCGAGCGCCATCGCGAGAGCAAGCGGAGCTTTCATGTGAGGTTTCCTCTGGCGGGTTATCCCCGCGCAAGGAACTCGCGCAAATCCGGTTTCCCGAGGGCCGGCGCGCGGCGGCTTCGCGGCGAACTCGGGACCGAATTCGCCGCCTCGAGGAAGATCAGAATGCCTTGGAGAGTCCGGCCTGCTTTAGAATTTCATTGGCCGGTAGTGTCCTAATTTGGGGTCCGTGAGGCTTGCATCACAAGCCGAACGAGCCCGACTAGGGCGATCACACCACCGACAGAGCTGACGGCAAAGGTAAGCAGGCCGAGCCCGACCGGCATCGCGTAGGGATCGCGCGCCTCGACAATATATAGCGGCACCCATGACCCAACCGCGATCAAAACGCCCGCGAAGATCGTGATCAGTTTTCTTTTCATTTCTTACTTCCGCTTTTGGGGCCACAGCCGACATGGCGGGGCCTGCTGCTGTCCTCGTCCGGGTCGAAAATGATCCAAAGCGGAAGTGGCCAGTTGCGCGATGTTCGACCACTCGCTCGCTTTCCGCGTCGCGCCTCAATCAGACGTGGTGCACTTCCGGCGGCGGCATCCAACCAACATCGCGTAGAGCTTGAATCGCTTCGAGCCCCAGACGTTGATCCCGACCATGACGAGGAGTGTCGTGGTGGCGATCGCGAAGGAGTCAGGTTGAATTGGGTCGCCCGCGTAGTTGACGCCAAGGAATTTCGAAGTTCCGAGCGGTACCAACCCGAACGCGCCCATGAAGACGACGAGTCCGGTAATCTCCGCCGGAAACAGAAATGCCAACCGGTGTGCGATGGTGGCACACGAGAGCTTCAATTCCGCGACCGGCGCCACCACCATCACCTACAATAGGACTAACACCATAGCGCTCAACGGCGTCGCGCCACAGCAGCTCACAGCGGATCATTTCATCTTCTCTTGAGTCGTTGTCCGCTGTGGCCCGAGGCGGATCTGTCGTAGCGCCGCCGGCGCGCCGCCAGGTTCTCATCCGTGAAATTCAGATAGGGCAAGGCGAAGGCCGTCGAATATCTCCGTCAAGCCGTCCTCTCGCGAAGTCGATTGGGGGGTAGGCTCCAAGATGTTGTGCGTCGCGCGAGGGGCGGATCGCCGGAAAGCCGCCGCGTATTTCGCCGCATTGGCATGGTCACCCGTGATGGCGTAGATGGCTGCAAGAAAACCCTGCATACGCGGCGAGCCAGGGAACAATGCGTTCGCGCGCAACATCGATTCAAGCGCCGCCTGCTTCTCTCCCAAGGCGAGTTGGGCTTCGGCGGCAAACAAATGGCCGTAGCCCATCGCGGGCTCATTCGGCGGAGCCATGCGCATGTATTCTTGGATGCGTTTCAACCCCTCCCGAGGGTCGCCCATGCGCGTCAGCAGGTTGCCGATGTTGGCATGGGCAAATATGAAGCTCGGGTTCAGCTCCAACGCGCGCTGAAACGACTGCAGGCTTTGGGGGTAGCGTCCTCGAATCCTCTGCAATTGGGCGAAGATGTAGTGTGCTGTAGGCGAGTTCGGCTGCCGCGTCAGAACGTCGTCCAGCAAGCGCTCGGCCCGATCCAGGTTGGCTGGTGGATCGAGCTCGATAAAGTTTCCGTTGGCCATGACCGTCACGCGGGCGATACCCAACATCGCCGCTGCCGACTGTGGATCGCGTTGCAAGGCCTCGTCGAAGAGGCGCATCGCTTCCGACATGTTCGCGCTCCAAGGGCCGAGCTGTTCGGCCGCGCGACCGCGGACCAACAGATCGGCGGTCTCGGATGACGGCCCGAAGGCGCCGCGTCGGTGGCGCGCGTCCGCAGAGGTCAATTGGATCTGGAAGCTGCGTGCAGTGCCGCGCGCGATCTCGTCGGCCACGAGCGCCATATCGGCGCGGTCGCGTTGCGCCTGCCCAGACCACACGTTCAGTCGGCTCGCCGTATCGACGAGATTGAAGGTGACGCGGACGTGGCCGTCATCAAGCTGCGCGTGACCGACGATCGCGTAGGGCACGTTGAGTTCGGCCCCGACCTTCGCGATGTCGACCGCGCGCCCACGGTAAAGGTCGGATGTCTGATCGGACACGACCCGAAGCTGAGGATATCGCGCGAGGTAGCCGATGAGGTCGTGCGTCAGAGTTCGCACGAAGGTCTCGTCCTCCGGGCCGTTGCCGGTGTCGACCGTGAACGGCAGCACGACAACCGGAGTGACCGAGTCTCGTACCGACGCCGCATCCAATCGGGCTTTCGGAGACTCAGCGAGAGAGGTTGCGGCGGGAATCCCGAACGGCCAGCCGACCGTGAACTCAGCGATGACCCACGCGAGGACCGCAACCCCGACCGCCGCCATCGCGGTTATCGACCAGGTGCGTTGCCGCCAACGCGGCGGCTGCGGTCGGGTTGGTGGAATCGTGGCGGGCACTTCGACAGTGCTCGCCACATCGGGGATGGGCGCCTGGTCGAGGCCCGGCGCCTGAGGTTCATCCGGCGCCGCCGGTCCAACGGTTCCGCGGTCGATGGCATCGATCAGAGCGCGCGTCTCCTTCTCAGGGAGAACGCCGAACTCGCGCCCGATCAACTCGCCAACGTCCTTCGCGCGGCCGAGGGCTGCGTCGCGACCCCGGTGACGCGCCCACATCCGCAACGCGGTGCGCTGCCAGTCCTCTCGCGTCGGCTCCAATGCAACAAGGCGCTCCGCCGCGTCGATCGCGCGCTCGCCATCCCCGCACTCGCCGGACAGGCGCGCGAGCGCGCCAAAGACATGAGCGGCCGTCGCGCGTAGGCGCTCGCCTTCCTGACGGCTCCAGGCGTCGAACTCGTCGATATCCAGAATCAGATCGGCCAAAAAATCCCCCCGATAGAGGGAAGCGGCGCGCGAAAGCTCTTCCAGCCTGGTTGATCGGGACAGCGTGATCAGTTCGCGCGCGTCCACGATCAGCGGGTCCGCGGCAAGCTCGATCCCGTCGCGCTCGGCCGACAGCAAGGTCGGGGCGAGACGGAGGTCGGCGCGCAAGGAGCTAAGACACTGCCGCAGGCTATGGCGCGCCAGCGCGTCGGGCGTATCGCCCCACAGAAGCGTCGCCAACTCTTCGCGAGATGCCCGGTACTCCGGCTTCATCGCCAGGTAGCCGACGAGGGCCCGCGCCTTGCGCGACCGGATGCACGCCGGTTGTCCGGAAGCCGTCTCGACTGCGAACTGGCCGAGCAATCGAATGGATACGCCGATTGGTCTGGTCATGGTCACGGGATGGCCGCGTGCGTGGGCTTTTCACTCTTGCACGTTCACCGTCTCGCAGAGAAGGGGGCTCGCCGCCCGGCGGGCGCATCCGGCTCATTTTTATGCCGCTAAGGCCATGGTCCACCGAGAAAAACGGATTGACGGTCGTCTTGACGAGCCTTTGATGGCGAGCATGCCATCCTGGGCGCGGGGTTGTAATCCGAAACTCCGCCGCAGGGGGGCGAATGAGCCGGAACGGACTGTCGTTCACGAATTCATTCGCCGAAACGGCGTTGGAATTCATCGAACGTTCCTCCAAGCTTGACGCCGCGGCTTCGGTCGATGATTTCCGGGTGACGATCCGGCGCCTGGGGTTTGCCGGTGGCGCGTGCGGTGCCTGGGCCGGGATCGGACAAAACCGCAAGGTCCGCTTTTTCTTCCTCGACTGGCCGAAGGAGTGGATCGACATCTACGAGTCGAACCGCTTCGCCGCGCATGATTTCCTGCCGATGGAAGCGCGCCGCCGTGTCGGGGCGTTTTGGTACAGCGATGTCGCCACGCGCCTGAAGCTCACCGAGATACAGAAGCGGGTCTATGCGGCCGGTGTGGCCTTCGGGTGGAAGGACGTCCTCGCCGTCCCGATCCACGGGCCGGGCAGCCTCCAGGGCCTCGTGACGTTGGCGACACGCCAAGAACTTTCGCTCAGGGCCGCCGATCGCGCCGCCGTGGAGATGATGGCGCGGACAGTCTGGGAGCAGTGCCGCACGTCGGAGGGCTTCGGGATGTTCGCGCCCGATCGCGCGCAGCTCAGTCCACGCGAGATCGAATGCCTGCAATGGGCGGCGGCCGGCAAGTCGGACGCCGATATCGCGACGCTGGTCGGCATCAAGCCGGCGACCGCGCACTTCCACGTCGAGCAGGCGAAGAAGCGTCTCGGCGTGAAAACACGCGTCGAAGCCGTCGCCGTCGGTGTTCTCAACGGCGCGATCTGACCGGAGCGGACCTCTCCAACTAGCTAGGGTGACGCGTCGGAAGCGGCTCGCCATGCTCGGATAACGGGACGCATCGACGCTGCGTCCGATCGCGAACGCAATGTCGAAACCAAGGGTTGGGGAATGGCGGTAAATCACAAGATCGACTCGCTCGACGATGCCGGAGTTGATCCGGATTTGTCCGTGCTCGATACGACCTTGACCGACCTCTACCTCTATGAGGTGGCCGGCACCGCGCCGCCTGCAGCACCAAGTTCAAACCCGATCACCAACGCGTTCGATCCGCCCACTTCGGCGCCCAACACGGCCGCCGGATCGACGGCGGTGCCGACGATCGCGCTCCCGGCCGGCCCCAACGTGACCATCGATGCGATCGCCAAGGACGGCGACGGCGCGGCGCTGCTGAGCGAGCTTCAAAGTATCGGGCTCACGAGCGGCGCAAGCTTTCACGGCGACGCCTCCGGCCAATTGCCGATCGCGAGCATCGGGCTGCTGACCGGCCTGCAGGATCTGCTCTCGGCCTCCGCATCCCATTTATCGTTCTCGGCGGCGCCGATCCCGCCGCAAGCATCGCAAGCCCTCCATGCCGACACGGCGCAAACGCAATTCAGCGTGAATGGGACCGGCGTGACGGTCGGCATCCTGTCCGACAGCTTCAACACGTCGGGCAACGCCGACACGATGGCGACCGACATCGCCAACGGCTACCTGCCGGCGGACACGCAGGACCTCGCGGATTCTCCCAACGGCACGGACGAAGGCCGCGCGATGGCGCAGATCGTCCACGAGATCGCGCCCGGCGCATCGATCCTGTTCGAAACTGGCAACAACGGCGAAGCGTCTTTCGCGGCCAACATCCTCGATCTCGCGGCGCATGGCGCCAAGATCATTGTCGACGACCTCGGCTATGCCGACGAGCCGGCCTATCAGGACGGCATCGTTGCCCAGGCGATCCTTCAGGTGGAGCAGGAGGGCGTTCTGTTCTTCTCGGCCACCGGGAACGATGGCAACAACGGCTACGAAGGTCCCTTCACGGCCGGCGCGAGTTTCAATTACAACGGCCGCGCCGAAGTCGCCGACAATTTCGCTCCCGGCGAAGCGCTGATGCCGGTGACGCTCACGGGAGAGAACACGAGCGTCAGCCTCGTACTTGAATGGAACAATCCGGCGGCGTCGGCCAGTCCGGGTGTCGGCGCGACCAGCGATCTCGACTTTTTCCTGACCGACGCAACCGGCGCCACTGTCTTCGCTGCCGCGACAGCGAACAATATCGGCGGCGACCCCGTCGAAGTGTTGACGTTTAACACCAACGGCGCGAGCGGCACGTATTATCTCGAAGTCGGCCTGCATTCGGGGACGGCGCCGACGGATCTCAGGATCATCGGCGACGACCAAAATGTCATCCTGCTTCAGCAGCCGGCGAACAGCATCAGCGAGAGCACGCTCTACGGTCACGCGGCGGTCCCAAACGGCGGCGCCGTCAGTGCGGCGGACTATACCGACACGCCGGCATTCGGCCGGGCGCCGCCGCTCAACGAGACGTTCTCGGACGCCGGGCCGGACACGATCGAGTTCGACACCAACGGAAATCCGCTTGCAACGCCGGAGGTACGCTATCCGACGTTCACCGGGGTCGACGGCGTCGACACATCCTTCTTCCCAATTGATGCGGGCGCTGATGCGGACACCGATGGGCTTCCGAATTTCTTCGGTACGTCGGCGGCGGCCCCCTCGGTCGCGGCGGTGGCCGCGCTCGTCCTTGAAGCGAACGCGAACCTTACGCCGACGGACGTCGACAACCTGCTCCGGGATTCCGCCATCGCGATGGCCGACCCGACCGTCGCCGGCGCCGGGCTCGTCCAGGCCGACAAGGCCGTCGATTTCGCGATCACCGGCACGATCACGGCGTTCACGGGCGGCAACACCACGCTGCTGGGAACGCATCTTGCCGACGCGATCGTCGGCGGCACGGAAGCCGACATCTTCACCGGCTATGGCGGGGACGACACGTACACGGGCGGCGGCGGCACCGATGAGTTCAAGGACACCGCGGCCGATCTCAACGGCAGCTCGATCACCGATCTGAGCAAGAGCGACACGATCGACATCACCAATCTGTCGTCCGCCAGCGCCACATACGGCTTCAGCAATCATACACTGACGGTGGACTCCCACACCGGGACCACCGCGCAGATCCTGCTGCCCAACGCCGCCCCGTCCGCCGTATTCTTTCTGAGCTCGGACAATGGCAGCGGTACGAACGTCATCACGGACGACGCGCCGGTCGCGCAGGCCGGCTCCGCAAGCGGCAACGAAGACACGACCATCACGGGCGCCGTTGCGGCGAACGATGCCGACAACGATCCGCTCACCTACAGCCTTGTCGCCGGTCCGGCGCACGGCAACGTGACGGTCAACCCGAACGGCACGTTCAGCTACACGCCGGCATCGAACTACAACGGTTCCGACAGCTTCACCTTCAAGGCCAATGACGGCACGGTCGACTCGAACGTCGCGACCGAGAGCGTGACCGTGAACGCCGTGAACGATGCGCCGGTGCTCGGCCATTTCGGCAACACGCCGGACATGGCGACCGAGCAGACCTTCATCAAGTTCAATCCGCTCGCGACGGTGACCGACGTCGATCTCGATGCCCTCAATGGCGGCGCGGGCGACTATGCGGGCGCGAGCGTCATCATCGGCCGCGTCGGCGGCGCCAATACCGACGATACGTTCGGCTTCTCGACCGGCGGCGCGAGCTTCACGTTCGACAGCGTCCACCACACCCTGCTGTCAGGCGGGCACGTGTTCGCCACCTACTCGATCCCGTCGACCGGCCCCAACGAGGGCACGATCGGGATCACCTTCACGAGCCAGGACACGCCGGCGACGACCGCCCTGGTGGACGATGTGCTGCAGCACATCACCTACGAGAATTTGAACGACGCGCCGCCCGCAAGCGTCACGATGCACGTCACCTTTCACGACGGAAACACGGGCGCTCAAGGCACGGGCGGGGACGGCGTCGACACCGCCAACCGGGTGGTCGACATCGCGCCGGTCGACGACGCGCCGGTTGCGCATGATGGTTCGGCAAGCGGCAACGAGGACACGCTCATCACGGGCTCGCTCTCGGCGAGCGACATCGACAGCCCGACGCTGACCTACGGTGTCGTTTCTGGGCCATCGCATGGCAGCCTGACGGTGCACACCGACGGCACGTTCGGCTATACGCCGGCCGCGGATTACAACGGGACCGACAGCTTCACCTTCAAGGCTAATGATGGGTCGCTCGACAGCAACGTCGCAACCGAGAGCCTGACGATCATTCCGGTGAACGACGCGCCGGTCGCGCACGACGGCTCGGCGAGCGGCAACGAGGATACGCTCATTACCGGCTCGCTCTCGGCGAGCGACATCGACAGCCCGACGCTGACCTACAGTCTCGTTGCCGGGCCATCGCATGGCAGCCTGACGGCGCACACCGACGGTACGTTCGGCTATACGCCGGCCGCGGATTACAACGGCTCGGACAGCTTCACCTTCAAGGCCAATGACGGGTCACTCGACTCAAACGTCGCGACCGAGAGCCTGACAATCAATCCGGTCAACGACGCGCCGGTCGCCCATGACGGTGCGGCCAGCGGCAATCAGGACACGGTCATCACGGGCTCGTTCTCGGCGACCGACATCGACAGCAGCACGCTCACCTATCTCGACGTGACGCAGCCCGCACACGGCAGCGTCACGATCGACACGGCGCACGGCACGTTCAGCTACACGCCGGACGCGGACTACTCCGGCACCGACAGCTTCACCTTCAAGGCCAATGACGGGTCGCTCGACAGCAACGCCGCGACCGAGAGCCTGACGATCAATCCGGTCGGCGCGTCGATCGACCATGCGCCGACCGACATTTCGCTCTCGAATGCGAGCGTGGATGAGAACAGCCCGGACAGCACGGTGGTGGGCGCCTTCACCACGACCGACCAGGATTTGGGCGATACGCACACCTACAGCCTGCTCGACGATGCCGGGGGGGCCTTCGCGATCGACGGATCGAATCTGGTCGTCGCGAACTACGCGCTGCTGGATTACGAGCAGCACAGCTCCGACTCCATCACGGTGCAGGTGACCGACTCCGGCGGGCTCACCTTCGAGAAGGCCTTCGATATCGCAATCAACGACGTCAATCCCGAGACCGTCGGGGGTACATCCGGCGACGACACGATCTTCGGCGGCGCGCTCGACGACAACATCAACGGCGGCGACGGCAATGACTTCATCGTGGGCGGCGCCGGCGACGATCAACTTGGCGGCGGCACCGGCAACGACCAGATCGTCGGCGGTGACGGCAACGACACGATCTGGGGCGAGGACGGCAACGACAATCTCGGCGGCAATGCCGGCAACGACGTGATCCTCGGCGGCGCCGGCAACGACACCATCGGCGGCGACGACGGCAACGACACACTCCTCGGCGGCGACGGCAACGACACGCTCTTCGGCGGCGCGGGCGACGACCAACTCAGCGGCGGGGCCGGCGACGACACGATCATCGGCGGCGACGGCAACGACACGATCTGGGGCGAGGA